>CAKSAM010000005.1 GCA_934436245.1 uncultured Acetatifactor sp.
TAATCTGACGTTTTCGCCTGCAAGCAGTCGAATCGTCTCCACGGTAATGAGCAATGCATCTCGTAAACGCTTTGCGTTTCCTTCGATGTCGGGCATTCGCCCTATCAAACCGTAATCTGACGTTTTCGCCTGCAAGCAGTCGAATCGTCATCTTACGGTTTGACATTTCTCATTACCTACGCAAGTTGTTGGCCTGTTGCAGCATCTCGTCAGATGCTGTGATGGCTTTGGAGTTGAGTTCGTAAGCACGCTGTGCCACGATCATGTTAACCATCTCATCCACGACCTGCACATTAGAGCTCTCCAGATAGCCCTGGATAATGCTGCTCTTTTCCACGTTGTTATTTGTAGCTTCATTGATCGCCTGTCCACTGGCTGCCGTCTGTTGGTATAAACTGTCTGCCAGGCGCTCCAGTCCATTCGGATTATTGAACTGGAATACCCCAATGGTAATACCAATGGGCTGAGGGTTATTCTTTGCATCGGGATAGCAGAGGCTTCCGTCCTTGCTCACCGTAACATTGCTCATAACGTAATTGTTGCCTAATACTATGGGTTTGCCCTGTGTATCCAATACCGGAAGTCCGTCGGAGGTTGCCAGCATATTACCGCCGTTGGCTGCCAGCGTAAATTTCAGATTACCGTTTCTGGTGTAGTAAGTATTACCGTCCGCACCTCTTACAGCGAAGAAACCCTTACCGTCAATAGCAAATGCAGTATCGCTGTCCGATGCTGTCAGGCTTCCCTCTTTGAATACAGAAGTGATGGAAGCGTTTCTTACACCGAGTCCCACCTGCGCACTGCTTGGTTTCGTGTCTCCGTTTGCGGAAGTCGTTTTCGTCTGGATGTTCTGGTATAACAGGCTCTTAAATTCATTCACCTGTGTCTTGTAACCAGTGGTATTTACGTTTGCCAGATTGTTGGCAATGGTATCCACGTTTGTCTGTTGTGCGATCATACCGGTCGCTGCTGTCCATAAGCTTCTGACCATATGTAGTCTCCTCTCAAGCTGTCCCTTACGTCATCCATGACCTGATTTTTATCCATGTTATATTTATCGGCAGTTTCTGCCATTTATATTACCATTACTGAAGTTTACCTATCTGATTTGCTGCCACATCTAAAGTACCGTCAATGGTCTGAACCACTTTCTGGTTGGATTCGTAAGCTCTGGTAATGGAGATCAGATTCACCATTTCGGATACTACCTGTACATTCGCCATCTCCAGATATCCGGATTTGACCTGTGCTTTGGCCGTAGTCATTTTGGCGCCTTCTATCGGCTGGTAATAAGTCTCCCCGTATTTTTCCAGATAGTTATAGTCTTCGAAATCAGTTACCTGAATTTTGGCCACCGCCCGGTCATTTTGGTAGATGGTACCATCATCAGTGATTTTGGAATCCAGCAATGTGTTCAGACGAATCCGTCTGTTCTGGGTATCCAGCACATAATCTCCCTCTTCCGTAACGAGGTAACCGTCCTTATTCAGGGTAAACTGTCCGGCACGGGTATATTTAGTATCGGTTTCCCCTGCCTTGTTTTTAAATTCAATGGCAAAAAATCCTTCACCGGACAACGCCAGATCATAGGTATTATCTGTAATCCGGAACGAGCCCTGCGAATAATCGGTATAATTCTCTCCGATCTTCACCCCGGGATTTTTGATGCCGATCCTCTGCACATTTCTCATGCCCACTGACTGATCCTTAATCTTCACTGTCAGCACGTCATCAAAGGACTGGCTGGTGGAGCCTTCCTTTTTATATCCTACGGTGGATGCATTGGCCAGATTGTTGGTCATGATGTCCATTCTGTTCTGTTCATTTACCATACCCGTATAAGCAGTATATAAGCCTTTAACCATTCGTATCCTCCATCTGCAATGTTTCGATCCTTCGACAAATGTCCGGCATCCTGCCTGCTTCTTATTTCTTAGTTATCTCTGTAACCTGCCAGAAACTCTACATATTTACCGGTTCCGACAGCAACTGCAGTCATGGGATCCTCTGCAGTCATGGTGTTGATACCTGTCTTAGCGGAGATCAGATCCTCCAGACCACGCAGCAGGCTTCCGCCTCCTGTCAGTACGATACCTCTGTCCGCAATGTCCGCTGCCAGCTCAGGGGGAGTCTTCTCCAGTACGCTGTGGATGGTCTCAACGATCTGGGCAGTGGTCTCACGTAATGCTTCCTCGGTCTCCTCGGAAGATACCTTTACGGTCTTTGGCAGACCGGTGACAAGGTTACGGCCTCTGACATCCATATAATCTACTTCTGCTCTCTTGTAGCAGGAACCAATCTTGATCTTCAGGTCTTCTGCCGTTCTCTCACCGATGAGCAGATTATGTTTTTTACGCATATAACGAACAATGGCTTCATCAAAATCATCTCCGGCAATCT
Source organism: uncultured Acetatifactor sp. (assembly GCA_934436245.1). Taxonomy (GTDB): domain Bacteria; phylum Bacillota; class Clostridia; order Lachnospirales; family Lachnospiraceae; genus Acetatifactor. The sequence continues at coordinate 2,401 of CAKSAM010000005.1, forward strand.
TAATGGAAGCGCTGACTACGGTACCTCCCAGAGAGATGACCGCGATATCGGAAGTACCACCACCGATATCCACGATCATATTACCGCAGGGTTTGGAAATATCAATTCCGGCACCGATAGCAGCTGCAATGGGTTCCTCAATAATGGACACTTCTCTGGCACCTGCCTGATAAGTAGCATCCTCTACAGCCTTCTTCTCTACTTCTGTAACACCGCTGGGAACGCAGACAGCAATACGGGGCTTACGGAAGGTTCTCTTACCCAGAGCCTTCTGGATAAAATACTTCATCATCTTCTCCGTTACGGTATAATCAGAAATAACACCCTGGCGCAACGGTCTTACTGCCACGATGTTTCCGGGAGTTCTTCCCAGCATCAGTCTTGCATCCTCACCGATGGCTTTAATCTTGTTCGTATCTCTATCAAAAGCTACAACAGAAGGCTCCTTTAACACGACGCCCTTTCCTCTGATGTATACCAGAATGCTGGCGGTACCTAAATCAATTCCGATATCTGTGCACTGCATCTTTTATTACCCCTTTCAATGGTATCTATCTATAAGTCTTGACTCTACACGCTATTTTAGTCATATACAATGTATTATAACTGAATTTTTTATATTTTCATAGGGGGTAATTCTTAAAATTTGATAACTACTCAGAACCATATGCGCAAAAAGAAGACTCTGAAAAAGCGTTTTTGCGCATGGGGGCTGCATAGTTATCGTAGTTTCTTGTCCTTCTCCAACATCTTTTTCACATAGTATCCGGTGTAGGATTTCTTCACCTTTACAATTTCTTCCGGCGTTCCTTTGGCAATCACCGTACCACCACGGTCTCCGCCTTCCGGTCCCATATCAATGATATAGTCCGCAGTCTTGATCACATCCAGATTGTGCTCGATGACAACTACGGTATTTCCGCCGTCCGCCAGTCTGTGCAGGATCTCCACCAGCTTGTGTACATCCTCGAAATGCAGTCCTGTAGTAGGCTCATCCAGAATATAAATCGTTTTACCGGTACTTCTCCTCGAAAGTTCCGTTGCAAGCTTAATGCGCTGTGCTTCGCCGCCGGACAGTGTTGTGGAGGGCTGCCCAAGCTTTACATAGGAAAGTCCCACATCATTCAAAGTCTCAATCTTTCTGCGGATATACGGTACATTTTCGAAGAAAGGAAGTGCTTCTTCCACCGTCATGTCCAATACATCAAAAATACTCTTGCCCTTATATTTTACATCCAGCGTCTCACGGTTGTACCGTTTACCACCGCAGACTTCACAGGGAACATAGACATCCGGCAGAAAATGCATTTCGATCTTGATAATGCCGTCACCGCCACAGGCCTCACATCTTCCGCCTTTGACATTAAAGCTGAAACGTCCCTTGCTGTAGCCTTTCGCCTTGGCATCCGCCGTAGAAGCGAACAGATCACGGATCAGATCAAATACTCCGGTATAAGTAGCCGGATTAGATCTTGGTGTACGTCCGATGGGGGACTGGTCAATATTGATAACCTTGTCCAGCTGCTCTATTCCTTCAATTCCTTTGTGTTTTCCAGGGATGCAACGTGCCCGGTTCAGTTCTCTTGCCAGATGTTTATAAAGAATCTCATTCACCAGAGAACTTTTTCCCGATCCCGAGACTCCGGTGACGCAGGTCATCACACCCAGTGGAATCTCTACGTCAACATTTTTCAGATTGTTCTCCTGTGCTCCCAGCACTTTGATCCAGCCCGTGGGAGTACGTCTGGTTTCCGGTACGGGAATCCGCTTTTTACCGCTGAGGTACTGACCCGTAATGGATTCCGGGATCTGCATGATCTCTTCCGCCGTACCACAGGCTATGACCTCACCGCCATGGGAACCGGCTCCCGGTCCGATATCTACGATGTAATCTGCCGCCAGCATGGTATCCTCATCATGTTCTACCACTACCAGTGTATTGCCCAGGTCACGCAGATTCTTCAGGGTATTCAGTAATTTGTCATTATCTCTCTGATGCAGACCAATGCTGGGCTCATCCAGAATATAGCATACTCCCACCAGACCGGAGCCGATCTGGGTCGCCAGGCGGATACGCTGTGCTTCACCGCCGGACAACGTAGCCGTAGCTCTTGCCAGGGACAGATATTCCAGTCCCACGTCTACCAGGAATCCTACTCTGGCACGAATTTCCTTCAGGACACGCTCCCCGATAAACTGTTGCTGTTTCGTCAAAGTCATGGTGTCTAGAAATTTCTGCAGATCACGGATGGACATGGAAGTAATCTCATAAATATTCCTGTCACATACCGTAACCGCCAGGGATTCCTTCTTCAACCGCATCCCCTTACATTCTTTACATGGCGTAATGCGCATAAAAGTCTCGTATTCCTGTTTGGAGCTTTCGGAAGCAGTTTCGCGATAGCGGCGCTCTACATTTTTTATCAGTCCCTCAAAGGCAACCGGATACACACCACTGCCACGCTGGCCGGTATAATGCACCATAACTTCTTTGCCATTGGTTCCATGGATCAGGATATCATGAATCTTCTGTGGATATTCTTCAAAGGGGGTATCCAGATCAAAATGGTACTCCTTCGCCAATGCCCGCAAAACAGCATTGGTAAAGCTGGACTTGTCCGCACAGGACTGCCATCCCATCACAGTAATGGCTCCCTGATTGATGCTCAGTCTCTTATCCGGTATCATCAGATCCTCATCAAACTCCATCTTGTATCCCAGTCCGAAACATACAGGGCAGGCTCCAAAGGGATTATTGAAAGAAAAGCTTCTGGGCTCTACTTCACTGACGCTGATGCCACAATCCGGGCAGGAAAAGCTCTGGCTGAAGGTCACCGGTTCTCCACCGATCACATCCACCACCAGAAGTCCTTCTGCCAGCTCCAGTACATTTTCGATAGAATCCGTCAGTCTTCGTTGAATGCCATCCTTTACCACCAGACGGTCTACCACAATGTCTATATTATGCTTAATATTTTTATCCAGATGGATTTCTTCTGTCAGTTCATACATGCTGCCATCGATACGCACTCGGACATAGCCGCTTCTCTTGGCACGTTCCAGTACTTTGGCATGTTCCCCCTTCCTTCCTCTGACTACCGGTGCCAACAGCTGGATCTTCGTGCCTTCGCCCATGTTCATGATCTGATCCACCATCTGATCCACGGTCTGTTTTGCAATCTCTCTGCCACATTTCGGACAATGAGGAATACCGATTCTGGCATATAGCAGACGAAAGTAATCATAGATTTCCGTTACCGTGCCTACGGTAGAACGAGGATTACGATTAGTGGATTTCTGGTCTATGGAAATTGCAGGGGACAAGCCCTCAATACTTTCCACATTGGGTTTCTCCATCTGTCCCAGGAATTGTCTTGCATAGGAGGACAGTGATTCCATATAACGCCGCTGTCCCTCCGCATAAATCGTATCAAATGCCAGAGAGGATTTACCTGAACCGGACATACCGGTCAATACCACCAGTTCATTTCTTGGAATGTCTACATTAATGTTTTTCAGATTATGTTCATTGGCGCCTCGGATCTTAATATACTCCCGGGGACGCATCTTTTTTGCTTCTTCCATTATTTTCTCCTTTATTTCCTGTTTCTTATCATAAAATGTCTGTCTATGTCATCAATCAACCGGAATCCATATCCGGCTGCCAGCAACAGCCATCCTGTCTGATTAAACAGCTGCTTGTTCTGGGCCTCCCACAGCATCAGAAACAACATGATTCCAAAAACCGCCACATAGGAGCTCATTATTGTAGTATTCATCTTCTCACAAAATGCACCGTAAAAGGCACCGGCAGCCATTAGCAAAAAAACTGCGAACAAATAACTTGTGGAAAGACAGGCATATTTCCAAAAATACTGTCCGTCCCACGATATCCATTCATACACAATATTCCCACTTTTATACGGAAATCTCAGATATCCACTGGCACCGATATCACCGCAGGCAAAATTACACCGTATCTTTGCCACAATGTGCTCTCCATGAAAGAACTGCTTCCATTCACGGCTTATCTTTTCTTTTACAATCTGTGCTCTCTCCTCCTTATTCTGTGCAGCTTCGCAGAGCATTGCAAAATCCTGATTTGCCGCATAGCTTCCGTCACCGTGTAATCCCAGGGCAACCCAGTATAGCACCGGATCAGAGTCCCGTTCCACATATTCTTCGCAGGGCAGAGCTCTGACTTTCATATTGCCTGCCGTCAGTGTTAATGCAAATGCAGCACAGAAAAGCATGAGCAGTTTTATATTATTCTTATATTTTTTTCTTAGAAACAAAATAATACTTACTGCCAACAGCGGAATTATCGATGTTACTTTTATCTGAAACGCCAATGCCCAGAGCATTCCTCCGAAAGCAGGCAGCAAATACTTCCACTTTCTTTCAGAATATTTATGTATTGCCAGCCAGAAAAGTGTGTACGCCATAATGCTGTATCCAAAACTCAGCTGGTCTGTATAAAAGAAGGCAATATTTCCCCATACAGGAGTAAACAGAAATAGCAGCATAAGTACCGACAGGGAATTGACACGGGGCTTATCTATACCGATGCCCCCGGCAAGAATATACAGACATGCTGCGGTTGCCATGACATGTAACACCTGATATGCCAGTACAAAATAGTAAGCATCCGAAAATCCTGTCTTATAACCGACACGTAATAAACAGGAAAGAAACAGCATCGGAAAACGATTGTTGGTACATCTGGAAAAATACAGCCAGTTATCCACTTCGTCATTTCCCGCAAGTGCTTCTGCGGCTCTGTACACATTTTCAAAATCTGTATGCGGATAACTTCTCGCCTCACATCCTGTTATAAACAATAAAACAGCCCACACTGCAAAAAACAAAATTAACAGGATCTCATATAATTTTTGTTTTTGCTTCTGTTGTATCCACTCATCAAACCTGCCAAGCACCCAGCGTCCACAGCATAAAATGACCATCCATATCAGCGTAAACACAATCATCCGGACCGGGATTAAATTATGCTGTGGTTTTGCCAGGCAGATACCGGTGATCATGAGTAACGCACTTCCAAACAGTATCAAAAAAATCTGTTCTACTCTGTTCGATATCGTCCCCCTCAAATTCTTCAACCTTTTTCCTCCATATCGTTCAACTGTTTCTTCAGTTCTATCATCTTGTCACGCAGTTCTGCTGCCGCCTCAAAGTTCAGGTCTGCCGCTGCCTTCTGCATCTTCTTCTGGATATCACCGATGAGCTTCTCCAGTTCTTTCCTGGTCATGGACTCCGGATCCTTCTCGAAGCGTACCTCCTCCTTGGCGATCACCCTGGAGATACTGATGAGATCACGTACCGCCTTTTTGATGGTCTGAGGCGTGATACCGTGTTCTTCATTATATTTCATCTGGATCTCCCGACGTCTGTTGGTCTCATCCAGAGCTTCTCTCATGGAATCCGTGATGGTATCCGCATACATGATGACATGGCCTTCCGCATTACGGGCCGCACGGCCGATGGTCTGGATCAGGGAGGTGGCACTTCTCAGGAACCCTTCCTTGTCCGCATCCAGGATCGCCACCAGTGTGATCTCCGGAATGTCCAGTCCCTCTCTCAGGAGGTTAATACCTACCAGTACATCAAATACATCCAGCCGCATGTCACGGATGATCTGGGCACGTTCCAGAGTATCAATATCGGAGTGCAGATATTTTACCCGGATTCCGACTTCCTTCATATAATCTGTAAGATCCTCCGCCATTCTCTTGGTCAGTGTAGTGATCAGCACCTTATGATGCTGTGCGATCTCCTTATTGACCTCTCCGATCAGGTCGTCAATCTGTCCTTCTACAGGGCGCACCTGTACTTCAGGATCCAGCAGGCCGGTAGGGCGGATGATCTGCTCTGTCCGTAACAATTCATGCTCCTTCTCATAATCGGAAGGAGTGGCAGATACGAACATCATCTGATCAATATGCGCCTCAAATTCCTCAAAATTCAACGGTCTGTTATCCAGTGCGGAGGGCAGGCGGAAGCCGTAATCCACCAGGGTCTGTTTTCTCGAACGGTCTCCGGCATACATGCCGCGGATCTGAGGGATCGTCATATGGGACTCGTCCACAATGATCAGAAAATCATCCGGGAAGAAGTCCAACAGGGTCATAGGCGGTGCCCCGGCAGGCAGACCGTTCAGATGTCTGGAATAGTTCTCAATACCGGAGCAGAAACCGGTCTCTCGGAGCATCTCGATATCAAAATTCGTCCGCTCCGCAATACGCTGGGCTTCAATCAGCTTGCCTTCGCCCTTGAAAAACTGCACCCGCTCCTTCATCTCTTCTTCGATATTGTCACAGGCTGCCTTGATCTTCTCCTGGGATACCACATAATGAGACGCTGGAAAAATCGCCACATGATTCAGCTCTGCATGAATTTTCCCTGTAAGCGGCTCCACCTCTGCGATTCTATCAATCTCATCACCAAAGAATTCAATGCGGATGAGATAGTCTCCGCCCTGTGCCGGGTACACTTCCACTACGTCTCCCCTGACCCGGAAGGTGGCACGCTGGATATCCATATCGTTGCGGTTATATTGAATATCGATCAGTTCCCGCAATACTTCGTCGCGGTCCTTCACCATACCGGGACGCAGGGATACGATCAGATCCTGATATTCATCAGGACTTCCCAAACCGTAAATACAGGACACACTGGCCACTACCACCACATCCCTGCGCTCCGCCAGAGAAGCCGTCGCCGACAAGCGTAGCTTATCAATCTCATCATTGATGGAAGAGTCCTTGGCAATATAAGTGTCGGAAGAGGGCACATAGGCCTCCGGCTGATAGTAATCGTAATAACTGACAAAATATTCTACTGCATTCTCAGGGAAAAACTCCTTCATTTCCCCATAAAGCTGTCCCGCCAGTGTCTTGTTGTGAGCAATGATCAGTGTCGGCTTGTTCAGTGCCTGGATCACGTTGGCCATGGTAAAGGTCTTACCGGAACCGGTGACACCAAGCAACGTTTCAAACTGATTGCCCTGTCGGAAGCCTTCCACCAGCTCCGCAATGGCCTGGGGCTGATCTCCGGTAGGCTGGTATTCTGAATGTAATTTGAATTGTGAGGGTTCGTTAGAATGATTCATGATGCCTCTCCGTGCAAATCTATCGTTGGAATAATGATCCATAACTATCCGGCAGCGTTACATCGCACCAGATAGTTATGGATAGTATTTTCACGTTACGCACAGATTATAGCAGATTTTTTTTGAAAAGTACAGACGGTTTCGAAAATATGTTCGAACGTTTTTCTTTTGTATCTCGCCTTGCCTGTAGAAATCTCTATACAATAAAGTGTTCCACATTCTGCCGGAGCTTGTCCGCAGCGATTCTTGCAGCCTCTGCTTTTTCCTTGATATCGTTGGCTTTTTCTGCGACCACCCCCGTCTTATCCGCAATATCCGTAGTTCCCGAAGCCCCTTCGGTAGCTGCCTTGCTGACTTCGTTGATTGCCTCCATAACACCGCTGATAGATGCTAACAGTTCTTCGGAGGATGCAGAGAAATCCGTTACCAGTCCATCGATCTGACCGGCATCATTACTGTAAGAATCTGCCATACCGGAAAATGTTGCAAAGCTGTCCACCACATCTGTTCCGACAAATCCCAGCAGCTTCTGTGTTCCTTCTGCCAGATTGTTTACAGCATTCATCACATTCTTGGTTACATCCTGGATATGTGCAACAGCTGCCTTGGACTGTTCTGCCAGTACACGGATCTCCTCCGCCACCACAGCAAATCCTTTTCCGGCTTCTCCTGCACGTGCTGCCTCAATGGACGCATTCAATGCCAGCAGATTCGTCTGTCCCGTGATCTGCATAATAGATTCTGCCAGAACTCCGATCTGGTTAACTACCTTGATTTCTTCCAGTGCTCTGGTCAGTCCTTCATCGATCTCTGCATGAATGGCTTTGGTCCGCTGATCATTCTGCGTAATGTCTTTTTTGATTCCTACCGCACGCTCACGGATTGCATCCGCTTCAGTAGCACCATCCTGGGAACGTGTTGCAATATTTTTTGCTGCACTCTCGATCTCATGAGACATAGCATTGATCTCTTCGGAAGATGCCGCTGTCTCTTCCATTCCGGCTGCCAGTTCCTCCGTAGTAGCGGACACATCCTCGATCTGCTCATCCAGCGCCTGAATACTGTTATCAATATTCTGCACCATATCGTTGATTTCGTTCGCCTGTTCCTTGACCTCACCGATCAGGCCGCCCATTTCTGTCCTCATAGACTCCAGAGAGACTGCCAGCTGTCCGAAATCATCACGGCGTTTCAAAAGCTTATCTCCCATTGATCTGGAAAAATCTCCCTGTTCCATCACACCGATAGATGCCACACATTTTTTGAGAGGTTTTACAATACTGATAATAATGAAGACAAGAAGGACGATCACAACTGCTCCTTCTATCAGGGTCGATGCAATGAACATCGCCAGTCTTCCTGTCACATAACCGGAAAATTCGTCACTTACCGTGGCAATCTTATCATCAATATAATCGGTGTAATTACCTGTGCCGATAACCCACTGGAACGGTTCAAACGCTTTACTGTAGGAACGTTTAGGAGAAGATTCCGTCTCTCCTTCCTTTGGGAATACATAATCAACATAGCCGCCGTCCGGCTCCTGTCCCACTCGGATGATCTCCTTGACCATCTGATATCCATTGGCATCCTTGGTCTCCATACGGTTGGTACCCTCTGTTGCACTTCCCAGCAATACGACATTGGTTCCGTCATACTGATCTATCCAGAAATATCCGGAATCTCCATAGCGAAGCTGACGGATCTCATCTGCTGCAAGTTTCTTTGCCTCCGCTTCCGTATACACACCCTCCTGATACTGGTCGTAAATGGTCTGGCAGAGCGAAATTACATTGTCTACCTGCTGTTTGATCTGCTCATCGTAGGAATCTCTTTCATCGGTCTCCATAGTCTCCAATGCCCTGGACTGCAGCTCCTTCATGCTTTGTGCTGAAAATATGGTACACAACACCAGTGCAGCCGTCGTTGCCAGTATTACCATGATCATTTTAGTCTGTACTTTTATGTTGTTCATAAGTGTTTCTCCTCTCCCCTTTGTTTCGCCTGCTTCTGTAGGCTTTTCATCTTAAATTTTGTTTTTTATTTTACCATATTTTACAATTTTATTCAATGTTACATGTCTTTTTTGTGCATCATCACCAATTTTCATTAATAACTTTATGATATATCCATTTTCAGAAAATAAAATCGTCATCGACCCTTATCGTAAATATTTCCGGGCAGCAAAAAACCTCAGTAGATTTCTCTACTGAGGTTTACTTCGCAGGTCAACCCCTGCTTCGCAGGGCTACAAGGATTCGAACCTTGAAATGACGGAGTCAGAGTCCGTTGCCTTACCGTTTGGCGATAGCCCTATGTCGTTTACTTGATGAAGTATACACTATCTGTTTTCATTTTGCAATACCTAATTTAAAAAATTTTAAAAAAAGTATACAAAATTAGAACAATTTCTTTAGATTCATCGTGTAAACACAGTGATATAGGGATAGTCCACCCGGTTCACCGGCTGAAAATCATTTTGCAGCCAGTTCCAGATAAAGCTGTTTTCTCCTTCTGCAGAAATATCTCCATAGCAGCTTTCAAATACTACGACATCCGGATAGCGGTCCGGATTCACTTTCCAATAATCCAATAACCGCTCGTCATAAACCATGGAACAGATCGTATCCGGAGAAGCCTGTGTATGTTCTCCCAGCATGCAGTAGAACTGCGATGCCCCCACATACAGCACCGTGCTTCCGGAGGGTACCGCTTCGTTCCATATTTCCATATTGTTGTTATAGCGGAAGGCAGACATATAGTCCGTCAGAATTCCGGCACGCAGCCCCTCTCTGTTAATGCCACGGACATTGGTAAACACAGGGGCATGATTGTCTGATGCACCTATCATCAGATAACAATAGCCGAATGCATTTCCCAGTACCAGACACAGGCACAGGATCCGGAAAACTTTCCTTCCCTTTTCTTCAACCTTATCCCAGTAAGTACCGATGCATAAAAGTCCGGCAACCGCCCCCAGGATCAGGTAGGTATTCAATACGTCAGGTCCCCAGTTGGAGAGCAGCAATGCCGCAAAATAGCTCACACAGGTGATTCCGATCATGTATGCCGCCGCAATCTGGCTCCGGTCCTTTCGCAGGAAAATATAAAGTCCTGCCAGAGTTATCCCTACAAGAGGAACCTGGGGGTAAATTGCACTGGAAGGACCAAACAGCCAGAACCATACCTGGATCAGTAACACCGCTCCCAGGAAAAACAGACCCGGAACCCGAAATTTCTCCGGCAATTTCTTTTTTAACAGCTTTGTGACCAGAAGCTTCACCGCCAAAGCCACAGCTGCTGCCAGGATCAGAAGAGCCCCCACTATCATAAATCCTTCCGACCAGCTTGCTATTTTCTGAAACAGAGTCATCTTATGAGAGCCTTCATTCAAGATCTCTCCCACCATCTGCAGCATGGTGGCAGGCGCCATATAGCTGCACAGATAAGCAAACATTGCTCCAGCACTGATCATGCAGGGAAGAAGGTATGCCAAGCACTCCTTCCACTTTCTGTCGGATTTGTGAAGCAGCAGATACCCCATACAACAGATAAATACCAGTACCATGCTCGGGTATGCCAGCACATCACAGGTCATAAAGATTCCCACCCAGACCAGATAAGAAATCTTTTTTTCACCAAAGAAATAGCGGAGCATGCACAGGATCATCAACGTAAAGAACCAGTTATGTAAATTAGAGTACTCCGGTACATAGACGCATTTGGGTGTCACAATATAGTACAGCATGGCAAGCAGTGTCACTGTCACCTGTTCCATCCCGGGCCATACCTTGCGCAGTGTTTTATATAAATACACCGCAACACCGCCCTGAATAAGCAGGCTGACGATCCGCAGGTACAGGTTCAGGTAATTGATTCCCCCGGTCATCATCAGAAACAGTTTAATGAACACTGCGGTAAAAATAGCCGACGTCTGATGAGGCTCCCACATTTCCAGAAGCAGCCGGTCCCCCATGGCAAGGCGATACCCTGCCATAATACCATAGCCTTCGTCCATATCCGCTCCGATGAACAGACTTTTCACAGTGTATGCAATTACCGCAAGAATACATATTATTTTCCAAAACTTTTCTTTTTTCATCATGCTGTTATCTTAACACAGGTTCCCGGACATCGCAACAAAAACGAGGCCCACCGCACATGCAGTAAGCCCCGTTTTTATTCAACACAATGAGAGAAATGTATTATGGTATTTTACAATGCTTTTTATACTTCAAAGATCAGATCGCCGTAGCTAGGTACGGGCCATACCTTCTTGTCAACCATCATCTCCAGCTCATCCACAGGAGTTCTCAGGTCATCCATTGCGGTATGTACCACATCTTTATAGAAGAAAGCAAGCTTCTTGGGATCTTCGATACCTGCTGCCTCTGCCAGCTTATCCTCCAGTGCGGTTTCTGCTGCCTGTGTTTCAGCCAGTTTCTCAGAGATACTCTTCAGAACTGTGGTCTGCACGGTAGCATCAGCACCTGCACTTTTAACAGCCAGTACGGTATCAGCCAGAGTCCTGGTGTACTCCATAACTGCTGGAATGTACTGTTTCTTCGCCATATCTACCATGGTCAGAGCTTCGATGTTGATGGTCTTGGAGTAGGTCTCATACAGAACCTCCTCGCGGGATTCCAGCTCAGCCTTGGTGAAGATGCCGAACTTCTCGAACAGCTTGATAGACTTTTCGGTGGTCAGAGTCTCGGAAGCTTCTACCATGGACTTGATGTTGGGAAGTCCTCTTCTGGCTGCCTCTTCTACCCATTCCTCGGAATAGCCATTGCCGTTGAAGATAATTCTCTGATGCTCAGTCAGGTACTTTTTGATCAGATCGTGTACTGCGATATCGAAGTCGTCTGCCTTCTCCAGAATGTCTGCTGCCTCGCAGAAAGCTTCTGCAACGATAGCATTCAGCGTAGTGTTAGGGCTGGCGATGGAGTCTGCACTACCTACCATACGGAACTCGAACTTATTGCCTGTGAAAGCAAAGGGTGAAGTTCTGTTACGGTCGGTGGCATCCTTATCCAGATCCGGCAGTGTGGATACACCGGTCAGAAGCTTACCTCCCTGGATAGAATGGGTGGCATCACCGGTCTCAACCAGCTGTTTGACCACATCCTCCAGCTGCTCGCCCAGGAATACGGAAATGATGGCAGGAGGTGCCTCGTTGGCTCCCAGTCTGTGATCATTGCCGACATCGGATGCACTCTGACGAAGCAGATCTGCATGGGTATCTACAGCTTTCAGGATACATGCCAGTACTAACAGGAACTGGATGTTCTCGTTGGGGGTATCGCCGGGATCTAACAGGTTTACACCGTTATCGGTTCCCAGGGACCAGTTGTTATGCTTACCGGAACCGTTCACTCCGGCAAAAGGCTTCTCATGCAGCAGGCAGGTCATACCGTGACGTCCTGCTACTTTCTTCATAGTCTCCATTACCAGCTGGTTATGATCTACTGCAATGTTGGCAGTCTCATAGATAGGTGCCAGCTCATGCTGTGCGGGAGCTACTTCGTTATGCTGTGTCTTGGCGGTTACACCCAGCTTCCACAGTTCAATGTTCAGATCCTTCATGAAAGAACCGATTCTCTCACGGATGGTGCCGAAGTAGTGATCCTCCAGCTCCTGTCCCTTGGGTGCAGGTGCACCGAACAGGGTCCGTCCGGCGAAGATCAGGTCTTCACGCTTCAGGTATTTATCTCTGTCTACCAGGAAATATTCCTGCTCAGGTCCTACGCTTGCTACGACTCTGGTAGCCTCGGTGTTGCCGAACAGTCTTACGATACGCAGTGCCTGGGTGCTGACAGCTTCCATGGAACGCAGTAACGGTGTCTTTTTATCCAGTGCCTCACCCTTGTAAGAGCAGAAAGCAGTGGGAATGCAAAGGATCACGCCGGTAGCATCCTCTTTCAGGAATGCGGGAGATGTGATATCCCATGCAGTATAACCTCTTGCCTCAAAGGTTGCCCGTAAGCCTCCGGAGGGGAAGGAAGATGCATCGGGCTCGCCCTTGATCAGCTCCTTGCCGGAGAACTCCATGATCATCTTACCGTACTCATCGGGATGGGTTACGAATGCGTCATGCTTCTCAGCCGTGATACCGGTCAATGGCTGGAACCAGTGAGTATAATGGGTTGCTCCGTTCTCGATGGCCCAATCCTTCATTGCTTTTGCTACAACATCTGCGGTGGCCAGAGACAGCTCTCCGCCATGATCAATGATCTTCTTCACTTCTTTGTATACGCTCTTGGGTAATCTTTCCCTCATCTTACCAAGAGTGAATACCTTACTGCCAAAGATTTCTTCCACGTTTAATACTTCACTCATCTTCGTTTCCTCCTTGTTTTTCGCTATTTTCCATGCTTCCTGCGACTCCGTCCGGCACTGTTGCTATCCAGAACCTGCATTCGACAAATAGGTTCAATATTTACGGCTCTGAATAGTAACAAAAAAGGCGCTACACTTCCTAGTGTAAACGCCTTCGTTTCGCATTGAAAAATATTAACTTGTGAGGATCGCTCCTCTATGGCTCATTACTATACAACAGATTTTTTTTGATTGCAATACCTTTTTTGAAAAAATTTTATTATTGCATCCAAAACGACCTTTGAAACGTTCTATACCTCAAACAGCAGGTCTGCGTAGGTCGGGAACGGCCAGTATTTTTTATCTACCAGCTTCTCCAGTTCATCCGCAGGCTTTCTCAGTGCGTTCATTGCCACCATGACTTCATCATGATAGCAGAATGCCTGCTCCTTGCCTCTCTCCATGGCGGAAGCCTTTTTCTCTACCTCGAGAAGTGCTTCAGATGCTTTCTCCATCTCCGTCAGTTTCTCTGTGATCTGCTGCAGCATATGGACAGGAACGTAGGTGTCTCCGCCGGCTTCCGTAATGGCAATAACAGCATCCGCCAAAGATTTGCTGTATTTCATCACTGCAGGAATGATCTGCTTATTGGCCATATCCACCATGGTCAGTGCTTCGATGTTGATGGTCTTGGCATAGGTCTCGTACAGTACCTCCGCACGGGAACGCAGCTCTGCTTCGGTAAAAATACCAAACTTTTCAAACAGGTGAATAGCCTTGGGAGTAGTCAGCGTATCCACTGCTGCCACCATAGAAGGAATGTTGGGCAGTCCTCTTCTGGCTGCTTCTTCTTCCCATTCCTTGGCATAACCGTTGCCATTGAAAATGATCCGCTGGTGCTCCGTCATATATTCCTTGATCAGATCATGTACTGCCATATCGAAATCTTCTGCACCCTCCAGGCGGTCTGCTGCTTCGCAGAAAGCTTCTGCCACAATGGCATTCAGGGTGGTGTTGGGACTGCCGATGGAATCCTCGCTTCCCACCATACGGAATTCAAATTTATTTCCTGTAAAGGCAAAAGGTGAGGTACGGTTCCTGTCGGTGGCATCCTTTACAAAATCAGGTAATGTGGATACACCGGTACGGAGTACTCCGCCTTCTTTCAGATTATCGGCCTTACCGGTCTCCACCAGCTGTGCCACTACATCCTCCAGCTGTTCGCCCAGGAAAATGGAAATGATGGCAGGCGGTGCTTCATAGCCGCCCAATCTGTGATCATTGCCTACGTTGGACGCACTCTGACGCAGCAGATCCGCATGGGTATCTACTGCCTTCATGATGCATGCCAGCACCAACAGGAACTGAATATTTTCATTGGGAGTCTGTCCGGGCTCCAGAAGATTTACGCCATTGTCTGTCGTAATCGACCAGTTGTTGTGCTTGCCGGAACCATTCACGCCGGCAAAAGGCTTCTCATGGAGCATGCAGCGCAGACCGTGTTTGCCTGCCACACGTTTCAGGGTCTCCATCACCAGTTGGTTGTGGTCTACTGCCACATTTGCAGATTCATAGATTGGTGCCACTTCATGCTGTGCGGGAGCTGCCTCGTTGTGCTGGGTCTTGGATGTCACACCCAGCTTCCACAGTTCGATATTGACATCATGCATGAAACCACCGATACGCTCACGGATAACACCGAAATAATGGTCATCCATTTCCTGTCCCTTGGGTGCAGGGGCACCAAACAGGGTACGTCCGGCAAAAATAATATCTTCACGCTGCAGCGCCTTGGCAGAATCCACCAGGAAATATTCCTGCTCTGCGCCGACGGAGGGCAGTACTTTGGTTGCCTCTGTATTACCGAACAGACGCACAATACGGATTGCCTGTTTGCTCAGAGCTTCCATGGAACGAAGTAACGGTGTCTTTTTATCCAGAGCTTCGCCCTTATAAGAACAGAAAGCAGTGGGGATACAAAGGGTCGGACCGGTTGCTGTCTCTTTGATAAATGCAGGTGAAGTAATGTCCCAGGTAGTATAGCCTCTCGCCTCAAAAGTCGCACGTAAGCCCCCGGACGGGAAAGAAGATGCATCAGGCTCTCCCTTGATCAGTTCTTTACCGGAAAACTCCATGATCATACGGCCGTCTTCGTCCGGATGCGTTACAAAAGCATCATGTTTCTCCGCTGTAATTCCTGTCAGGGGCTGGAACCAGTGGGTATAATGGGTCGCCCCGTTCTCAATGGCCCAGTCCTTC
Source organism: uncultured Acetatifactor sp. (assembly GCA_934436245.1). Lineage (GTDB taxonomy): Bacteria > Bacillota > Clostridia > Lachnospirales > Lachnospiraceae > Acetatifactor. The sequence goes on from CAKSAM010000005.1 coordinate 18,104, forward strand.
ATGGCACTCGCTACGACATCTGCAGTCGCAAGAGAAAGCTCTCCTCCCTGATCCATGACTTTTTTCACTTCTTTGTAAGTACTCTTGGGGAGTCTCTCCTTCATTTTGCCCAGAGTAAATACCTTGCTGGCAAAAAGCTCCTCTACATTCAATTCTTCACGCATGTGTCTACTTCCCTCCGGTATAATATAGACCCTGAACGATTTTCATCACTTTTCGTAATTTCAAAATCGTCTTATTTGTCTTATACAGTGTACAACACGTGCGTTATAATGGTCAATGACTATTTCTGTTTTGCTCTCAACAAATCATAATGCTTTGGTGTCTGTGACAATTTTATCCACAGTACCTGTTTGGGATGAGGCGCACTATCCACACTTTCTCCCTCTTCGGTATACATTGCTTCCACTGTGACAGGGACATTCGTGCCGTCAGGTTTCATAATCTCTATGGAATCTCCCACACAGAATTTATTTCTCTGCTCAATTCTGCACAAAGCACCTTCAGGACCGGATCCTTCCGGGGCAGTTTTCCAGATATCCCCTGATGCCTTCACCATTTCTACGATCCCGAGGTAAATATAGTCATTCACATAAGTATTACTATCATAAATCTGGGTATTTTCATCCGGCTTACCAAAATAGAAGCCCGTAGTAAACTGCCTGTAAGTGCACTTGGAAATTTCCGCCTGATACCAGTCCATGTTTTTCTCATACAGATCCGGATCCGTAAAATAGTCATCAATGGCTTTCCGGTATGTTCTGGCTACGGCAGCCACATACAGGGCAGTCTTCATGCGTCCCTCAATCTTCAGGCTGTCAATTCCGGCTTCCACCAGCTCCGGAATATGTTCGATCATGCATAGATCCTTGGAATTGAAAATATATGTTCCACGTTCATTCTCATAGACCGGCAGATACTCCCCGGGTCTGGTCTCCTCCACTACGGCATATTTCCAACGGCAGGGATGGGTGCAGGCACCTCTGTTGGCATCTCTTCCCGTAAAAAAATTGCTCAACAGACACCTGCCGGAATAAGAAATACACATCGCACCATGGACAAAACTCTCAATCTCCATCTCTGCAGGTATTTTTTCTCGAATTCCTTTGATCTCCATCAGGGACAATTCTCTGGCAGATACCACTCTTTTTGCTCCCAGCTTCCACCAGAACAGATAGGTCTCATAATTTGTGTTATTTGCCTGCGTGGAAATATGTATTTCCACCTGCGGCCAGACTTCTTTGGCAATCATGAACATTCCCGGATCGGAAATGATCAGTGCATCCGGCTGTTCCGGCTTCATATCACGCAGCTCTGCAAAATACGTTCTTGCCCCTTCCAGATCATAGTTGTGAGCCAGAATATTGGCAGTCACATAGACTTTTACTCCATGTGCGTGGGCAAAAGCAACACCATCTGCCATCTCTTCACTGCTGAAATTCTTGGCCTTTGCCCGAAGTCCAAAAGCTTCTCCTCCGATATATACCGCATCCGCCCCGAATATCACTGCAGTTTTCAGCACTTCCAGGCTGCTGGCAGGAATCAATAACTCCGGTTTTTTATATGTCATTGTTTTTCTCCTCTTTTTTCGTACTCAGTGTCACTCCGTCACCCACTGGCAAAATCACGGTTTCCAAGCCTGGGTGATGTTTTAATTCATACAGATATTCCCTCATTCTCGCATGTATGGTCCGGTTCCGTCTCGTCACGGCGAAACGGGACTCTATGATGTCACCGTCCTGTAATACATTATCCGAGATCAAAAGCCCGGAAGGTGATAGCAACCGCAGAATATCCGGAAGGAAATGAATATACTGTCCCTTCGCGGCATCCATAAAAATCACGTCGTAAGTGCCGTCCAGCCCCTTGAGGATTTCCGCAGCATCTCCCTCCAGCAGAGTAATCCGTTCCTCTCTCCCTGCTTTGCGGAAATTTTCTTTCGCAATGGGGATTCTTTTTTCATATTTTTCAATTGTAGTGATATGACAGTCCGCCGGTGCATATTCACTCATCAGTAACGCAGAAAAGCCGATGGCTGTCCCGACTTCCAGGATGCTCTTCGGCTTTGTATAGGTCAGTAAAAATTTTAACAGACTTTGCATTGATCTGCGTATGATCGGAACCTGTGTCTTTAGCGCATATTTTTCAATCTCGTTCAGCCACGCCGGATTCCCACTGTCCAGGGAATCAATAAATGCGGACATTCTTTCATCTATGATCATACTAACTCCATTCCACAAACGCTTCCTGCGCCGAAAGATGTTCGATAACTATTATTCCTCGACGCTCCCGGTCTCCTGTGTCTCTCCGGTGACTGCAATGCCATTGTCTATGGTCTCTACTGTCTCTTCTGTTGTATTTTCCGGATTTCCGCCCATGACCTCCATCATTTCTTCCGCTGTCATTGCTGTGCTCAGTTCATAGGTTCCGGGTTTCCACTCCTTCTTATATTCAGATAGCAGATACTGTAATGCAAAAAGTCTGCCATCTCTTACCAGTCCTTTTTCCTGCATAGCTGCACCTATCTCAGTTGCGGACATATCAGAAGTCAGGGTTACGGTAACTTTTCGTCCCTCGCCGCTGGAAATTGCCGGTTCCGTGAAAATGCGATAACCGTAGTCATAGCATTTAGATGCCCCGGTGTAAACCAGATATACCACAGCCACTGCAAATACCACCTTTAAGATGGCTCCTAATACCGCACCTGCCAAATTTGCTGCTTTCATGTCTTATATCCTTTCTGCCAGACATTACGCATTTCGAACCACACATTCGCAAAATCGTCTCTTCCGGCCATTCCCCATTTCGAACAACACATTCGTAAAATCGTCTCTTCGAGACTTTCCTTTTGCTCATGTATGGCTTCTCGCCATATGGATTATCTCAGACAGTTCTTATTAAGCAAGCTTAAACGATCTGTTTGAGAAAATCCACATGCTTCGAAATGCTCACTCAAAGTGCATCTGGTCAGTAACATAGAGTCCGATTTCCTGCATCATACGGCAAAATGCCAGTTCTGCCGCCAGGAAATCCGATACCAGCGGATTTTCACGAAAAGCTTCATTTTCCCTGGTAAACTGATCGATCTTATCAAAGTTTGTGTCCTTATTGGTCTGCAGTTCAAAGTTCCGTGTCCGGAAATCATCGATCTGCCGCTTCAGATCCGGTTGTTCTTTTACACGTGCCAGCTGCTTCCGGTATTCCAGATAAGCATCTGTATTACGGATTGCCTGTACCATTTGTTCTACGGCCTGATTTACATTTTCGTCGGATGTAATCTTCATCTGCTTACAACCTTTCCAGCAATTGTTACCTGCTTATACTTCCATAATGATCGGAAGGATCATGGGACGTCTCTTCGTCTTTTTCCATACATAATCGCTGAGAACATCCTTGGTAGTGGTCTTCAGCTTGCCCCAGTCCGTAATGCCTTTATCCAGGCATGCCTGCAATGCGTCATCCACAGTGTGTCTTGCCTCCTCGATCAATTCGTCAGATTCCTTCACATATACAAAACCTCTGGATACAATATCAGGACCTGCCACCAGTTCTCCGCTGGCTTTATCCAGACTCATAACCACGATCATAATACCATCTTCTGCCAGATGCTGTCTATCCCGTAATACAACATTTCCGACATCACCAACTCCCAGTCCATCTACCAGAATAGCACCCACAGGTACCCTGCCGCTTACTTTCGCCTTCTGCTCACTGACTTCCAGCACATCTCCGGAGGACAGGATGAAAATATTATCCTTACTGATGCCAAGGCTCTCTGCGATCTTGGCCTGTGCCTTCAGATGCTTATATTCTCCATGCACAGGTACTGCATATTTCGGATGGATCAACGTATAGATCAGCTTGATCTCTTCCTGACAGGCATGACCGGATACATGGGCATCCTGGAAAATAACGTCTGCACCCTTGCGGAGCAGCTCGTTGATGATCTTGGTAACAGACTTCTCATTGCCCGGGATGGGGTTGGAGGAAAAGATTACGGTATCGCCCGCACCGATGGTAATCTTACGGTGCATATTATTGGCCATACGGGACAGGGCAGCCATGCTCTCGCCCTGGCTTCCAGTGGTAATGATGACCTGCTGTTCGTCTGGATAATTTTTCATCTGATCCAGATCGACTAATGTATTTTCCGGAATGTTTATGCACTCCAGTTTAATGGCAGTATCCAGAATATTTACCATACTGCGGCCTTCTACAGCTACTTTTCTGCCAAATTTATAGGCAGTATTGATAATCTGCTGTACACGATCCACATTGGATGCAAAGGTTGCCACAAAAATCCTGGTATTTTTATGTTCCTCAAATAAAGTATCAAAAGTCTTACCCACTGTTTTCTCAGAAGGAGTAAAACCGGGCCGCTCCGCATTGGTAGAGTCACACATCAGTGCCAGGACACCCTTTTTACCAATTTCCGCAAAGCGTTGCAGATCAATAGCATCTCCATATACCGGAGTGTAGTCCACCTTGAAATCTCCGGTGTGCACTACAATACCGGCAGGGGAATAGATTGCCAGTGCTGCCGCATCTACGATACTGTGATTTGTCTTGATGAATTCCACGCGGAAATCACCCAGATTGATAGACTGTCCGAACTTCACCACTTTACGCTTGGTCTTCTTCATGAGATTGTGCTCAGTCAGCTTGTTCTCAATGATTCCCATGGTCAGACGGGTCGCATAAATAGGAACGTTAATATCCCGGAGCACATAAGGCAGAGCTCCGATATGATCCTCATGTCCATGGGTAATGACAAAACCTTTTACCTTGTCGATATTATCCTTCAGATATGTCACATCCGGAATGACCAGATCAATTCCCAGCATATCATCTGCCGGAAAAGACAATCCGCAGTCCACCACAATAATACTGTCTTCATACTGGAAGGCAGTAATGTTCATACCGATCTGTTCCAGACCTCCCATGGGAATGATCTTCAGTCCTGAAACATTCATATTCTCTTTTTTCTTTTTCAACGAATTTACCTCCAAATTCTACACGTCTATACAGCTGTTCTTTGTGTATGTATTCCGGCGATAGAACAGGTTGTTACGCTTTGCAAAGAAAGACCTGTGATTTTCCTTCCGCTCCTTCCGGCTCTCTTCTCGAAAACTCCCGTGGAGATCAGATATCCCAGATCTTACGATTCCATCAAAATAACGGCACCTTAATGTCCTTCGTGTATTCCCTGTCACTTTAAGCACAAAACCATTATATGTTGAAATCGGCAAAGCCTACTTATCCCTCTCTGCCAATCATACAATTCATGTAACTGTTCCGAACCCCATTCACAAAATCGCCTCTGCGAGGCTTTGCATGGCTCTGAATAATTACCAGATTATTTATAAATATAAGACTTCCTCTCCCTTGAGGTCGTCTGTATTTATCATATATCAAGACCATAAGTCTGAAACCACAACGTGCTTGCACAGGAGTGGTTTTATGGCTTAATGACCTGACTCAATATGATCTAAACAAGATCAATGTCCTCCAGCATATCCGCAAAAACGCCGGATACAGCCTCCAGTTCTTCATCATCAGAGACAACATCATAGATGCTCTCTTCCTCTCCATCCTGAGACATATCCTTCAGGATCAGCGCATCTCCGTCTCCCTCTTCCACATCAGTTACCAGAATATAGTTATGTCCACCGATTCTGGTCTGCTCCAGTACATAAAATTCTACAGATTCCTCGCCTTCGGGGCAAAATGTGATCTTTTCCAATTTACTCATTCTGTTTCCTTTTTCTTTTCATTGTTCCTGCGGTCGAGATAGCCCTGCAGGATCAGTGTTGCCGCAATCATGTCCACATAATCCTTACGGTTTTCACGACGGATTCCTGCTTCCATCATTGTCTTGTCCGCAGCTACGGTGGTCAGTCTCTCATCCCAGAAGATGACCGGGAGACCGGTGCGGCGTTCCAGCTTTTCCTTGAACTCTTTAGTCAGTTCCACGCGGACACCTTCGGTGTCATTCATGTTCTTGGGAAGTCCCAATACAATCTCTTCCACTTCATTAGCCACGATCAGTTCTTCAATCCTAGCCAGTGTCTGTCGTAATTTATTTTCTTCTTTGCGTCGAATAATCTCTACACCCTGCGCTGTTAAGAGCAGACTGTCGCTGATTGCCACGCCCACAGTACGTGAGCCGAAATCCAAACCCATGATACGCATGTGGGTCCTCCCGATAGTTGTAATTATTTCCAGTGTTTTGTCTTAATATACTCTGTGAGCAGTTCTTCCACCAGCTCATCCCGTTCCACCTTCATGATCAGGCTGCGGGCATTCTTGTGGCTGGTAATATAAGTGGGATCTCCACTCATAATATAACCTACGATCTGGTTCACAGGGTTATACCCCTTCTCCGTCAGTGCCTCATATACGGTAGAAAGCACCAGCTTCACGCCGGTCTCAGGTTCTGTCTCTACCTTGAAGTATTGTGTATTTCCTAAGTCCTGCATACAATCCTCTTATTCTGCTTTAATGCAATTTCTGTAACTATTCAGAGCACCATTCGCAAAACCGCCGCTGTGCAGCTCCTTTTTGCACGGCTCTGAATTGTTGCAAATCTTTCCGTTATGCCTTATATTAACGCATTTACCTTGAAAATTCAAGTGGTGATAGTGTCAATCGTAACAATCTCATCTGTCAGGAATCCCTGCACTTTGCCGAGGACAACAGTATTGGTGCAAAGATTCTTATTTTTTTCCAAAGGTATCGCCACTTTGACATAATCCACCGTATGTCCCAGCAGATACTCTTTTCCATGGATCTGTTTTGTCTCTTCCAAGAGCACTTCCGCTTCCCGTCCCACGTAATGTGCCCGAAACTGCTTCGACTGCTCCTTCTCCATGGACAGAAGCTCCGCACTCCGCATGGTCTTCACAGGATCAGGCACCTGCTCCGGCATCACGGCCGCTTTGGTTCCGGCTCTTTTGGAATATTTAAAAATATGCATTTCAAAAAAACGGATCCTGTCCAGGAATGCTTTTGTCTCAGCAAATTCCTCTTCCGTCTCTCCGGGGAATCCTACAATAACATCTGTAGTGACAGCCGGATGATCAAATACCTTACGCAGCAATGCGACGCTCTCTGCATACTCCTCTGCAGTATACTTACGATTCATGCGGCGCAGGGTGGCATCACAGCCACTCTGTAAGGACAGATGGAAATGAGGACATAGCTTCGGCAGTGCCGCCATCCGGTCCGCAGTCTCTTCGGTAATGATCCGGGGCTCCAGAGAACCGATGCGGATACGTTCAATGCCTTCAATGTCATGGATCCGTTCCAACAGATCGATCAGTTTGCTGCTGCCGGAGTAATCTCTTCTTTCCTCATCTTCTTTTAATACAGAGACACTTTCGCCCCGCTTCCAGGCTCCCTCATCGAAATCAATGCCATAAGAACTGATATGGATACCTGTCAGTACGATCTCCCGGTAACCGTTCTTCGCCATGCCGGTGATCTCCCGGATGATATCTTCCGCTCTGCGGCTACGGACCCTGCCTCTAGCATAGGGGATGACACAGTAAGAGCAGAACTGATTGCATCCGTCCTGAATTTTAATATAGGCACGGGTGTGCTCTGCCGTCTGTTTCAGAGTCATTTCTTCGTATTCTGCGGTATGGTTAATATCGATGACAGTAGTGTCATGCAGAGTCTTGTCCACACCATGTCCGGAATTTTCTGCATTCTCCGCCACCGCATCTTCCTGTTCCAGATCCCGTAAATATTCCTCAAGAATGGATGCCAGATCCTTCTTGCGGTTATTGCCGATCGCCAGATCAATACAGGGGTCCTGCTCCACATCTTCTCTTCCGGTCTGTACATAACAGCCCACAGCTACTACCAGAGCATCCGGGTTTTTCTGTTTTGCCCGATGAAGCATCTGTCTGCTTTTCCGGTCTGCAATATTGGTAACTGTGCAGGTATTTACGATGTAAATATCTGCGATTTCATCAAATGGTACAATAGTATAACCTTTTTCTTGTAACATTTGTTGCATTACTTCTATTTCATAGGAATTAACCTTACATCCAAGGTTGTGTAATGCTACACTTTTCATAGGATTCCTCTCTTTTTTTGTATTGTTTTCGTCTTGACTTTTGACCGCTCACCCATTAATATGAAGTCAGAAGGTATGACACACATTAAGGAGGTAGTCAACATGAAGACAGTTCAGATTTCTTTAAATTCTATTGATAAGGTAAAATCTTTCGTAAACGATATTACTAAGTTCGATTATGATTTCGATCTTGTATCTGGCAGATACGTTATTGATGCTAAATCCATCATGGGTATCTTCAGCCTGGATCTTTCCAAGCCTATCGACCTGAACATCCATGCAGAGGATGGCGCAGATGAGGTCCTGGAAGTATTAAAGCCTTATCTGGTATAAGTTACCGATTCGGAATACCGAATACATAACGAAACAGGAAACACCTTGAGAGACGCAATCCTCTCAGGGTGTTTTTTTGTGCAGTTCTCAAAAAAGTAACTATTCAGCTTCCGGGATTCTCCTGTTCTGAATAGTTACTTTCAATGCGTTCCGTCTGAATTCTCACTTACGCTTCCACAATGATCAGTTCTTTCGTTTCCAGTGCGGTCTTTACCAGTTCATCAATCTTCTCATCCAGATTATGCTCGTGTCTGCGGATTACCTTTACATTAGGCTTTGTCACAGGATGCTTTGCCACAAAAATGGTGCAGCAGTCTTCATAGGGCAGGATGGAAGTGTCATAAGTTCCGATCTTCTCGGATACTTCTACGATCTCCTGTTTATCGAATCCGATCAGCGGACGATATACCGGCAATTCGCATACTTCGTTGGTAGCGATCAGGGAGTTCATGGTCTGGGATGCCACCTGACCAATGCTCTCGCCGGTGATCAGACCCAGGCACTCGGTTTCTTTTGCGATCTGTTCTGCAATACGCATCATATAGCGACGCATGATAATCGTCAGTTCCTCATGGGGACATTTCTCATAAATGTATAACTGAATATCCGTAAAATTGATCACATGCAGGTAAATAGGACCGGTATAACGGGCAACGATCTTCGCCAGATCTACGACCTTCTGTTTAGCACGTTCGCTGGTGTAAGGCGGTGCATGGAAGTATACCGCATCGATCTTGACGCCTCTCTTGGCGATCATATATCCTGCCACGGGAGAATCGATGCCGCCGGACAACAGCAACATTCCCTTGCCACCGGTTCCTACCGGCATTCCTCCGGGTCCGGGCAGGATCACGGAGTAGATATAGATTTCTTCACGGATTTCAATATTCAGCATGATATCGGGATGGTGTACATCCACCTTCATGTTGGGATATGCCTTCAGGATGGCTTCACCCATATCCATATTGATGGTCATGGAATCCTTGGGGTAATTTTTTCTGGCACGTCTTGCTGCCACCTTAAAGGTCTGATTGCAGTCCGGATATACCTTCGCAATATAATCGATCACGGTCTCACACAGCTTCTCGAAGCCCTCATCCTGTACATGCACCACCGGGCAGATACCGGAGATTCCGAAGACTCTCTGTAAATGTGCCACCACTTCATCATAGTCAAAGTCTGATTCTGCATCCACGAAGATACGACCCTGGGTCTTGTGTACCAGGAATTCTCCCTCACACTTTTTCAGAGCATATTTGATCTGGCGTACCAGAGCGTCCTCGAACAGATAACGGTTTTTTCCCTTAATACCGATCTCGGCATATTTTATCAAAAATGATGTAAACACGTTCTTTTCCTTTCTTATCCTGACAGCCCTTATCTACGGCTGTATCTGCGCAACATAGGTACTATATTGTACAATGCCCCGAGGCAGACGTCAATCTCTTCTTCCGTGGTAAATACAGAAAAACTGAATCTGATGGTGGAATCCAGTAATGATTTATCCACACCAATGGCCTTCAGGGTAGCGGAAGGCTGCGGCTTGTGTGCAGAGCAGGCACTCCCTGCAGATACATAAATTCCTTTATCTTCCAGTGCGTGCAGGAGCACTTCACTCCGGACTCCGGCAAAGGATACGCTGACGATATGCGCCGCCGTGCCTTCCCCGTAAGGGGCATCCGGTAAAAGTCCGTTGACCTTCACGTGATCCAGTCGTTCCACACCTTCAATGAACCGTCTCTTGCAGGCACATAATCTCTCATGATCCTCATCAAAATGACTATAGAGCATTTCTGCCGCTTTTGCAAGTCCCACAATACCGGGAACATTCTCTGTACCGGAGCGGAGATTCTGCTGTTGTCCTCCGCCGAATACGATGGGCTGGATCTTCACCCTGTCTCCTACATATAACAGGCCTACACCCTTTGGTCCGTGAATCTTGTGTCCACTGACAGATAACAGATCAATGTGCATTTTCTTAGGATAAATTCTGGATTTACCAAATCCCTGCACCGCATCCACATGGAATAAAGTCTCCGGATTCATCTGTTTGATCAGGGCTCCCACCTCCTCTATGGGCTGCAATGCTCCGATCTCATTGTTGGTATGCATGATGGATACCAGAATTGTCTCAGGAGTCATTGCTCTGTGAAGATCTTCCAGGCGGATCCGTCCGCAGGAATCTACCGGCAGATAAGTGACACGATATCCCTGACTTTCCAGATAGCGCATGGTCTGCAGGATTGCCGGATGCTCGATCCGGGTTGTGATAAGGTGGTTCCCTCTGCGGCAGTTTGCCAGTGCACAACCGATCAATGCCATATTATCGGATTCTGTTCCTCCGGAAGTAAACAAAAGCTCTCTTTCTTCCACTTTCAGGATCCTTGCCAGTGTTTCCTTGGCGTAGCGGAGATATTTCTCCGCCTCCACTCCCTTCATATGCAGGCTGGAGGGATTACCGTAATCTTCACACATGATCTTCGTCATCAATTCAGCCACTTCCGGAAATGTCCTTGTGGTAGCGGAATTGTCCAAATAGACTTCCATTCTCTTCTTCTCCTTGCTATCTATCCGTTCAGTAACGATTCATCGCTCCATTCGCAAAACTGCTACTTCTTGGCTTTCCTGAATAATCTGCCTGAATGCTGTTTTGCATGGCTCTGAATCATTACTATATTCTTCTTATGATTAAAATATGCCGCAGGCAGACGCTCTGTGCCGTCCGCTCTCTATTTTTCCAACTGGTACATCAACCATGCAATGGTTGTAAACCCGGCAGTCTCTGTACGCAAAATTCGTTTTCCCAGCGTAATGGGTTCCATTCCCATCTCCGTTGCTGTCTCGATCTCCTTTGGATCAAATCCACCCTCCGGGCCGATAAAAACAGCGATCTGCTGCCCCGGTTTTGCACTTTCAATAAGCCTTCTTGTGTGTTCCATGCCTTCCGCCAGCTCATAAGGCACCAGCTTCAGATCCATTTCTGATGCCATTTTCAATGCCTGAGCATAATTCATCACGGAAGTCACCGTCGGAATCACTCCACGTTTACTCTGTTTGGCTGCCGCCTCCGCAATTCCCTGCCAACGTTTGATTTTCGCATCGGCTTTTTTCTCATCCAGCCTGACTACACAGCGCTTCATCGCCACCGGAATCACCTGATATGCTCCAAGCTCTACAGCCTTCTGGATAATCAATTCCATTTTGTCTGCTTTGGGTAAGCCCTGGAACAGATAGATCTTTGCCGGAAGTTCCACACCGTCTTCTTTGATAAAGCGCAGTTCCAGACGGACACAGTCCTCTTCCAGTGCGAGGATTCCACAGCGATATTCCTTCCCGTCGATCCCGTTGCTGACAGCCACTTCCTCACCGGGACGCATCCGCAGAACATTTTTGATATGATTGACATCGGTTCCCCGGATGACGACGCTCTTTCCTGCCACATCGATCTGCTCCGGTGCTACAAAAAACTGATACATAAAAACTCCTACTTTAAGTCTCTAATTTTTTCTGGCGGTAACGCTGACCCATTCTCCCTGATAGGTTACTTCCAGTACTTCCAGTCCTGCGGCCTTCACTGCTTCTACCACGGTCTGCTCTTTATCATCAATGATGCCGGAGGTAATATAGATACCGCCCTTCTTCAGCTGGTGTACGATCACAGGTGTCAGAGGCACCAGAACATCTGCCAGAATATTTGCCACGACAATATCATAGCACTCATATCCCACCTTGTCCTGTACTTCCTTGTCTGTAATGATATTGCCGATCATCATATCGAACTGTGCCGGATCGATACCGTTCACTTCACAGTTCTGCGCCACAGCTTCCACTGCACAGATATCCAGATCTGTTCCCACAGCATGCTTTGCACCGAACATCAGGGACAAAATTGCCAGAATACCACTGCCGGTTCCCACATCCAGGATTTCTGTCTCAGGGGTAATAAACTTTCGCAGCTGACGGATACACAGCTGTGTGGTCTCATGCATACCGGTACCAAATGCGGTGCCCGGATCAATATGAAGTACCATTTTATCGGTATCCTCCGGTTTGATATTTTCCCAGGAGGGAATGACCAGAATATCATCAATATAGAACTGATGGAAATACTGTTTCCAGTTATTGATCCAGTCAATATCTTCAGTCTCGTCAACGACAACGGATCCCTCTCCGATGTCCATGAACTGTCGCAAATCTTCCAGTTCTCTCTTTACATCAGCAAGCACTGCCTCCGTTGTGGTCTTCTCTCCTGCGGTCTCCAGACTTCCATCCTCTTTTTCCTCTACAAAAAAGCTTAAGTATGCAATACCGTCATCTTCCGGTCCGTCCGGCAGGATGTCCACGAACATCTGCTCCTTCTCCATTGCGGTCAGGGGCACCTTGTCTTCGATCTGTGCACCTTCCAGTCCAAGGTCATACAGAGTACTGATAATAATATCTTCTGCGTCCGTAACCGTCTTTATTTTAAATTTTACCCACTTCATTTTGTATTTCCTTTCCTCTCTGATGATCTCAATTCATTATTTTAAGCTCAGAAAAACAAATGTCTGCTTTGGAATCCACTGGTTGTTCCTTGAAGCTCATTATATCATTAATCCTGTTTTTTCCTTACTCTCCTCGATCATATGATTCAGCTTACGGAACGGCGGTTCCAACGCCAGCCCCAGCAATAATGCCACGATCAGGAAAAGTACCATTTTACCGATATTGATCCAGTAGTCTACTCCATACATTCCGGCAATGCATTCTTTAAATGCTTTCATGCCGAACTGGAACGGCAGAAACGGATAGATCCACTGGAATATCTTCGGCAACGTTTCTATCGGGAAGGTACCGCCGCTGCCGGCAACCTGGATTACCATGACCACAATTGCCAGAGCCTCTCCCACATTTCCAAATGCAAAAGTAACCGAATACATAAAGCAGCTGAATGCCGCACTGGCCACTGCCGCTGCCAGCCAGTACAAAAACCTGTGCTGACATTGTATCTCAATGTAATAGAGATTTCCCAGGATCGTAAGCAGAGTCTGCGCCTGACCGATCAGGAAAAACAGCAGATATCTTCCAAAATATCTCTCATAGGACTTATAATGATCCCCTGCATCTATCGGCTTCACTCCTACATGGATGATCGCCACCAGGAACAGTGCTCCCACCCAGATTGCCAGGATCGTATAGAATGGAGAAGCGGCGGATCCATAATGCTCCACCGGATAAACAGGTACCGTTTCCAGTCTGACCGGAGACGATACAAAATCCGCCACAGCCGCAGGATCCGTTGCCATGGCATTCAGAATATCCTCATACGAATCCGCTCCGGTGATCCGTTTTATATTATCTGCTATTTTGCTCACCTTGTCCAGCAGTTCCTGTGCAATTATCAATGAATCCTGCAGGCTTACGCTGCCCTCTTCCATGGTCTGCTGATACTCTTTCAGAATGTCGGAGATTTCATCCATATTGACATCAGTGCCGTTCATCATGGCTGCCGCATTTAAAAATGCCTGCTGCATGGATTTACCGGTAGCGCGGAAAGAAGGTCTTACATTATTGTTATAATCATTCATCAGATTGTTCAGCTGCTTATTACATATCTGGATCTGCTCCCGGATCTGTGCACGCAGCGTATTGATATCTGTATCCACCTGTCCTTTGCTGTTTTGCAGCTGTTTCAGGTCTGCCTCAATATTTTTCAGTGATTGGTTGATTTCCTTGATCTGTTCCTCCTGTCCGGTGACCAGGCTTCCCAGCACATCCATATTGGCCTGCATACCCTGTACCAGTCCGATCGCCATGCCAAGTCCCGTATCCGTGGTGCTTCCCACATTGTTACTGCCCATCTGTTCCAGCAATCCATCGGAAAATATGGACAGGTACTGCAATGCTTCCGTCACCATGTCCATGCTGCTGCCCACCATATCTCCCATAACATCCACAGCATCTACGCTGGAATTGATCATGGTCTGCATCCCGATCATAGTGTTTCGCCCATTTTCCAGGATATTATCCATATCCGGAAGCATATTCTGGCTGGTGGACATGATCATCTCTGCTGAGCTCATAATACTTTGGAATGACTGTAGCATAACTACATAGTCCTGCAGCTGTACCTGTACAGAAGCAAGACTCTCCTCTACCCCGGACTGTCCTGCCGCATTTGCCACAGAGAGGACATTTCCGGCTTTCATTGCCGCTTCCGCCACGGTGCTGATAAACGTAGCATTCACCTGTTCCTGTACGGCATTTTTGGCTTTTCCTGTAATTTTGGGAGCAATGCCATTCTTTTTCTCATTCTCATAATAATAGATTGTCGGGTGATCCACTTCCCCATCCAGGAATCCCAACATCTCCTGTGTAAAGGTCTCTGGGATGATCAGTGCCGCATAATAATCACTGTTCTTCACGCCTTCCATGGCTTCCTCCGTAGTCTCCGGGAACACCCATCCGATCGTGGTATTGGCTCCCAGAGCCTCCAGCACACTGTCTCCCACATTCAGTGACACTCCCAGGATCTTAGCACCGGCATCATCGGAAGCCACAGCCACCTTTAGCTGGCTGGTCGCCGCCGGTTCGTAGGGATCCCAGTTGGAAAAAATATTGAACCACGCATACAGCGCAGGAAGGATACTCAATCCCATGATGATAACGACCGCTACTACATTATTGCTGATCCGACGAATATCGGTGGTAAATATTTTCCAGATGTTTCTCATTTTATTCACCGGCCTCCTCGTCTTCTGCTTCGTCTTTTTTCTCTATCATTTCTGCCTGTGTCTCCGCCGGGGAGTTCAGTCCCTCACCGATCATTTCACGGGTCTTGCGGATGATCTGTGCCGCTCTGTCAAAATCCGCAGGGGTTACTGCTTCGATCGTTCCATCCTCCCCCTTCAGTTCCATGATCTTTTCCTGCAAGTTATGATCCATATATTCCACAATGATCAGATAGATCGACAGGGCGAACAGTGACACGATCCACAGGATCAGGAAGATCACTTTATTGCTGCCGGTCAGGAACAACAATGCCAGGAAAAACAGGGGCACGATCCAGATGCACTTCAGACCGATCTTGATTCTTTTTCTGTTTTTTTCATGAAGGGTCTGCTCATAGTCCAACACCTTCTGAAAAATCTCTTCGTAGTCTCTTTCCATGAAATTTCCTTTCTGTCTTACTTTCTGTCTTATTTTCTGTCTTATTTTCTGCCTGTTCGGAACTTCATTCGCAAAACCGCTCCTGCGGAGCTTTCCTTTTGCAATGTTTATAGGGCTTCGAATAGGCGTCACATGAGCTCCGTGTCTTCCATTCTCTCTTCCACAAAGTGATTCAGTTTGACGAAAGGAATCCGTATTACCAGTCCGATCATCAGTCCTTCCAGCATAAACAGAATCAGTTTACCCAGTGCTTCCATATAGGCAGTCCCGTACATTCCGGCCAAAGCCTCTCTCATTGCCGTAATAGCATACGGGAAAGGGAAGAAGATATATATCTTCTGATAGATATCCGGCAGTAATTCAATAGGAAACGTTCCGCTGGAACCTGCGATCTGCAATACCATGACAATAACGCACACCGCCTTGCCCACATCACCGAATGCCAGAGTCAGGGAATAGATCAACAGGGAAAATGCAGTTGCAGTAAAGCTTGCCGCCAGGAAGAATAATCCCGGCTCCACAATATTTACTTTCAAAAGCCATAAATCCCCCACCACAATAACAGCCGCCTGAATCTGCGCCAGCAACAGGAACAACAGATATCTGCCAAAATACAGCTGATAACTCTTTACTTCCTCTAAGCCCTTCGGAACTGCTTTTACCTTCACCAATGCTACCAAAACAGTGGATCCCACCCAGATTGCCAGCGTGGAGTAAAACGGTGTCATGGCAGATCCGTAGGTTGCTACCGGGTATATGGCAATCGTCTCCATTGTCACAGGTGAAGCAAAATAAGCTCCCAGACTGTCCGGATCTCCCCCCAGAAAACGTACCAGAATATCCATCATTTCCTCTTCCGAGGCACCATCCATCTTTTCTGTAAGATCCGTTATTTTAGCACTGATACCGTCTACCACACTCTGAATCTGTCCAAGGCTTTCGCTTGTCCCTGTCACAGCATCGCTGACACCTTCCATGACGACTCCCATATTTTTCACGGTATTACTTAAAGTATTCACCAGGCTGGTCACCTGATTCAGAGAATCTGACATATTTGTCAGTACTCTCTGCATCTGCGGTACCAGATTATTTTTATAAATCCCCTGCATGTTGCTTACAGAGTTTTCGCAGCTGTCAATGGCACTCTTCAAATTATTCATGGCATTGTTCACACCTGTTTTCGCCTTTTCTGCCGCCTGATCATCGGTTGCCTCCAGAACACTGCCTACTACCGTATTCATCATATCCAGCTCTTTTTGCATAGCCTTCAGTGCCTCAATGGCCGCATCGGAAGCCGCACTTCCTCCATTGCCGCCGGCACCTGCGTTGCCTCCGGAGACAGAAGCATCCCCTCCGGAGACGCTGCCCTGTAATTTCTGCTGCAACAGTACTGCCAGCAGATCATTCACCTGTCCGTTCAGGGTATTGGTATCCCTCGCCACTTTATTCAGATCTTTGGTCATCTGCGCCGTGTCATCCGCCAGTTTGCTCTCATCCAATGCTTTTTTAATACTTTCCAGTGAATTATTTATATTCGTCATCGAAGTATCTATGTTGTTACTGAAATTTCCCAGTGTATCTCTGGTCGAAGACAGATTCTGACTGCTCTGGTCCAGACTGGCAGTCGTATTGTCCAGCTTCTTCTGCATCATGGGAATCTCATAGTTTACATGAGTAATTGCCGCTTCCAGTCTTGTATTTCCAGCCCGGAAGGAATCAATCATAGCACTGTATTCTTTCAGATTGTCATTCAGTTCTTCCAGTTTTGCGCAGAATTCTTCTACATAGCTTTCTCCCTGCATCTGATCCGATACGGCATTGCTTTCTTCAAATACGGTAGTTGCTGCCACTTTGATGAAGGTTTCGTTGATCGTATTCTGTAAAGTACCCGCAACGGTATCCGTGATCTTCGTAGCAATGGCATTGCTCTTCTGATTCTGATAATAGATCAGCGCCGGATTCTCGAAATTATCCGAAAACACATTGTACATACTGTATGTAAACTTATCGGTGATCACAATAGCAGCATAATATTTTCCTGACTCCACACCCTCTTTTGCTTCTTCCTCTGTATCCAGGAAAATCCATTTTACGCTGGTATTGGAATGCAGACTCTCCAGAACGGATTCTCCCATATTTACCACAGATCCGTCCTTCAGTGTGTAATCCTGATCCAGTGATACCACAGCTACCGGTATGCCGCCAGTGTTGGCGTAAGGATCCCAGTTGGCAAAAATATTAAACCAGGCATACAGTGACGGGATCACGCACAACCCAATAATTATGATCAATGCAAAAGGCTGTTTCACCAGCTTTTTAATATCTCCCGTAAAAATTTTCCAAATGTTCTTCATTTGATTTCCATAAGCTCCTCATATGTATCTGTTTTATATTGCTGATTCGTGCGCTGTTCAGCTTCGCATACACCCAGCAGCAGAAAAAAGAAAGGGGTATTCAATACCTGCTGAAAGCTGATCAGGGAATGCATTCCATAAGTAAAAAGTAACATGATTGCCATAGAATTTCCACGGTATTTCCGCAATGCGGTAAGAAATACGGCTGCATAAGCAACAGTTCCCAATAACCCCAGGTTGATCAACGTGGTAAGCCATTCATTGTGTGCATTCGTAAAAATCGAACCGGCAAAATAGCCTTTGTCAAATAGTACCGTGCCTCCCGGTAACACTTGTTCCAAATAACCTGCAAAGCAATCCGGTCCGGCCCCCAGCAGCTTCTGCTTAAGATCTCCCCGGCAGAAACCCTGCCATGCCATCTGCCATAACATTCCCCGGCGATTGCCCCATTCCGCAAAATCGCTGCCCTGCAGTTTCAAAATATACCATATTGTCACACCCACAGCCAACAACAGACTGCCGCACAGTGCTCCGATCTGTAGCGCCCTCTTTTTCTTTTCCGGAAGAGCATAATGTATCCCACAGAATAACAGGCAC
The DNA here is from genome assembly GCA_934436245.1 of uncultured Acetatifactor sp. Classification (GTDB taxonomy): domain Bacteria; phylum Bacillota; class Clostridia; order Lachnospirales; family Lachnospiraceae; genus Acetatifactor. Next base: position 36,620 of record CAKSAM010000005.1, read on the forward strand.
ACTACTGCAAGCGGAAACCATCCCTGCCATACTGCCAGTTTTCTTGCAATACCATCCTGTAATAAAATATCATAGGTCCCGAGGGATTGCATCCCCTTTCCCCACAGTAACATTCCAACGCAGACTCCGGACAGCAGAACAAGCAGTTGCTCCCAAAGTCCGTCTTTTTTTCGACTGCTCCAAAAGCATATCCACAGTGTTACACATGCCACCATTACACCGCCGTCGCTTCCCTGTAAAAATAACATCGCCACCACAAGGACATTACTGCCCCCAAGCAAAATGGAAGCAGCTCTTCTCCCCTCTTCCGCAGCCTTACAAAAAAGTGACAGGGACAGAGGAAGCATCACACTGTAATACCCGCTGAGCCAGTTATTATTTCCCAAAGTACTGAGCATATGTGTATATTCCCAGTCCCCTACCACATAGCCCTTCAGCAGTCCCAGAGGATCATAACCCAGTTTTTGGAGCAATCCTATGAGTGCCACTGTGACAGACGCTGCTTCTCCCAGATATAAAATCCGGATGCACTGTCCGCTGTAATCCATTGCCATCAGGAATCCTCCTACCATCAGGCAGATGGTGACAGCTCCCATGTACCATTCCCGTTCTCCAACCCAGGCGGTCCTTCCGTAAGGACTGCAGATGGCAGACAATACTGCGCAAAATCCATATAAGCAGACAGCCGTCACAACACTATGCTCTCTACACCATCTGATCATTTTTCCCCCGGTTTTTCTCATATACATACCGGAACTACTGCTGTTTTCCATCCGGCAGTGTTGTTTCATCCGTCTGTGTTTTTCCATCCGGCAGCTTCTTACCACAGTGATGATCTGTACCGCCAGACAAATCCCCATACAGATCAGAGAGATATTGCGATATAAATAATATTTGCTATCGCCCAATTTGTAATATCCATTTCCGGGAATATAGTACAGCGGCAACACGACCAGAACGGCAGCCATATAGATCTGACATACAGTTTTCAGAAATTCCTCTCGCCGATTCTCCATTCCTGCCCGTCTCCTTTGTGCCACAGCCTGCATAACTACTTGAATTGTAAGCGTTTCTCCTTATTCTGTCAAACCATTTGCCCTTTACAAAATGGTGAATTTGTATATTAAATTGAGAGTTACGAAAGCATAGCCGCGCATAGGCATAGTGAGGACAGCGATGGGCGCTTGCGCACAAATCGCTGTCTTTACTTATGCCGTGATGCGGCGAACGCCGCGATATGAAATAAGATTGGCAGCGCCTTTTGCTGACAATCTTATGAATAGCGTGGCTCATTGCGGAAAACTGCCAATAAATGTGACGCGCCCTTTGCGACACATTTATGAATTGGGTGCATGGCTCGTAACGTATAAAAAGGTGAATATGGGTCTATAGGGAAAAAACCGGCTCTGAGGTACTCATTTTGAAGAAATTGAGTATCTGGCAGGCGATTTTTTCGCTATAGGCCCATATTGTTTAGTTTTTGCTTTTTACCCATTCCAAAAAGTACCTACAGGGAAATTTATCTTCTATAGACCCACGAAGTTTTTAGAACAACTATTCAACCAACTCTCAATATCCAAAAAAGTTTTGTTGATTACTTTGGCGGTGTAGATTGGAATTTCAAAGAAAAAATACCACCCGGGACAGTAAAGTCATCCGGGTGGTACTTGACTATTTCCAAAACTTCTTTTTCTTGCCGTCCTTGGAGTCCTTCTCCCTAGTCTCCCCCTCTCCGCTTTCCGTTGCTTTCTTCACTGCATTCAGGGAATCCCCCGTCAGGGCATCAAACTGTTTTAACAGTTCTCTGGCTTCCGGCTTCAGCTTATCAGGTGTCTGAACCACCAGTGTCACATAGTGATCACCACGGACATCTTTGTTTCTCCAGGAAGGTACACCCTTACCACGCAGGCGGATCTTAGTGTCTGTCTGGGTTCCAGCCTTTACATCATATACCACCTTGCCATCCACGGTATCGATGAGTACTTCGCCGCCCAATGCCGCTACCGCAAAGGAAATGGGAACGGTAGAGAAGATATCGAAATCCTGTCTCTGGAAGATCGGATGACGACCTACGATCACTTCTACCAACACATCGCCTCTGGGGCCGCCATTGACACCGGGCTCGCCCAGTCCCGGCATACGGGTGGACTGACCATTATCAATACCTGCGGGAATATCTACTGCATAACGCTTCTTCATCGGGATATATCCGGTACCACGACAATCCGGACACTTCTCCCTGATCACCTTACCGGTTCCCTGACAGTCGGGACAGGTCTGTACATTACGAACCGTACCAAAGAAAGACTGCTGGGTAAATACTACCTGGCCCTTACCACCGCACTTGGTACAGGTCTCAGGACTGGTGCCCGGCTTTGCGCCGGAGCCGTTACAGGTCTTACAGGTCTCTTTTACCGTCAGGTCAATTTCTTTCTTGCAGCCAAAAACAGCTTCTTCAAATGTAATATGCACGCTGGTACGGATATTGGCGCCCTTCATGGGTCCATTATTTCTGGCACCTCTGCTTCTTCCGCCTCCGAAAATATCTCCGAAAATATCTCCGAAGATGTCTCCGAAGTCTGCACCGTTAAAGTCAAATCCACCGGCTCCGCCTGCACCACCGTCAAATGCCGCATGACCATACTGATCATACTGGCGTCTCTTCTCGGGATCACTCAGCACGGCATAAGCCTCGGAAGCTTCTTTAAACTTCTGTTCTGCCTCCTTGTCTCCGGGGTTCATGTCGGGATGGTATTTTTTCGCCAGTACACGGTATGCTTTTTTAATTGCAGCGTCATCTGCATTCTTATCTACACCGAGGACCTCGTAATAGTCTCTCTTTTGCTCTGCCATTTTTGCACCTCTATCACATAAATCTTAAGACGGTTATGCACAGGGCACGCTTTCGCATACCCTGTGCCGTCTGTTATCACAATCACTGTTACACAGCATTTACTGTTATACCACGGATTGCTCTGTTTGTGAAGTTATTTATACTTCTCTGAAATCTCCGTCGATGACATCATCATCTGCGGAAGAACCTGCATTGCTGCCGCCAGCCTGTGCATTCATGTCAGGACCTGCGCCCTGAGCACCCTGCTGTGCCTGTGCAGCCTGCTCATACATCTTGGTGAATACGGACTGTGCGCTCTGGGTCAGTTTCTCTTTTGCTGCCTTCAGTTCATCTACATCGCTGTCGCTCATTTCCTGATCCTTGGTTCTCTCCAGAATTGCCTTAACAGCTTCCAGATCAGCCTGTACCTGAGTCTTGTCACTCTCGGGTACCTTGTCACCTACTTCGTTCAGAGCCTTCTCGGTCTGGAATACGAAGGAGTCTGCTTCGTTTCTTGCCTCGATAGCTTCCTTACGCTTCTTATCCTGTGCTTCGAATTCAGCTGCTTCCTTGACAGCCTTCTCGATATCGGAATCGGACATGTTGGAACCTGCGGTAATGGTAATGTGCTGCTCCTTGCCGGTACCCAGATCCTTAGCGGATACATTTACAATACCATTGGCATCGATATCAAAGGTAACCTCGATCTGAGGGATTCCTCTGGGAGCGGGAGCAATACCGTCCAGACGGAACTGTCCGAGGGACTTATTATCCTTGGCGAACTGACGCTCACCCTGTACTACGTTGATATCTACTGCGGTCTGATTATCAGCAGCGGTAGAGAAGATCTGGCTCTTCTTGGTAGGAATAGTTGTATTTCTCTCGATCAGTCTGGTAGCAACACCACCCATAGTCTCGATGGACAGAGACAGAGGAGTTACATCCAGCAACAGAATATCACCGGCACCTGCATCACCGGCAAGCTTACCACCCTGGATAGAAGCGCCGATTGCTACGCACTCATCAGGATTCAGAGATTTGCTGGGCTCTTTACCGGTCAGGGCTCTTACCTTATCCTGTACAGCAGGGATACGTGTGGAACCACCTACTAACAGTACCTGACCCAGATCAGAATAATTCAGGCCTGCATCCTTCATAGCGTTCTGTACGGGGATTGCGGTCTTGTCAACCAGATCTCTTGTCAGTTCATCGAACTTAGCACGGGTTAAGTTCATATCAAAGTGCTTGGGTCCTTCTGCGGTTGCGGTAATGAAAGGAAGGTTAATGTTGGTCGTCATTGCGCTGGACAGCTCTTTCTTAGCCTTCTCAGCTGCTTCCTTCAGTCTCTGCATAGCCATCTTATCACCGGACAGGTCTACGCCTTCTGCCTTCTTGAATTCATCCAGCATCCACTGAATGATCTTGTTATCGAAATCATCACCGCCAAGGTGTGTATCACCGTTGGTAGCCAGTACTTCGATGACACCGTCACCGATCTCGATGATAGATACATCGAAGGTACCACCACCAAGGTCGTATACCATGATCTTCTGCTCTTTTTCATTGTCCAGGCCATAAGCAAGTGCTGCTGCGGTAGGCTCGTTGATGATACGCTTTACATCCAGACCTGCGATCTTACCTGCATCCTTGGTAGCCTGACGCTGAGCATCATTGAAGTATGCGGGAACTGTGATAACTGCCTCGGTAACCTTCTCACCCAGATAGCTCTCTGCATCTGCTTTCAGCTTCTGCAGGATCATTGCGGAGATCTGCTGAGGAGAGTATTTCTTGCCATCAATGGTACGGCCACGATCGGTACCCATATCTCTCTTAATAGAGGAGATGGTCTTCTCTGCGTTGGTAACTGCCTGACGCTTTGCAGGCTCACCGACCAGTCTCTCACCGGTCTTGGTAAATGCTACAACAGAGGGTGTGGTTCTTGCGCCTTCTGTATTTGCGATAACGGTGGGTTTACCACCTTCCATAACAGCTACACAGCTGTTGGTTGTACCTAAGTCAATACCAATAATCTTACTCATAATATTTTCCTCCTGTTTTTACTCTCTGTTTTCATTTTATAGTTTCTATATCTAAAAATATGTGATCATCAAATTATTGAACAACTCCTACCATGCTGTGCCTTACGACCATATCATGGTATGTGTAACCCTTCTGAAGTTCCTGGGCTATCACACCGGATTCATACTCATCGCTCTCCACCTGCATCACTGCGTTGTGAAGATTCGGGTCGAATTCCTGTCCGACTGCCTCGATGGGTTTTACACCGATGTTCTCAAGCTCTGTCATCAGCTGTTTGTAGATACGGTTCATACCGTCTACGAAAGGATCTTCTTTGGATTCCTCGGGAACCGTTGCCAGACCTCTCTCGAAATTATCTACTACCGGAAGGATCTTCTCGATCACACTTTTTGCTCCGGTATCGAACATTGCCTGTTTCTCTTTATCGGTTCTCTTACGGAAGTTCTCGAACTCTGCCATCTGACGTTTTACTCTGTCCTCCAACTGATCGATCTTCTCCTTGTAGGAATCTTCCTTTTTATTCAGCTTTGCCTGCTTCTTTGCTGCCTTTTTGTCTTCCTTGCTCACAGGCTCCTCATCTTCTGTCTCTTCTTCCTTCAGTTCTTCGGCATCTGAAAGATCCTGTTTCATTTCTTCCTCTAATATTTCTTTTTCCTGATCTGCCATTCTTACTTTCCTTTCTGGAATCTGTCTATTCTTTGCGGTAAAGATCATCCAGTTGATTCTGCACCGTCCGCAGAACTCCTATGACCTTGTCATAATCCATTCTTTTGGGACCAATGATTCCTATGGTTCCCTTCATGCCTTCACCCAATTCATAAGTAGCTGTAACAACACTGCAATCTTTCATGCTCTGTACCGGTGCCTCATCTCCGATGTACACCTGAATGCCTGTGCTGCCCTCATCTGCCAGAGATTCCTGGATCAGTCCTCCCAGCTGCTGCTTTTCCTCGAAGGCATTGATCAGTTCGCTTGCTTTGGACTGATCTGCCAGCTCCGGATACCGGAAAATGTTGTTTGCACCACTGGTATAAATCTCCAGGTCTTCATCCGCCTTGATGGCATCTGCCACAGCATCGATCACCTCACTGACAATCTCACTGTGAATTCCGGCCTGCTGCTTCATCGCTGCAATCATTCCTAAATTGATTTCCTCCATGGACAATCCATTGAGATGAGTATTCAACAGGATATTCAGTTTCAGCAATGTCTCATCATCCAGCTCCTGATCCACTGCCAGGATATTGTTCTTGATCACATTGCCTTCGGCAACGATGACTGCCAGAATCTGTCCTGCATCTACCCGGGACAGCTGGATAAATTTCACTTTGTTGCGATGTACCTGCGGAGCACTGATCATGGTGGCATATTGGGTATTCTGAGCCAGCGTCTTTACAACCTGCTTTAGCAGGTTCTCTAACTTATCCTGTCTCTCTAAGAGCATATCCTTCATCCCATTGACTTCCTGCTCTCTGGTTGCCATCATGGTATCCACATAGAAGCGATATCCCTTATCGGAAGGAATTCTTCCTGCGGAAGTGTGCGGCTGTATGATATAACCCATTTCCTCCAGATCTGCCATCTCGTTTCGAATGGTTGCTGAGCTTAAATTCAGATCCGTATATTTCGAAATGGTCCTGCTGCCTACCGGCTCTCCCGTTTCCAAGTAGTTCCGGATAATGGCTTGCAATATAATTGTTTTTCTGTCATCCAATTGCATTCCATCACTCCCTTTGGGATTATTAGCACTCATCATCAAGGAGTGCTAACATCTCCTTACCCTAAAATAGCACTATAGGGTATTATTGTCAACTGATTTTCCGGGAAATAATTCTAAATAAAATATTAAAAAAAAAATTCAGAACCTCGTTTCAAAGCTCGATGATGTACCTTCGCCAAATACAGATTCCTGTGCAAGCACAAATCTGTACCCGGCTCATCGTATACGCAAAAACGGACCGGTACTATTTCAGTACCAGTCCGGTCTCCAGATATACAGGAAGCGCCCGTACATATACCATATCTATCGCACCTCCGATAATGATCACGAAGCATACCACAATTCCTATATTTACAAGCCACTGTGGAAAACTCCTGCCTCCGATCTTTATTTCCGAAAGCTTCTGGATCCCCTTTACCATGTAATACATCACAGGTACCAGTGCCGGCAGCAGGTAACGTCCCTGATTCTGATAATCCATGGTATACGCATAATAAACCGTCAAAAATGCAGGCATCAGAATGCAGTATAGCATATTGATATGAAAGAACCACTCTTTTCCGGCAATGTGTCTTCGTTGCTTATAGCGGATGAGATAAAGAAGTCCCCCCAGACTGCCCACTGAAAAAAACAGTTTATATGCACGGTACAGCCATATGGTTCCAAAAATCGACATGGATCCAAAGGCCGCTACGAAACTGTGATACAGGCCGGTGAATGTGTAACGCTCTTTGAGCATTTCAAAGACCGAGTATCCCATTGCCTGATAGGTCTTCATGGTCAGAGGATTTACACTCTCAATGGCATACTGGATCGCCATTTTTTCCCGGGTCTTCAATCCCAGCAGATCGCCATCCAGTACAATATAACTGCGGATAAACCACCAGCTGATTCCTGCGAGTACCACTCCTGCGATCAGACAGCCGTATTTCAGCATCCGCTTCCAGTCATAGGAATAGCCGCCGCTTTCTTTTTTTTGCAGAAAAAAAACCAAAAACAATAAAATACAGCTTACGATATATCCATAAGCATTATAATATGAAAGAGCACAAAGGATAATGCCGCCGCTCATCCACAGACTATTGCGGATATTAATTCCATCCCGGTATACACAAACCAGTGCATACACCATCATAGATGTAGACAGCATACAGCAGGAGTCCGTATTTACATAGGTATGCATAAACAGGCCTTCCGGCAGATAAGTCACCGCAAAGCAGAACATCCATCGGAATCTGGCATCCTGAAACACTTTTTTCCCAATGAAATAAACCACTACTGCCATCATCAGCCCCAAAGTCACGTTCACCAGCCGGGCAGTGTACAGCAATGCCACTTCGGATTCCGTAAACAGATTCACAAAGCGCATGATATATCCTTGTATGATATAAGGGAATACATTATATAATGCATAGGAAAACCCATAGGCGGGAATTCTTACCTCTTCTTCCAGTCCCGTAGGAATCCGTCCGTACTTACAGATAAACTGCGGAATCAAATATCTCGCATGCTCGTCCGGAGGGTTGCCGTAAAGCGGCGGTGTATTGGCCAGCGGCTGTAACAGGGCAATTGTCAGTGCCAGTCCCAGAAATCCCAACAGATATAATGTAAAAATAATCTTTTCTGATTTTTTCTGCATTCTGTCATCCTTTAACATTTTTTATAGATACAAAGACCCCAAAGTGGTGAATTCAACTTTGGGGCCTGCTCACAAGTATTCTTACGAATGCAAGCATTCGACGTATACTTTGCTCATTTTATCTGACTCTGGATAATTATATGTAAAAACTACCGGTGATCTCTTTGTTCATTACATAATAAACCATGTTCTCTTCCGGCTTTACATACAGTTCTACGCTGGTCAGGTCAGCTGCTTTCTGCTTCAGATCGTATTTCCATACGTCCTTGGCGATCTTCAGCAGATCTTCCTGAGAGTAGGACTTTCCACCGAACTGAACGCTGATCTCGCTCTTTAGCTCTGCCTTCTTGGCTGCGAGCTTCTTAGCCTCTGCCTTTGCGGGTGCTGCCTTCTTGGTCTCTTTCTTAACTGTTTCCTTCTTAGCTGCGGGCTTTTTAACCTCTGCCTTTACAGGTGCTTTTTCTTCTACCTTTGCTACAGGTGCCTTTTCAGCTTCCTTCACAGCGGTCTTCGTTTCTGTCTTAACTGGAGTTGTCGGTGCTGCTTTCTTCACTTCTGCCTTAGGGGCTTCCACTTTCGCTGCTGCTACTGGTGCTACAGTTTTCTTAACTATTGCCATGTTACCGTCTCCCTTCTGTACGAATCATGTACAAAAAACATTTTCATTCTCCTCACAAGTACCGTATTCCGGCGCTCGATAAGGGTAGTGTATTCCTTTTCCTAAAAATTGTCAACTGTTAAGCAAGTACAAGGAAATACAGTAATACGACAATACCCAGTACGATCCGGTACCATCCGAAGACCTTAAAGTCATGCTTTTTGATATATTCCATCAGGAAGCGAAGTACGAACAGGGATACAATAAAGGATATCACCGTACCGACCAGCAGGCAGGCAAGCTCCATTCCCGTGAATGCAAATCCAAACTTCAACAATTTCAGAAGACTCGCTCCAAACATAACGGGAATTGCCAGAAAGAAGGTGAATTCTGCCGCTACTGTTCTCGATATACCAATCATAATGGCCCCCAGGATCGTAGCTCCGGAGCGGGAGGTTCCGGGCAGTGCCGCCGCTACCAGCTGACACAGACCGATGATCAGTGCATCTCTGTAAGTCAGCTGAGACAATTTTGTTGTGGTAGGTATGCGGTTCTTGTTCCAATTCTCGATCACAATAAACAGTACGCCGACCAATACCAGCATCACAGCTACCACGATTACCTGAATTGTAACGCCACTGCTTCCGATCTCTTTTTTGAAGGCTTCTCCCACCGCATCATCAAACAGCAGACCATATACAACTGCCGGGATACATGCCACAACGATTTTCACCCACATCCAGAAAGCATCCATGCTCAGTGCCACATTTCCCACTGCGGGATCTTTTGCGGATTTTACAATGCCTCCCTTTTTCGGCTGCTTATTTTTCTTCAGGTAAAAAGGCCAGATCTTGTTCCAGAACAATACAACCACCGCTAAAATAGCTCCCAGCTGGATGACTACATCGAACATATCAAAAAAACCTTCACTGGTCTGTTTAAAAGGGATCAGACGCTCCACCAGGATCAGATGTCCGGTGCTGCTGATCGGCAGCCACTCGGTAATACCCTCTACAATACCGTAAATAATTGCTTTGATAATTTCTAACATTTCTTTTCTCTCTTTACTTTCTTATATTTTTAGTACTTACTTTTCCAGATATGCCAGCAGATCCTCGTAGCAGGCTTCTGCTTCCCGATAACCCTCTTCGTATAAGGCGATCAGTTTGTCCTTGTCTTTCTCGATCCGTCCCACATCACTTTTTCTATGAGGGCGGATCACGAATGCCTGACCCTTTTTCTCCTGTCTTTCAATATAATCCAGACATTCATTGTAGCGGATATGTCTATCCGCCATGAGTTCATATACTTTAGGATATTTCAGATATCTGAGTTTTATGAGTGCAAGCTGTGCTGCAGACGCCGGTTTTCTCACAAAGCCTGTCTCTTTGGTCATGACAACAATATTCTTACGATTGCCGTCCAGAATTGATTTTTCCAGCGGAATGGCATCGCTGATACCTCCATCCAGATATGGCTTTCCGTTGATTCTGACGTTTCTTGCCACCAGCGGCAGGGATGCAGATGCGCGGATCTTGTCAATATCTTTGCGAATGTCACGAACCCTCAGATATTCCGGCAGTCCCGTTTCAATGTTGGTCACTACACTGTACGCTTTGCCGGGATATTTTTCAAAGGTCTCATAGTCATACGGATACAGATATTCCGGAATCAAGTGATAACAGAAATCCACATTGAACAGATCTCCGCTGGTCAATAAGCTCTCCAGACTGCAATATCGTCTCGTATCCAGATAGTCCACACTGACACTCAGCGCCCTTCCCTTTTGCCGGGACAGATAACTGCACATATGGCATGCACCGGCAGATACTCCATAGATATGGGAGAAATCAATTCCTTTTTCGGTAAAAAAGTCCAACACTCCGGCGGTATAGACTCCCTTCATGCCACCGCCCTCCAATACCAGTCCAGCCTGATACATTCGCATTACTCTCCTTTCTGCTTCTACAACTATCCAGAACCACATCAGCATATCGAAAGCTCATTCGTGCAAGCACGATTCGCTTTTCGATATGCTGCGTGACTCTAGATAGTTGCATATTCATTCTTCACGAACTTCCGTAAAGCTTCCAGGGATCTCTCCACTTTTTCCGTGTCCACACAGTAGGCCATGCGGAAGTATCCGGGTGCACCAAAGCTATCACCCGGTACCAGAACGAGATCATATTTCAATGCTTTCTGACTAAATACCTTGGCATCCTCTTCCAGTGCCTTCGGGAAAATATAGAAGGTTCCGCCGGGCTTCACGCAGGTGAAGCCCAGATCAGTCAGTTCCTTGTAAAGGATATTCATATTAGTCTCGTATACCGACAGGTCTGCCGTCTTATCCAGTACCTGTGCTACAGCCAGCTGAATAATCGACGGAGGGCAGTTATGCCCAATTCCTCTGGAAATCTGCCCACACATATTGATCATGGTCTCCGCTTCCTCACAGGCAGGATTTACTGCCACATAGCCAATACGTTCTCCCGGCAGAGACAGGGATTTCGAAAATGAGTAACACATGATCGTATTATCATAGAAATACGACACACAGGGATGATCCACTCCTTCAAACACGATCTCACGGTACGGTTCATCAGAGATCAGATAAATAATATGTCCGTATTTATCGGACTTTTCCTTCAGAAGCTCTGCCAGTCTCTGCAGGGTAGGGGTAGAATATACCACGCCGGAAGGATTGTTCGGTGTATTGACCAGTACCGCCTTGACTTTCTCTGTCAGCATTTCTTCAAATGCCTCAAAGTTAATCTGGAACGTTTCCAGATCAGGAGGCACTACTTTCAATACCGCTCCGGTGAGATCCACATAAGGATGATACTCCGGGAAAAACGGTGCGAAGGTCAGAATCTCATCTCCCGGCTCTGTCACCAGACGGAAAGCGTGAGCCAATGCTCCTGCCGCTCCCGATGCCATAAAAATATGCTCTTTACGATAGGGCAGACCAAATCTCTGTTCCAGATTCTCCGCAACGGCTTCTCTCACACTGGTAATACCGAGACTGGGGCTGTATCCGTGCAGTTCCAAAGGTTCTTTTGTGGCCAGCATATGGATCATGCGGTCTGTAAATTCTCTGGGAACCGGAACGGAAGGGTTCCCAAGACTGTAATCAAATACGTTCTCATATCCAATCTCCTGTCCTCTTGCCGTTGCGAATTCTGAAAGCTGCCGGATCACAGATTTTCCGGATAACATATCTTTATATTTCCGAACCAACATACTACACTCTCCCATCTGCGCTGTCTGCGCCTTTATTTGATCTCTATAAACTTGTCTCTGTTCTTTTCCATGGACATACAGATACTGTTTCTTCCACAGTTTTTGGCCTTATAGAGAAGATCATCCGCCCGAGATGTAAAATCCCACTCTCTGTTATTCCCTGCCGGAATCCTCGCAAATACACCCTGGCTGACCGATACGTAGTTGCTGCAGTTACTGCATTCATGAGGGATTTTTAGTTTGCGGACTTCCCTCAAAATATCTTCCGACACTCTTCGTATTTTCTCCACTGTCATTCCGGTATAGAGGATCAAAAATTCATCCCCACCGTATCTGGCACAGAAAATCTTACCCGGAACCTGCTGTTTCCGCAGAACTCCGGCAATTGCTTTCAGGCATTGATCCCCTGCCAGATGTCCGTAATGATCATTGTATTCCTTGAAGAAATCAATATCCATGAGTTCTACTCCCATGAGCTCATGTTCCTCATAGGCATGTTCAAAACTGCCTGTAAAATATTCATGTAAAAAGGTCCGGTTTGCCAGTCCCGTCAGTTCATCATGCATAGCCAGGCTTTCCAGCTCCCGGTTGGAAGCCTTCATATTCGCCCAGTCCAACGTAACGTTTTTCAGCCGGTTCTGCAATTCTATGACATTGATCAGTGCTTCTCTGTTTTCCTGTTGGTATTTCTCATAAAGATCGAAATACTGGCGGGTATAATCTATGTATTCCCGGGTAAGGCCCCTCTTTTGCAGAAATTCGCTCTTGAAAGGATACATATCCAGGAAAATATTATAATACTCTTCAATATGCTTTTCATCAATGATCCGGATCAATTTTTCCAGATATTTTCCATCAGGCAGGATTGCCATGATTCCCGCCAGGATCACCAGTTCATCCATGATCTCTTCAAAAACATCCCGGTCTGACAATTGCTCCAGAAGATCTTCTGCAAGCTTTAAAGCCTCTTCCTCATGCCCTTTTAATAATTCGCAGGGAATACGATACATTTCTAATGTTATTTTCGAATAATAGCTTTCCGGTGCTTCTCTGAGGATCTGCTCTATTTGATGCCAAAGCTGCAGGGCTTCTTCCATTTCTCCCAGGTACATGTGACAGCAGCCGCACTCGATCATACAGTTGATCCTGTTATAGTTTAGCTGATATGTTTTTTCTGACTTATCATAGCAGGTGATCGCTATACAGTAATGCTGTATCGCCTCCTGCCGCAGGCGCATCCTGACCAGGGTATAGGCAATATTACTCTCCGCCATGCCCTGGATATAGTAAAAATGATATTTTTCTGCATATTGAAGGCAGTTATAATAAGAACTTAAGGCCACCATCCGGTTGTTCTTACGATCAGACACCGCTCCCATCATATTATGGGCTTTGGCCAGCAGCTCGTACATCCGGGCATTTTCCAGGCAGCCCACACTCTCTGTAAGGCATTGCATGGTGTTCTCATACTCGCCCTTCTGCCAATAATACTCCGCCAGATAATAGAGTCCGAGCCCTGTCAGCTTCTGTGATCCGGTATCTGCCGCATACTCCAATATTTTCTGGCAGGTGTCATAGTCCAGGCAGTTGCCTGATTCCCTATATTGGATAGTATCGTTTATGAAGTTCCGCACGGTCTGTGGTAAGCCGTTTAAATCCATCCTGTTTCCTTTCCGTGAACTCCCCGTAACCCCTTACTACAATTCATTCCGTAAAAATATAATGTCTGGGTTGCAAGATAACCTTTCACCCAGACATCATAATACCACAGTACTTTATCACATTACAAGTTTGCTTTGTCAAAAAATACCAGGGTCATATAAATTTTATACCTCATCCTCTGCCCACGCAAGAGCGCATTTCACTGCACGATGCCAGCCTTTCAATAATTGCCGGCGGTTTTCCTCCTCCATCTGCGGTGCAAAGGATGCTCCGATCTGCCAGTTCTCACGGATCTCATCACGATTCTTCCAATAGCCTACGGCAAGTCCTGCCAGATAAGCCGCTCCCAAAGCTGTCGTCTCGATACATGCCGGACGGCGTACCTGCGTATTTACAATATCCGCCTGGAACTGCATAAGGAAATCATTGGCACTGGCACCACCATCCACTTTCAGGCTCTTCAGCTCGATCCCACTGTCTTTTTCCATAGCCTCCAGTACATCTGCGGTCTGGTATGCAATAGATTCCAGCGTGGCACGGATAAAATGTTCCTTGGTACAGCCTCTGGTGATACCGACAATCGTGCCTCTGGCATACTGGTCCCAGTAAGGAGCTCCCATGCCCGCAAATGCCGGAACAATATAGACCCCTGCGGTATCCGGCACATGCTCCGCATACTCCTGGGACTGTGCGGAGGTCTTGAGCATACGCATACTGTCACGAAGCCACTGAATCCCGGCACCGGCTACGAACACGCTGCCCTCCAGGGCATATTCTACGTTTTTGCTTGTGCTGGCAGCAATAGTGGTCAACAGACCCGACTGGGAGGTAATGGCTTCATGTCCGGTGTTCATTAATAAGAAGCAGCCGGTTCCGTAAGTATTTTTCACCTCTCCCTGCTCAAAGCAGCACTGTCCGAACAAAGCCGCCTGCTGGTCTCCCGCTGCACCAGCGATAGGAATCTCGCCGCCCAGAACAGCCGCATCGGTCTTGCCGTAGATCTCACTGGAACAGCAGACCTTGGGAAGCAGGCTCTCCGGAATGTTAAAACGCTTCAGTATCTCCTGATCCCAACAGAGGTTATGAATATCGAAAAGCATGGTCCGGGAAGCATTGGTATAATCCGTCACATGTACGGCACCCTTGGTCAGATTCCAGATCAGCCAGGTATCCACCGTACCAAAGAGAAGCTCTCCTCTCTCTGCCCGTTCTCTGACTCCGGGAACATTATTCAGGATCCAGGCGATCTTCGATGCACTGAAGTAGGCATCGGGGATCAGCCCTGTCTTCTCCCGGATGATTTTGTCAAAACCATCTTTTTTCAGTTCCTCGATCATATCGGAGGTCCGGCGGCACTGCCATACAATAGCATTGTACACGGGTTCTCCGGTATTCTTATCCCAGAGGATCGTAGTCTCACGCTGGTTCGTGATACCGATGGCCTCGATCTGGTCATCTGTGATACCCAGGACTGCCATGCTCTCGATCGCCACTCCCAGCTGGGAGGACCAGATCTCCATAGGGTTATGTTCTACCCAGCCGGGCTGGGGATAGATCTGTGTGAATTCCTTCTGTGCCATGGAGCAGATGTTGCCCTGCTTATCAAACAGGATGCAGCGGGAACTGGTGGTTCCCTGATCCAGCGCCATGATGTATGTTTTCTTCTGTGTGTTCTGTATATCTCCCATTGTGTTATGTAACCTCCCGTTGTTCTAATTATACTCTATCCTCAATATTTCCATCCTCTGTCACCCACGAAACGACCGGGTGGCCACGATATCGACACCCGTGTCAGCTACATTTTCCAAGATGATATCTCCTACATGGATGGGCGCAGCTACAGTGACACCTGCCAGCGCTTTCATGCAGTCATTGATCTTACCTTTAGGAATGTCGGAAGCGGTCTTCACGGATACCACAGCATCCGGATATCCTGCCACGCACACAGTGGAGGTGACGATCCGGGTAGGATGTGTAACTTCCTTTTCTCCGTAAGCCGCCCCTCGGGGGCAGCGGTTGCCGGTCACTGTGACACTCTTGTCACCTTCTATGGTTACGGTCAGGGCACACCCCACCGGGCAGCAGATACAGGTCAGTTCTTTTTGTGTTGTTTTCTTCTCTGTCATCGTCTTACCCTCTTTTCTGCCGGATATATTCCACGGCGTAGTTTCCTGCCTTTTCCGCTTCTGTGGATACATGGTCCACCAATTCATGGACGTGGAGCACATTGCCGCAGGCGAAGACGCCGGGGATGGTGCACTCCAGATTCTCTCCCACTACCGGTCCTCCGGTCTTGCCGTCCATATCCGCTCCTAAACCCCTGGTCAGCTCGTTCTCCGGGATCAGTCCGCAGGACAACAGCAGCGTATCACAGGGAACCTCCCACTCGGATCCGGGAATGGGGGTCCCTTTATCGTCCACTTTAGTCAGGGTCACACCCTCCACACGGTCTCTGCCGTGAATCTGTGCCACGGTAGTATTTAAATACAGAGGGATGTTGAAATCGTCCAGGCACTGGACAATGTTACGCTTCAGTCCGCCGCTCTGGGGGCGAAGCTCCGCCACGCACTGCACTTTCGCTCCTTCCAAAACCATGCGTCTTGCCATGATAAGTCCGATGTCTCCGGAACCCAGGATGACTACATTCTTACCCGGCATACGTCCACGGATGTTTACATAATACTGCGCAGTTCCGGCACTGTAGATGCCTGCCGGTCTGCTGCCGGGGATGTTTAACGCACCGCGGGAACGCTCTCTGCAGCCCATGGCCAGGATCACGGTCTCTGTCTCGATCTCTAACTGCCCGTCCTCTTTGTTCATGGCAGTGACTTTCTTGCGTCCATCGGGAAGCAGGGAAATATTTGTTACCATAGTATTCAGCAGATAAGGGATTTTTGCCTCTTCTGCCATGTCAATATAGCGTTCTGCGTATTCCGGTCCGGTCAGTTCCTCATTAAAAGTATGCAGTCCGAAACCGTTGTGGATACACTGGTTCAGAATGCCTCCCAGTTCTCTGTCACGCTCTAAGATCAGCACTTTTTCACAGCCGGCCTTTCTCGCAGACAGCGCTGCTGCCAGGCCTGCGGGACCTCCTCCGATGATGACGATGTCTTCTGTCCGTTTACTCATGGAGTGCCTCCTTTCCGACCGGCTCCTGTGTCCTCTTCCATGTTCCGCCCTCTCCGGGTGTGGTGTCTTTATTTTTACCCACTAAAATCTCGGAACCGATCCCCTCCTTGGTGATCTGTGCCGGATCGAAGTGCAATTCTCTGGACAATATCTCCAGCGTCTTCGGGGAACAGAAGCCCGCCTGGCATCTGCCCATTCCGGCTCTGGTACGACGCTTGACGCCGTCCAAGGTCGTCGCTCCCACCGGGCGGTGGATGGCTTCCAGGATCTCTCCCTCCGTCACCAGTTCACAACGGCAGATCACATTGGCAAATGCGGGATTTTCCCGGATCAGAGCTTCTCTCTCCTCTTCCGTGGCAAGTGCCATGCTGGGGATTCCTTTTCTGGTGTCAATAAATTCCTCTTTACGTTCTGCAGGATAACTATTTTCAACGATCTGTGCCACATACTCACCGATCGCCGGTGCACTGGTCAGTCCCGGAGATTCAATGCCTGCCACATCGATGAAGCCGGGATGTCCTGCTGCCTCTTCGATGAGGAAATCCGATTTTTCCGCAGGATCCTCGTGTACCAGGTGGGCACGCAGTCCGGCAAACGAGGTGATCGTCTGTCTGCCGTCCAGGGCATCCACGCTGTTGCTTCCCAGGTTCAGGACCTTCGCCAGTCCTTCTGCTGTCGTATCCACATCTTCTTTGTCTGGAATGTCCTCTGCAGTAGGGCCTGCCAGTAAGTTGCCGTGGACCGTAGGGGTAACGAGGATACCTTTTCCCATTTTGGAAGGCAGCTGAAAAATAGTGGAATTTACCAGATCACCACAATTTTTATCCATGAGACGGTACTCGCCTCTTCTGGGCACGATGCGGATCTTCTCCTCACAGATCATATTGTGAATTTCATCCGCATAGACACCTGCCGCATTGATGACGATGGGTGCCACGAATATCTCACCGTCCGCCTGCACCTGATACATCCGTCCTTCCTTCGCAGGAGGGTTCTCGGTCCATACCGGTCTCTGTTCCACGATAGCTGTCACCTTGTGGTCACGATAGAACTCTACGCCGTTTTCCGCCGCATTTTCCGCCAGAGCAATGTTCAGGCCGAAGGGACATACGATGCCGCCGGTGGGTGCATACAATGCTCCCACAATATCCCGGGAGACCGCAGGCTCCATCGCCCATACTTCTTCCGGAGACAGAATCTTCAATTCTTTTACCCCGTTCTCCATGCCACGCTGATACAGCTCTTCCAGACCAGACATAGCATCTTCTTCAAAGCATAGCACCAGGGATCCGTTTCTGCGAAATGGGAAGTCCAGTTTTTTTGACAATTCCTCCATCATTTCATTGCCCCTGACATTTAATTTCGCCTTAAGGGTTCCCGGCACCGCATCATATCCTGCGTGCACAATGCCGCTGTTTGCCTTGGAAGTGCCTTCACAGACATCGCTTTTCGCCTCCAGTACAGCGATCCTTAGTTTCCCTTTCGCCAGTTCTCTGGCAATGGCACAGCCACTGACTCCGGCACCGATGATGATCACATCATAATCCTTCATAACCTCGCCCTGCCTTTCCCATATTTACATTTATATGATACCAGGGTCAAAAGGTCTAAGCCCACATGACCTTCTGAATATCCGTTTTTTCTTTATGAATGTCCATTTTTTATTTGTCGAAAATGTTTCTATGATATTTATTTTACCATATCCCACAGGAAAACACGACTGAAAACTGGCAACACTCTGTGTAAAATGTAGTCGAAAAAACCGGACGGTGATCGCTCACCATCCGGTCTCTTATTATTGTTCTATTTTTCTTCTATAACCGCATATCCCATACTCCCAAGCTTTCCGGTTTCATAGGATTCACTCAAAAGCACGCTGCCCTTTCCTGAATACTCCCGCAAATCAATCGTTGTACTGCCATTATTGAGACAGACTGTAATCTTGTGATCTCCCCAGATTCTCTGGTAGATATATCCTCCGTCATGATCCATATATCGCAGAGTGTAATCTCCATAGGTCAGTTCCTCATGTTCTTTACGAATAGCAATCAGCCGGGGGAAGAAATCATCCTCTCCATCCTGCAGCTTTTCCCAGGGCATAGGACCCCGCAGGGTTGTCTCGCTGCTGCCATCCATTCCCAGTTCATCCCCGTAGAATACGCAGGGAATTCCGGGAGAGGTAAACAGAAACACCTCTGCCAGACGGAATCTTCGTAGATCTCCTTCACAATATGACAGGAATCTGTTGACATCATGGCTGTCTAACAGGTTTAACTGCCCACGCAGCGTTCCGGTACGATACCGCAGGAGCATCTTCACGATGCGATCATGAAATTCCTCTGTGGAAATTTTCCGAAGGGCAAAGAAATCACGACAGTTCTTCCGGAAATCATAATTCATGGTAGAATCAAACATGTCTCCGTTCAGCCAGGTCTCCGAGCTCTCCCATATCTCCCCGATCATAACACTCTCCGGATTTTCCTCATGGGCAGCTCTGCGGAAATCTCTCCAGAATCCCCGATCCACTTCATTTGCTACGTCCAAACGCCAGCCGTCTACCTTAAATTCCCGAATCCAATAGCGGCATACTTCCATAAAATAAGCTCTTTCCTCCGGATTGGAAGAATTCAGCTTCGGCATCTTCCGCTCATAGGCAAAGCAACTGTACGTCGGCTTTTCCTCTTCCGTGTCAGGACGTATCACTGGAAACTGCAGCCTATAAAACCAGTCAACGTATTTGGAATTTTCTCCTTTTTCCACCACATCACTGAACTGTGGAAAATACCAGCTGCAATGATTGAACACACCATCAATGACAATATGCATTCCTCTTCCATGAATATCCTGCACCAGTTCGCAGAATTCTTCATCCGTCCCCATATTGGGAGATACATGAAAATAATCCAATAGATCATACTTGTGGTACTCTCCGGCTGTAAAAATAGGATTCAGGTAGATGCAGTTAAATCCAAGGTTCTGAATATAATCCAGATTCTCCCGGATCCCCTGTATCGTTCCACCCAGGCGGCTTTTCAGCCGGATGCCATCCTGCCATTCCATCTCTTTTCCCTGTCCTGCGATCTTGCGGTGTCCGCTGGCAAAGCTGTCCGGGAAAATATTGTAAACGATTGCCTCCCGGAACCACTTCGGTTCCTCACAGATCTCTTCTCTGCGGATAAACGGATACTGGTAAAATTCGCTTCTCTCCGTCGGAAGATATTGTGCACAGATATCTGTATAATAAAATCTTGTTTCTTCCGGATTCTTCAATTCAAAATAGTAACACACCCTGTCATATGGGGTTTCAAAAGTTGCATCATAATAGTCAAAATGCATATCCGACAGTATCTTCTTCATGTACACTGCCGTAAACACAATAGGATCACCGGGTTGTACCCGGTTTCCGTACCACAGAACACAATCCGTCAGATTATCCTTTGCCACCCGGATACGGATTGTAAGATTTGTCTCACTGTTCGCAAATGCATACTGCGACAGCGGTATATGTAAAATTGCTTCTTGTAAAATCATAGGTTCCTCCTGCTTTTAACCTTTGACACCTCCCGATGACAGTCCCGATACCATATATTTCTGCACCAGGAAAAACAGAATCAATACAGGAAGTGTTGTCAGAATTGCCGCTGCCGAAAAAAGCGGCCAGTTGCGCGTATAGTCCGTAGCCTGCAGAGAATACAGAGCTACCGCCAGTGTATTTTTCTCCGCACCTGACAAAAAGACTGTGCTGAAAATATATTCATTCCACACATAGATCACCACCAGAACAGAAGAGATGATGATGCTTGGCCTTGCCAAAGGCATAACGATCTTCGTGATCAATTGTCTGTCATTCACACCATCAATTCTCGCTGCGTCCTCGATAGCCTCGGGAATACTGTCAAAATACCCCTTCATATTCCAGAAGACAAAAATCGCCATACTTCCCGCATAGATAAATACCAGTCCCACATAAGAATTCAACAGATTCAGAGCCTTGATAATCCGATAAATTGCAAACATGGAGAGAATTGCCGGGAACGCATTTAACACCAGTAAAATATGTAAGGTCCTCTTCCGTCCGGCAAACCGCATTCTGGAGAATACATACGCAGCCGGCACAGCCACCAGCATAGTTAGCAGAACAGTCAGTGCGCTTAGCAGAAGACTGTTCACAAACCATCTCCCAAAAGGTCTCTCCGTCAGGATCGTAATATAATTATCCATAGTGATCGTCTTCGGCAAAATATGAAATTCTGTGGAAATAATACTGTTACTCCCACTGATTGATATACTGAATGCATACAGGATAGGAATCAGTGTCAGGAAAGAAAGTAAAATGAATCCTATATTCAGCAATATCAGCTTTACTTTTTCTTTAATTTTTTTCCCTGTCATATTCCCCTCACTGTTCCGAGATTGAAAACTCTCTTCGGTTCATGGTCTTGTAAAGCACCAGTATGATCAAAAATACTATAAACGCCACAGCGGATGAATATCCATAGTTGCTGGTAATAAACGCTTTTTCATATACGTAGGTGATTACCGTATTAATATCTGCACCAGTCTTCGAACCGGTCTGCATCGTCATCAGATACACAATGTCAAACTGCTTAAACGCTGTGAATGTAGCCATAATGATCACCGGCATCAGAATCGGCAGGATCTGCGGAATGGTCACATAAAAATGCTTTTTCCAGAATCCCGCACCATCCAGCTGGGCGCTTTCATAAATATTCCGGTCAATACTCTGCATGGCACCGTCCATCATCGTGAACATATACGGAACTCCCAGCCACAGGTTCACTACCAGACAACTGATAAATGCCATACCGTTTGTGGACAGAAAATTTACCGGTCTGCCTCCAATCTGTTTCAGTATCTGATTAAACAGTCCGAATTCCGTATTAAAAATCCCCATGCGCCATAACAGAATGGATACATATGCAGGCATCGCCCAAGGCACGATCAGCAGAGTCTTGTAGACCCTTCTCAGTTTTAATTCTTTTGCATTCAGCCCGACGGCAATGAAAAAGCCAAAGATCAACTGTAATGCCATACTGGATACAGTCCATAAAAGAGTCCGTAAAAAAGCAGGAAGAAATCCGGAATCAAAAGCCAGCAATGCCTTTTTGTAATTGTCCAGTCCAACAAAATGATAATCCTTCCAATGATAAATACTCATATTGGTAAAGGATATTTCTACGGTATACAATAAGGGCACCACGATCATCAGCCCTACAATGATCAGAAACGGCATACTGTAGAGCCATGCTTTCTTCTTTCCTCGTTTCATCCTGCTTTCACTCCTTACCTGTCATTATATCTGCCAATTACTGCATTGCAGAAATCTGTTCCAAAGCTTCCTTCTGGTGTGCATCACATGCCGTCTGCACATCCTCTCCACGCTTATTCACTGCCGCCAACAGGTCATCTGTCACTGACCACATCACATCCATTTCCGGAATGTTGGGCATGGGTACTACATTGTTTGCCATAGTCTTCAGTGCCATGATCATTTCGTCCTCTGACACAGATGCATCTTCATAAGCTTTACTGTTGGCAGGTGCACAGCTTGCGGCATTTGCCAGTGCCACACCGGTCTCCTTGGATCCAAGTACCTTCAGCACTTCAGCCAGTGCTTCCTTTTTCGTCTCTGCTGCATGCTTCAGTACATGAACGCCCTGTACTCCGGAAAAAGGTGTCAGAGATGTGCCGTTCGGCAGGATGGGCATCGGCGCAATTCCTAAGTCAATACCGGCTTCTTTGATACCCGGTACCAGCCAGGGACCTCCGATAGTACTTGCTGCTTTTCCTTCCGTGAACAGAGTGGTCACGGTATTGTACTCACCATCCGCCGGCATATATGACACAAATTGCTTATGATATTCCATGGCTTCTACCGTCTGGGGCAGATTTAATCCCGGCTCTCTGTCCTCATTGATCAGATAACCGCCAAAGCCCTGGATCCAGGCTGCTGCATTATAGGAAGTGGAATGCTGCTCTACAAATATATACTGATCTGCCGTGGTCTCCTTCTTCATGAGCTCCAACAGTTCGTCCGTGGTCTCCGGTGCAGTCTCCATCAGATCCTTATTGTACAAAAACAGCAATGCTTCATAGTATAACGGTAATTGATATTTGTCTCCCTGATACTCCCCGGCGCTTAACGTCATAGGGAGGAAATCCTCCAGATCATCCTCCGTCAACACATCGGTAATCGGAGACAGGATTCCCATCTGTGCAAAGGTACCTACTTTATCATGCGCCCACATAAACATATCCGGCGCACTTTCCGGATCGTCACCCACTAATTTTAAGGCATCCGACATATTTTCTTTTCTTTCAAAAGTAACTACAATCTCCGGTGCCAGTGCATCGACCTGCTTCTGTAACGTATCGGCAATAGTGGCATCCGCACAATGCCATACGGTAATATTCACCGGTTCTGTCGTCTGCGTATTCTGATTTTCCGTTGTCGTGGTTACATTACTTTCTGTATTTACGGTTGCCTCTGATCCGCATCCGCTTAACATGGATACTACTAAAAGTGAACTGAGCAACATTGCAATTTTTTTCTTCATAGCTTCCTCCTTTTGATAAAACGTTTTTCTACTTTTATAAAACACAGCGCTATGTTTAAAAAGTATTGAATCTTCTTTGCGAATTCGATATACTAAAAATAGCAGACCGCCTGCAAAATAGCAACGAAACAGCCCATAAAAAATGCACAATTTACGCAAACGTTTTACCAATGGAGGATCTCAGATGGCAGCAACGATCAAGGATGTAGCCAAAAAAGCCAATGTATCTATTTCCACAGTCAGCCGGGTACTGAGCAATCAGATGCATGTCTCTTCTTCCACTTATAAACGAATCCAGGATGCCGTAGCCGAATTGAATTACATTCCCAATTCTTCCGCAGTATCTTTGGTGAAAAAAAGCAGCATGACAATCCTCTATGCTGACAGTTTTTACAAAGGACGCCCCTATGAAAATCCCCATATGTTCGATATTATTTCCGGTTCTTCCCATGAAGTACGTAAAAAAGGATATTTTCTAGGATTGTTGGATCTGGATCATTCCAAAGAAAAAGCAGAAGGGCAGATCATAACTGCCATCCAGTCTAAAAAAGCAGATGGCATTCTGATAAACGGCTATTATGTAACTTCTGCCATTGAAAAAATACTGTTGGCAACTGATTTCCCTCACATTTGCATTGGAAAACCGTCCTTTGATTCTATGCTGTCCTGGATCGATACCAATCACTCTCTGTCATCCAATCTGGCGATCACGCATCTGGTCTCGCTTGGGCATAAAAAAATTGCCTTCGTCGGAGGTTCCGACAAAGACAATATTTATAAAGATCGCTTTCTTGGGTACCGTCTGTCTCTGGAGCGCAACAATCTCTCACCCCAGGATGATTATGTCATCCCTACTTCTTCCAATCTGGAAGAGATCATCCGGCGCACCACAGAACTTCTGCGATTACCGGATCCTCCTGACAGCATTCTGTGTTTCAACAGTCTGATCGCCGTAGGTGTCATCCAGGCAATCAGACTGTGTCAGATGCGCGTTCCGGAGGATATTTCCATTGTCTCCTTCGACAACTACCCTTATGCACCTCTGATCACACCATCTCTGACCGTCGTGGATATTGATATGTACAGTCTTGGCACCCGTGCCGGAGCATCTCTGCTGAAAAAGATACAGAACCCGGAGATGCTGATCCAGACCTATACTGCCCTGCCACATCTGATCCAACGGGACAGCACGGTGTCACACTGCGATCTGTAAATCTATGCTGCCTGACGATAATGAATTACTGAAATTTTCATATGTAGATACTATCTTTATTCTGCTCTTATTACAGTAATGTATTCAGCTCCACAAATGCTCCGCCCTTGATCTCCACGCACTTGTCGCTGTTCAACTGCAGCCATACGCTGCAGGCGTTTGGATTGTATACCTTTTCATAATCTGCGGAGAACTGCAGGCGCTTTGCTGCATCCATGTAATCAATAATCTCGATATTGGTGGCATACCAGATATCGTCTCTACCGCCCATGTATCTGCAGAAGTTCTCGATCACATCCCAGTTGTCATTGTTGTCAAACTCGTAGCTGTGTCCCCAGACATACATCAGCTTCAGGTATTGTCTCTTCTGGAAATTGGCAAAAAATTCTGCATACTCCATCAGCTTCGGGTCATCGTGATGACAGGTAGCATGCCACTCTAAAGGGTCCTTCGGCAGTGCAAAATCCGGAACCGTCTCTACGACTCTGGCATAAGCCACGCCCAGCTGACGGTACAGCTGCTTGATCTCCTCACTGTAGGAGCCGTTGGGATACGCATGTCCTCTGACAATCTGTCCGGTCCATTTTTCCAGACCTTTTCGGTCTTCCAGCAGTTCCTCTGCCACCTCCACCAACGGACATCTCTCAATGGTGGGATGGGTCATGGTATGAGTTGCAATTTCGTGTCCGTCATATAACCCTTCCATTTCCTCAAAGGTCATACGTGGACGTTCTCCTACCTGTCCATAATTCAGATTGAAGGTTCCTTTGATACCGTATTTGTTGAAAATACCGATCAGTCTCTTGTCCTGCATCTTGCCATCATCATAGCTCATGGTCAGTGCTTTGGCTTTTCCGCCCGGAAAGCAGGTATATACTTTCATCTTTTTCTGTCCTCTTTCTTATCATTCGCTTTTCTGCGCAGACTATGAAAGCCCGCAAAGCTATGATATTACGCCATCCTGATTTTTGCAAGAATTATATCACTGGCATTTGTCCTGCGAAGTGCAGAAAGCACTGCTGCAGCTCACCGCTTCTTCTGAGGAATTGTCCATGTTACAGCATCCGTTATCTTAAGAAATAATAATCCGGTAACTGCGTAGATCAGCATTGCAGTGGGATATCCGTTCGCTCCCATCTGACTGTTTACTGCATTCAGATAATAATAGGGGGGCAGCAGATATTGCAGCACCCGCAGATTCCTGATCGTAAAAAATACCGGACATATTACCAGCATCCCCAACATCAGGAAAGGAATACAGGCTCCCAGGCGGATTGCGGAACCGCATATTTTTTGAAAAATACAACAAAATACCATACTGTCCAGCACAAAAAGCGCCATGCACAATAGCTCCTGCCACAATGCTCCCAGAAGATTTGAACATGCCAGAGCAAAGACCACTGCCACTGCCACGGGAAGCATCGCCGCCAGTTCGTATACCCACAGGCATCTTCTTTTGTCCCGATCCGGCAGCATGTCCAATACTCCAAAGGAAATGTCTTTTAAGTAGAACATGTCAGCCGCCAGTCCGGCCAGAACAATCAGTATTGCCAGCATCCCTCGCAGTGGTGCTACAATATAGTTTTGCGATGGCATAGAGACATTTTCATATGCCATCTGAAATACTCTGCCAGCTCCTGCATTCACCTGATATAATTCGAACAGTTCTTTTTCCGTAATCGGTTGTACATCCCAATATTTTTTTACAAAATCCTGATAAACAGGATATACTATATCATAATACATCGCTCCAAATAATTTAACTCTTGTCAGCTGCAGTACTACGGTATCCTCCTGTTCGATAATTTTGATGGGAGCAGTTCCTTCTGCATACGGTTCTACAATATTCAACAGTTTTTCAAGATAATTGCTGCGAATCACCCATAAAGCATCTATTTTTCCGGTTTGTACCAGATTTCTTCCTTCGCTCTCGTCCCTTACTTCTGTAAATTTTATTACACTCGGCTCTGCAGTCAGGCGTTCTTTCAACGCCTGTGCCGCCGGATCCTCCGGTTCCTCCAGATATAATGCCACATGCATTATCCCACTCTCATCTTCCGAGACTGTTTTCATGCCAAAGACCAGCAGTGGAATCAGCATCAATAATAATAGAAAAGCCGGCTTCTTAAAAAATCGTTTTATCAGAAGCAGGAAATACAGCAGCCTGTATTTTTTATTTTTCATATCGTTCGCCTCTTTCTGATCCATACCGCCAATCCCAGAAAAAGACACAGATATCCTGTCAGAATCAGGCTTTCTTCCCATGGGATCTGGTTTTTTATACACTTAAATCCATACTGTAATGCAGTCCCGGAGGGAAGATAGTACGCAAATCTTTGAATGCTTTCCGGGAAATAGTCCACCGGATACAGGCATCCCGACAAATATCCCAGTCCCAGTCCAACAATAAACTGCAACAGTACCCCACTGATCATATCTGAAATCACTTCATATAAGAAAAATTGTAGTGCAGCTATTACAGCAGCCGCAGGAATTATTTTACAGAAAAATGCAAGCATTCCCCTGACAGGTTCCATCTCCCATTCAGGCAATTGCAGTCCTGTCACCCGGAACACTGCCTGAAGCGGCAGGATCATTAGAAACATTGTTCCGAGCATTAACAACAGATAAGCGGTATATTCTGCCAGAATCTGTTTCCATATTCCCAGTCCCCGTGACTGAAGCACACGGCACAATGCCCAGTCTCTTTTTATAAACAGCGAACTACTGGTAATTCCCCATAGCAGAAGATATAAAATTAGAAGTCCTACAAAATAATAACTTTTCAAAGACAATTCATTTCCCCATCCGCAAACAATAACATCATAAAGTTTGGTACGGTCAAGGAAAATATTAATATATTGAAAGCATACGTTGTCCGTCAGTTCTACGGGATCCTCTTCTATCGGATACCGGGTCCATACATTCCAGACACCCATAATCCCTTTTTGAGTTTCTGCAACAGCCTGATCTATCTCCGGTACCAGTTCCTGCAACAGAATCGTTCCCAGCCCTGCTCCATCATTACTGGTAGCATAAAGGATGGGCACCTCTTCTCCTCTGTTGAAACGTTCCACGAAGTCATCCGGAAGGACAATGTAGGCAGATAGTTTTCCTGCCTCCAGCTTCTCCGATGCTTCCTTTCTTGACATCACCTTAAAGTCTATTGTGTAGCGCATCGTGTCCATTTGTTGCAACGCCACAAGTCCCAGCCGGAGATATGGCTGCTCCATATCTCCGACTACACCGACTTCCACCTTCTGTTTTCTATCAGATTTTTCTTCCTTTGACTGCATCGCCGAAGCCAGCAGCAATAAGCAGGCAGTAAACAGAAGCGTCATCCCTGCTACAAACGGAAAGACCTGCGCTATCCTCTTCCACTGACAGATAAAATAATTTTTTAATCTATCCATAACAGCTGCCTACAGCCTTTCCACTAATTCATGAAGATTTCCGTTATATGTATAAGGCGTCAGTCTGCCATCCTTCAGAATATACCAGGCATCACACAATCCCAGTTCCTGTACATCATGTGTTGCCAGCAGAATACTGCCTCCCTGTTCCCGGAATTTCATAAGGTAGTTCCCGATATTTTCTTTGCAAGCAAGGTCCAGTGCGGCAGACGGCTCATCCAACAGCAATATTTTCGGATGATCTGCCACAGCGCAGCCAATGGATAGTCTTTTTTTCATACCGCCGGACATTTTCCTTACAGGAGTTTTTAAAAATTCAGGAATCCCCAACATTTTTAAAACACCTTCATCCAATTCCTTTATTAGCTCTTTTTTATCATACCACAGGCGAAGATTATCCCATGCCGTGAGTTCATCCATCAAAGGATTCCCCTGCGGCACATATCCTACAAGCTCTCTTCTCCTTTTTTCTGCAGAAAATAAATCGGTTCCTTCCCACAGGAAAGAACCGTTATCAGCTCTCTGCACTCCTGCCAATATAGAGAGGAGTGTGGACTTTCCACTGCCGTTACCGCCAAGGATTCCCACACAGTTCCCCTCCCGGAGGTCAAAACTGACCTCCGACAGGACTACTTTTTTCTTATACTTTTTTGTATCTGTCTGATTTCTATCATAATCCGTCAAACAACCTCTGAATGTCATTAAAACATGTAATACAGATTCTGCATCAGTTCATCCGCATCCATATCGCTGATCTCATCCAATGCATCTACAACCACGTAGGGCAGATCCAGCTTGTCCAGCTTTTTAATCAGACCGGACATATCCACGGTATCCCAATAATCTGCAAAATCATCATCATCCTCTACAATAATAGCCTTTTTGCCAGAAGGTATGGATGCTTTCTTGCCATTTTCCTGTTTTATAGATGCACTTATGGTTCCCCATTTATCCTTATCTTCCTTGACGCTGAGTGATGCTTTTGCATCTTTGCTGCTCATGGAGACATCCAGGTCAAATTCCAGGTCTGACAGCATGGATGAAGCACTCGACATTCCTATTAGTCTGCTGATACCGGAGGATGCTTTTACTGTAAATTCTCCATTCAGATATCCTTTCTTCAGCTCGTCGATATCAAATCTTTTAGCAGTGATATCTACCAGTTTTGCTCCGTTATACTCGACTGTGAAATCACCATTCAGCTTGCTTCCGCTGTCCTTACCTGTTCCGGTAATGGCAAATTCTCCATCATTTCCTGTATATGCTAATTTCAGGCCAAACTTACCGCCCTTATGAGGATTCAGCAGTTCTATTCTGTTATTATAGTACTCGAAGCTTCTTCCTCTGATGACGCCTCTGCTATCCACATACACATTCATTTCTATCGAATAGCCGTTATTGTAAGCCAGTTCCTTGGCACCTCTCTTGAGTTGATCACAATAATCCTGAAACTCGCTGTATACTTCATCGCTGTCAATTTCAGGCATTCCGTCCAACTGCTGTGCCTCTAATTCCTTGCAGAGATCTTCTATGATCTTCTTGACTTCTTTGTCATCCTTTAACTGTTCTGCTACTGCCTTAATGACCTTTGCCAGGGTATCTCCGTCCAGAGTTACTTTTAACATTGTGCAGGACTGGGTGATTCCCTCTGCCCTCAATGTTTTACCTTTCTTGATGCTTACATCATCAACACAGCTCAAAGCCGTCACAAAATATTTTTCTGCCAGTTTCTGCACCTGTCTTTCTTCCGGCAGTCTCTCACAGATAGCCTTCAGGACTTCCATAGCCTGTTCATTTTCTTCTGCATCTCCCATATCATATCCATAGTATCCCATAGACGGAACCGACGCTCCTTCTACTCCCAAATATGTCTTGGAGATCTCCGGAATTGCAAAATACATGGCACCATTTTCCATATCCATAATAAGATCCAATGTTACCAGATCCTGCTTATCCAGATTCAATCCGATCGTGGTCTGCATTACATTGTCCTTGGAATACGCTTCGTAAGAAACTGTTCCCTTGGAAAACCAGGACATATCTACTCCCGCTGCCCCGGCAAGGCTCAGCATGTCCTGACCTGCCTCATCCAGACTTACGGACACTTCACCACTGACACCTGTATCATAAACCTTCATGGACTTCAGAAAATAATTCGCATAAATACTTGCTGCAGAATCTGCGGTTTCTTTTGCCGTCTTCTTCTCAACCCACTGATAATACTTTTCCGGGGACGAGAAAGTTCTTCTTACCACATTGGAAAGTAATGCCCAGTTGGCAATCAGAAGAACTGCCACCAGTACAACTGCCGCTGCTGCCCCACCGATTATTGCCAGCTTTTTCTTGTCGGTAGGAAGCTCGGGAAATTTCCGTTTATTGGGTTCTTTTGCCGAAGCTGCAGTCTGATTATACGTTGTATTCTGATTGTATGCTGTATTTTGGCCGTATGCCGTGTTCTGGCCATAAGCCGTGTTCTGACCATAGGCCGTGTTCTGTCCATAGGCCGTGTTCTGTCCATAGGCCGTGTTCTGTCCGTACGCCATGTTCTGTCCATAGGTTACATTCTGATTATATGCCGTACTCTGTTCCTGCGTTACCTTCTGCGCAGGTGTTTCATTTTGTACCGGTGCTGCCTCCTGTGCAGGTGTTTCATTCTGTACCGGTGCTGCCTCCTGTGCAGGTGTTTCATTCTGTACCGGTGCTGCCTCCTGTGCAGATGTTTCATTCTGTACCGGTGCTGTCTCCTGTACAGAATTTACAGTCTCCTCTGGTGCTTTGCTGCCACAATTGGGGCAAAATAAATCGCCAGGCAATATCTCACAACCACAGTTAGTACATTTCATCTTATGTCCTCCCCATTAGTTTTCCAAAATTTTATACACGTTTACACGTCATATTCTCAATATTATTACTTTAGGCACCTCTATGTCAACAGAATATGACAATTCTCCTTAAATTCTCCTTAAATTCTCCTTAATTTATGAAAAATATGCCTGCTCTTCTCAGCCCAGGATTTCATCAATTCTGTGCCTTTCTTCTTCGCTGAATGCAGCAGCATGTACAATACCAATGTTATCCAAAATCTGAGAGGGTCTGGATGCTCCGATCAGAACACTGGTGATATCTCCGTCCCGTAGGATCCAGGACAATGCCATCTGTGCCAGCGTCTGTCCTCTCTGAGCTGCCAATTCATTCAGGGCACGGATTTTCTTCAATGTCTCTTCCACAATAGCGGTCTCTTTCAAAAATCTGCCGTCGGTACGGATACGGCTGTCCTCAGGAATTCCATGGAGATAGCGGTCTGTCAGGAGTCCCTGTGCCAGAGGGCTGAATGTAATGATTCCGATGCCGTGAGCCGCTGCATAATCTTTCAATCCATCCTTCTCGATATCTCTCACAAACATGGAATATTTTCTCTGATTAATAATGAAAGGCGTTCCCAGCTCTTTGAACAGCTCGGCTGCTGCAATGGTCTGTTCTTTATTGTAGTTGGAAATTCCCACATATAATGCTTTGCCGGATCTGACAATGCCGTCCAATGCCCGTACAGTCTCCTCCAACGGCGTATTGGAATCCGGTCTGTGATGGTAATAAATATCCACATAATCCAGCCCCATACGCTTCAGGCTCTGATCCAGACTGGCTACCAGATATTTCTTGCTGCCCCAGTTGCCGTAAGGGCCGGGCCACATATCGTAACCAGCCTTCGTGGAAATGATCAGTTCATCACGATACCTTCCCAGTCCTTTTGCAAGGATCCGTCCAAAATTCTCCTCAGCGCTGCCCGGTACCGGTCCATAATTATTTGCCAGATCAAAATGTGTAATGCCATGATCAAATGCTGTATGACACATGTCCTGCATATTGTCAAAATTACCGTTGGAGCCGAAATTATGCCACAATCCCAGAGATACTGCCGGGAGCAGTAATCCGCTGGCGCCGCAGCGATTGTACTTCATTTCTTCATATCTTTTTTCATCTGCCTGATACATTTAAATACCTCCGTCTTTCCGAAAGAAAATTATATTTTATAGAATAGAGTGCAATATCTTACAAATCACCTCTTACGTCCCACGATCTTCAGGCGGCTGAAAAACAGGTAATACACAATAAAAGCGATACTGGTCACCGTCCAGGTCAGCGGATAGCTGAATACAATGGTGAGAATGTCATTTTTCAAAGGTACGGCTGTCAAGATCCATACCACGCGCAGTGCGCAGATCCCCAGGCAGCATATGATCATGGGAAGCCAGCTGTCTCCGATACCGCGCAGAGTACCGGACAAAATCTCAATGGCAATATAGGTAAAATATGTAGGTACCAAAAAGTGTAGAATCTGTTCTCCGATCATTACCACCTGTGCATCCGTGGTAAACAGTTGATAACAGATCGATGCATAATTATAGAGGATCACAGACAACAGTACGGTTGCCCCGGCTGTAATTCCCATACAGGTGCGGACGCCCTTGTGTACACGGTCCATTTTGCCTGCGCCGTAATTCTGTCCCACAAAGGTAGTGATCGATATACCAAAGGCATTGACGATCATCCAGAACAGGCTGTCGATCTTGCTGTAGGCTGTCCATGCCGCTACCGTATCTGTTCCCAATGCATTCACACTGGACTGGATCAGAATATTGGACGATGTATACATCACCGACTGTAATCCTGCCGGGAGTCCGATCCGGATGATCCGGCGGAACATCCGTCCATCAAAGCGGATCTTTTTCAGTTCCAGGCGGTGCATGTCTTTCGTGCGCATCAACACCCACAATACCAGTACCGCACTGAGAGCCTGAGATAAAATTGTTGCCAGTGCGGCTCCAGCCACACCCATATGCAGTCCGATGACAAATGCAATATCTAGCACAATATTTGTCAGGCAGCTGGCGATCAGGAAATATAACGGTCTCTTGGAATCTCCCACAGCCCGTAGGATACCTGCTCCCATGTTGTAGATCAGGTTCCCGATGACTCCCAGAAAATAGATGCGGATATAGGTTGTCGCCAATCCCAAAATATCCTCAGGTGTAGACATTGCACGTAGTGCCCATGGTGCCGCCGTAATACCCACGATCATCATGCCGATCCCCGCCACCAGGCTGAAGGCAATAGAGGTGTGTACGGCATAGCCTACCATCTCCGCCCGCTTTGCTCCGTAATACTGGGAGATAATGACCGTGGCGCCACTGGACAGTCCCACGAAGAATCCCACCAGCAGCTGGATCAGCGTACCGGTACCACCGCCTACCGCCGACAAGGCTTCTTTTCCCACAAAACGTCCTACGATCACCGCATCGGCCGCATTGTATAACTGTTGGAAAAAGGTTCCGAACAAAATCGGGAAAAAGAACAGGAGCAGCTGCTGCCAGATGACTCCCGTTACGATCTTGTTCTCTTTCCCTATAACATTTTCTGTCTGCTTTTGTGTTTTCGTTGCATTTTCTTCCATATAAATCATACCCTTTGAAAATCTGTACTTCTATGATGATAGTATCATTTCCACCAAACCTTTTCAAGAGGGCAGTCTTATCCACAATTCCGGGCAGGAAAATCCCCGGGTGGTGGAAGCACCCGGGGATCTTTGTCTGCACCCGGATGAGTCGCAGCATCCGGGCACAGCACTCTGTATATACCAAATTGAGGGATTAGATAAAAGCTAAGTTATTTACTCCATTCGCATATTGCGAAGCTTACGCTCCGCTTTTATGCTCATGTCGTAATCGGGTTATAAATCCCTTAAGCCACTCCCGTGCAAGCACGTCGTGTCTTAGGGATTATAACCCTGGCATTATTACTCGACATCTTGCAGAGCTGCGAAGTCTTCTTCGCCGGTACGGACTTTTACAACCTTGTCTACATTGTAGACGAAGATCTTGCCATCACCGATATGTCCGGTGTACAGAGCCTTCTTGGCAGCTTCGATCACGGTAGCTACGGGAATCTTGCTGACTACGACTTCAACCTTCACCTTAGGAAGCAGAGTCGCATCCATCTCAACTCCACGATACATCTCGCCGGCACCCTTCTGGATACCGCAACCCATAACCTGCGTCATGGTCATACCGGTAACACCCAGATCGTTCAGCGCCTTCTTCAATACTTCGAATCTTGCAAGCTTTGCGATAATGACTACTTTGTAAATACCGGTCGTTGTTGCTAACGGTGTACTTGCTACTTTGACAGAAACGTCCTTCTGGAAGTCAGTTGCCTTCTCATAATCAGTTACACCCAGATCAGTGTTCTCATTGACATCCATAGTCATAGCGTTGGTATCCATAATACTGAATCCTGCATAAGCAGAAGGAAGGCCATGCTCACAAGCATCCAGACCGATGATCTCTTCTTCCTGAGAAACACGAAGTCCGAATATTTTCTTAATTACCAGGAACGCAATCGTAATTGTTACAGCAGTCCATGCAGCGGTTGCAAACATTCCTAAGAGCTGAATTTCCAACTGTCTGAAACCACCACCGTAGAAAAGTCCTTTTCCTGCGATCTGGTTTGCACCAAAGGTAATACCGTCACCGATTCCTCTTGCAAATGCAGGAGCCGTATCGGTAGCAAACAGACCTACTGCAATCGTACCCCAGATACCGTTCAGGCAATGTACTGCAACTGCACCTACCGGGTCATCTACATGAATCTTGTTGTCTAAAAGCCATACACCAAATACTACTAATACTCCGGACACTACACCGATCACAATCGCGCCAAAAGCATCTACTACATCACAGGGAGCGGTAATTGCTACCAGACCTGCCAGAGAAGCATTTAGGCACATAGATACATCAGGTTTGCCATACTTGATCCAAGTAAAGATCATACATACTACAGTTGCCACAGAAGGAGCAATCGTGGTAGTTACAAATACTGCACCCAACTCATCAATAGAAGTTGCTGCCGCACCGTTGAAACCATACCAGCCAAGCCACAGAATAAATACACCGAGACAGCCAATGGGAAGGTTATGTCCGGGAAACGCATTTACTTTGGTAACCTTACCATCCTTATCCTTCACGAACTTACCGATACGAGGACCTACCATTGCTGCACCGATTAATGCACAGATACCGCCAACCATATGAATGCAGTTGGAACCGGCAAAATCATGGAAGCCCATCTGTGCCAGCCAGCCGCCGCCCCATGTCCAGTGTGCCTCAATAGGATAAATCAATGCGGAAATAATTCCGGAATATACACAATAGGACAGGAACTTGGTTCTCTCTGCCATGGCACCGGATACAATGGTTGCTGTGGTTGCACAGAACACCAGGTTGAACACGAAGTTAGACCAATCAAAGTTTGCATAATTGGTAAAAATATCAAATACGGGTTTCCCAATAAATCCAATCAAGTCTTCTCCCAAGAACAGGCCAAAACCGATCAGAATAAACATCACTGTACCGATACAGAAATCCATCAGATTCTTCATCAGGATATTACCGGCATTCTTGGCTCTGGTAAACCCGGTCTCCACCATTGCGAATCCGGCCTGCATCCAGAATACAAATGCTGCACCGATCAGGAACCAGACGCCATACACTTCACTGGTGATTGCGCTCATAATTTCTTCTGTCATAACATTTTCCTCCTCACTTTTCGTGAAATATCTTCCACAATACTTCACCTATGTGCTGTGAGAATCACTCGTGTGATCTTCTCACGTAAAAAAATATGCGATACCATGGTCTCTCCTTCGAAGCCCCATTGCATCGCATCCTTTGGGTATAGCAGTTAAACTGTTTTCCACATACCCTTACGCTATTTTTGTCCGGCCACGCGCGTTGTGATTCTTCCGAACAAAAAAGGCACTACAGTTTTTATTCTGTAGCGCCTTTGCTATGGTGAGAGTATAGCACCGTAGTTTTTAAGTGTCAACTATATTTTTATAATTTCTTTTTTTTCTAAAATCCACCATTTAGATAAGCTCTGGCTATCACATAGGATGGTTCATAAAATGCACTGCAATTGTAATCGTCAATCACATCACAAATATCATCGTTGTATACCCTTATAATGCCATCCACATAATCCTCTTTGGATGTCATGGTATCCCTGATTAATCGCTGATATACTGCTCCCATATCGAGGGGCGTCGGAATGATTGCAGCCAGTTCTTTATCAACTGCTGTAATATCATAATCCCCACTCTCCAAGTGATACTCCCTAATCCAATCTTCCTCCACTTTCAACGGATTCTCACAATGCAATACGTTGGCACAGCTAAGCAGATGGTATAAGTTCTCTCTCCCGATTGCATTTACCACATATTTATTCTTCTGCTTAATATGTCTTGCGACTCTCTCTATCATATAACATACAAAATAGAGGTCATTGATTTCTATGTCTTCATCCGGGAAGTACTTATTTTTCATAACGTATCACTCCCCTCAAATGTTAGTGTATCCAATGCTTTCTCCGTACAGAATACAATCTGATGTGTCGGATAATTAAACTTTACCAATTCCCAAAAAGCTTGTCTCGATACTCTGCCATCCATAAATCCCTCCACAAAATTCCAGATCTGGTCATCCGCCATAGGACCTTCCACAATATCATAATCGTGTTCGATGCCTCTCCTGCATTCGACGACAAAATCAAGCCATTCATCTGTCATTTCTGCAAAGTGCAATGTTTTTAAGTCTACACCAGGAATGTATTCATATCTATTCACTACAGATGCACCTTTTCGTGTCAGTGCCCAACGCTTCGCCTGTTTTTCAAAGCCGGTACAATAAAAGCCATATCCAAAATCCTTATAGAAGCCATTCTGAAGAATACGCGGAACAGCCACTTCTACATTGCTTCCATGATATATTATATTCTTGTCCATCAGCAGCCTCCTATTCTTCTAAAATGCATGTTTGCTAAAATCTAACATCAGATTAACATCACCGGTCATAAATTTCAATCGTCAAATATTTGTACTTACATTTCATGTATCAGTCGCTCGTATAATGTTCCTTCCCACATTACACTGTCTGCTCTGCGAAATCCCAGTTTTTCCGCCAAATGCAGAGAAATTTCATTTCCCGGCATCACCAGCATCTGCACCCGTTCGAAACCAAGTTCTTCTTTTCCGTATCGCAATAATGCCTGACATACTTCCGTTGCGTACCCTTTCCCCTGCCAGGGAACACCGATGACAAACCCCAGTTCCGGATTCTCATAGCCTTCACGATTGGAAAAACCTGCTCTTCCTATTACCTGTCCGGTCAGCCGGTCACAGATTGTCCACACACCGTAATTGTAAAAATAATACATATTTTCCGTATAGTCCTTCAGATAGGCCTCTTCCTCCGCCCTGTCCGGATAAAGTCCTTCCGTATACCTTGTTATAGAAGGTTCTGCATAAATCTCATAGAAATCATTCAGATCCTCCACACCGGTCTCCCTGATGAGACACCTCTCTGTGGTCAGGATCTCCCAGGGAATGCCCACGTATCTGCGATAGACTTTTTCCAGATAATCAAAATCCAGTTCACTGATATTTTCACAGGCATACCGGACACCACTAAAATCCTGATCTCTGTTGTCCTCATGGAGCCAGACAAGCACCGGGCAGCCCTGCTCCAATAGTTCCTGTGCACGTTTTCCGTTATCTACGATCCAGAGTTTTCCCTGCCCGCTTTCATACCCGGACATCATGCTATCCCGGACGCTTTTCTCTTCGAAGCACTCTTTTCCCGACCCGTTTCTTTGTTGGGAAAATTCTCTTTCCTGTCTCTGTCTGCGAATCGCATCCAGCAGGGCGTGCATCTGCGCACCATATTTTTTACTGTAGCTTTTTCGTTCCTCGTCCGATGCACCTTCCGGATATATTTCTATTGACACCTGCTTCAAAAAATCCATCTGCAGCAATTCTCCTCTTTACGTTTTCCCGGGAATCCATTACAATAATATTTATATTTTATTCTATTTCTGTTGAAAAAGGAAGAAAGGAAATTATTATGGCAAAAAATCCTATTGTTACCATTACCATGAAAGACGGTGGTGTGATCAAATGTGCGCTTTATCCAGAAATTGCACCCGAATCCGTTAACAATTTTATCAGTCTGATCAACAAGCATTTCTATGACGGTCTGATCTTCCACCGTGTCATCCGCGGCTTCATGATCCAGGGCGGATGTCCCGATGGCACCGGTATGGGCGGCCCCGGCTACAGCATCAAGGGTGAATTCGCTGCTAACGGCATAACTAACGATCTGAAGCACACCGAGGGTGTTCTGTCTATGGCAAGAGCTATGCATCCCGATTCCGCAGGCAGCCAGTTCTTCATCATACACAAGACAAGTCCTCATCTGGACGGTTCCTACGCTGCATTCGGTAAAGTCATCGAGGGTATGGATGTGGTAAATAAGATTGCTGAGACCCGCACCGATTACAGCGATCGTCCCCTGGAGGATCAGGTAATGGAAAGCGTTACCGTAGATACCTTCGGTGAGACCTATCCCGAACCCAACAAGCTGGACAGATAAGATTTCAAAAAATAACCTCCGGAAGTCAGATGTTCTCTGACCTCCGGAGGTCTTTTTATTTCTATGGTTTTCATATCTGTGGATCAATATTCCACGTTTTCACAGTTTTCAATAAAAATAGGATCTTCCACTTCGCCCTTCATGTCCTCAGTAATCTCATAAGAGAAATTCTGGAAATGAATATTTTCTGCATTGCGGGCATACAGCACTCTGAGAGAATCCTCCAGGATCACATTCCCCTCATTGGGACGCAGATCATGGCAATTCTTCGGCCAGTCCGTCTTCTTCTCCAGTTGGACATGAATACCGTCAAATGTGATATCCCGGATATTTTTCGAATCGTCACCATAGATCAGGATGCCATTCTCTCCGACACAGTTGATATTCTGGAAACGGAC
The DNA here is from genome assembly GCA_934436245.1 of uncultured Acetatifactor sp. Classification (GTDB taxonomy): domain Bacteria; phylum Bacillota; class Clostridia; order Lachnospirales; family Lachnospiraceae; genus Acetatifactor. The sequence goes on from CAKSAM010000005.1 coordinate 75,564, forward strand.
ATTCCGGATATATCCCACATTCGTCTCCGCATTTCTCTTCACTGCAGTGATGGTAATGGGTTCTGCCTCGCCCCACCAATGTACCTTGGAGAACAGACGGGTATCAATATTCAGATTGGAGAATGTGACATTTTCTATACAGCCTTTATCACGTAACTGTAGGGAAATAGCACGGTTGGTGCGCTGGATACTACAGTTGGTCACGGAAATATTCCGGAAAGGTGCTTCACTCTCCGTGCCGAACTTGATAGCGGCACTGGTAGAGATCATGGTGCAGTTATCCACTACAATATTTTCGCAGGGACCATATTCCATGGCAGCTGCCGTATTCTTAAATACAATACAGTCATCTGCGCATTCAATATGGCAGTTGGAGATTCTCACATTACTGCAGTGATCCGGATCAATGCCATCGCAGTTAGCCAGACGCAGGTTATTAATAATACGGATCCCCTCAATCAACACTTCCTTACATCCCACCAGATGAGTGGTCCAGAATGCACTGCCTGTCAGAGTTACCTGCTGGATGGTCAGATGCCTTACATTTTCCAGGAACAGCAAAGGTACTCTTGGATAAAAATATCCGTCAATATGCCATTTGGTCACTTTTCCATAGAATATCTTCTCGTTGCCGTCAATCTTACCAAATCCGGTGATGGCCACATTCTCGGCGTCATTGCTGTATACAAAATTCAGCGTCGGTTTTCCATTGTAATCACAGGCATTGTAGGTCGGAGTCTCTACCTTACTGATCTGTGGGGTTCCCACTTTCAACATATCGAAATCTTCCAGATGGTCACTGGCTTTCAGGACAGCACCCATCTCCAGATGAAATTCTACATTTGATTTCAGAACAATGGTTCCGCTCCGGAAGACATGTCCTCCCTGTAACAGGACCTTACCGCCGCCAGCCTGGCTGCAGGCATCAATCGCCTTCTGGATGGCTGCAGCGTCATTCGTCACGCCATCGCCTTTTGCGCCATATTCCAATACATCATATATCATCTCTCTACTCCTCTCTTAGCCCTTCAGCCCGGAAGTGGAAATTCCTTCTACCAGGTATCTCTGCAGGCAGAAGAAAATCAATACTGCAGGCAGGATAGACAAGGTTGCCATAGCGAACATAGCACCGTAGTCGGAAGAAGAACTGGGGTCACAGAACATTTTCAGTGCCAGGCTGACAGGATATTTCTCTGTCTTGTTGACATACAATAATGCTCCAAGGAAATCATCCCATCTCCACATAAAGGAGAAGATACATCCTGTGATCATGGTAGGAACCATCAGTGGGAAGATGATCTTGGTGAAAATAGTATAATAGGAGCAGCCGTCAATCTTTGCAGCCTCATCCAGTTCTCTGGGAATGCCTTCAATAAAGTTGGTCATCATATAAACGAAGAAGCCCTGGATAGCAAAGCAATAAGGCACGATCAAAGGCAGATTGGTTCCGACCCAGTTCAGCTTCTGATACCAGAGATACTGAGGGATCATCAGCACCTGTGCCGGCAGCATCATGGATGCCAGCATAGCTGCGAAGAGAAGCTTTCTGCCGGGAAACTTACATCTGGCAAATCCATAGGCTACCACAGAGGAAGAAAGTACGGTTCCAATGGTGGCGGTAATGGAGATAAACAGGGAGTTCTTAAAGAAGGTGCCAAATCCTACCTTGGCAAAACCCTTCCAGCCGTTCACATAGTTCTGTAATGTGAACTTCTCCGGGATCAGACTGGTGGCCGTAGTGAAGATGGTGTTCGTATCCTTAAAGGAGCTCATTATCATCCATACCAGAGGGTAAATCATTACCAGTCCGAAGGCACATACTAAAACATGATATATAACATTGCTGATTGTCTTTTTTCTTTTCATAATAACACCCACTTACGCGTTGCGGCGTACCTTTCTGATTCTATAAACCGCCATCGTATACCCACAGTTTTTTGGTTGCAAACAGGATCCATGTGATAAATGCGATCAGTGCCAGCATGATCCATGCCAGTGCTGCACCGTAACCGGTACTTCCAAAGAGGAAGGACTGCTGGTACATGTATACCGTATAGAACAACGTGGAGTTCATGGGCTTACCCTGGGTGATGATCAGGCACTGTGTGAATGCCAGGAAGCCGTTGATCATCTGCATTACCAGGTTAAAATGGATCGTGGGGGTCAGAAGCTTCAGTGTGATCTTCCAGAACTGCTGCCATCCATTGGCACCATCCACTCTTGCCGCCTCATAAAGGCTGACGGGAATCTGCTTCAATGCAGACAGGAAGATCAGCATGGAAGAACCGAACTGCCATACTGCCAGAATGATCAGAGTCCAGATCGCAGTTTTGGTATCTCCCAGCCAGGCTACCGGCTCTTTCATTCCGAACACCATCAAAAGTTTATTTATAAGTCCGTCTACCGCAAACAGTCTCTTCCAGAGGATTGCCACTGCTACAGATCCGCCAATGATGGAAGGCAGATAATACAATGCACGGTAAACGCCTGTCATTTTCGTACTCTTAAATAAAAGCAATGCAACGATCAATGCAAAGATCAGTCGTAACGGAACTGAAATGATGGCAAATTTGAAAGTTACCACCAGAGACTGATAAAACGTTGCATCGGAAAACATTCTCTTAAAGTTCGCCCAGCCAGTAAATGTAGGGGGCTGTAAAATGTTGTAATCGCAGAAGGAATAGTACAGCGATATACACATGGGAATAATCATAAACGCCAGAAATCCAACGATAAATGGCATAGTACATACGATACCTGCAGCCTTTTCCGTATTCAGCTTCTGACGGATAGTCATATGCTTTGTTGTCTTCATAACGTTACCTCCGTTGCTGCAGCATTCATAGAAGCAGCCTTTTTTTCAGAATGGGTACTGTGGGATCTTCCACAGTACCCATTTGGTCTTTCTAAAAATGTTGTAATACTTATCCTGTGCTACTGCTTATGTAAGCCCCGGCAGCTTATCTGGACATGATCTGGTTGCCCATCTTGAACAGATCTTCTGCTGCCTCCTGTGCGGTCATCTGACCATAGAGGATCTTATCAACCAACTGGTTGTAGTAATCATATACTTCATTTGCTCCATCAGGGATTGCAGGGCTGATAGCGGAGCAGTTGGGGGTTACTACGTCATTTACATACTTGGTAACCATCTGTGCAGTCTCATCCTGCAGAGGAGCAATAGCGGATGCTACTACGGAAGAAGCAGGCACACCTCTCTCACCAAGAAGGATCTTGTTGGCATCTTCGGAATTCAGCAGATAGTTTACAACCTTAACAGCTTCAGCCTCATTCGCACCGGCATCTCTGGATACTGCAAAGAACTGGCTGGGCTTTAAGAAGTTAGACTTCTGAGGGTTCTCGGAAGGCCATGTGGTGATGCCGATCTCCATACCTTCGGGAGCGGCTGCTACCATAGCGGACAACTGGTTGGACCAGAAGAATCCGCACCAGGACTGGGTTGCTTCGGAAGAGAAGTATACCAGAGGACTCTGCTCTACAGAGTTGGAAGTCAGTTCAGCGTGAACATCTGCGCCGATAATCCATCCGTCCTTGACACCATCTTCATAAATCTGGAAGCCGGGTACCAGGCTTGCTGCATCTGTTACATTGAGGGAATCCTCATTGAACAGTTTTACCACATCATGAGAACGCATTGCATAAGGCAGATAGTTGTCACCTGCACTGTAAGGAAGATCGGTCTTAACACCGGACTTCTCGTAAACCTCACGTGCTACTGCCTCGAACTCATCAATTGTCATGTTATCTTTTACAGTGATTCCCAAGTCGTCCAGTAAGGTCTTGTTGTAGAACAGGGAAGGTGCATTTACACCTGCGCAGATTGCATATAACTTACCGTCAATGGAACCCGCATCCAGAATACCCTGGGATACATTAGATACATCCAGCGTACCATCTTCTACATAAGGTGTCAGGTCTACCAGCAGATCTGCTGCTACATACTGTGCCAGATAGGAATAGTCCATCTGCAGGCACTCGGGAAGAGAATTACCTGCTGCCAGGGTGGACAGCTTGGTCCAGTAATCATTCCACTCTGCAGGCTGTGTATCAAAGGTTACACCGGGATTCTGCTCGGAATACAGATCCAGGGCTGCCTGTGTACGTTCATTTCTGGTCTGGTTGCCCCACCAGGTAAATGTCATGGATACATTTCCGGCTGCTGCACTTCCGCTGTTGTCAGCAGTCGTGGCTGCGGTATTGCCGCTGTCGGTAGAAGTGGTAGCTGCCGGTTCATTGGAAGAACCACATGCAGTCAGTCCGACGATCATGGCAGATGCCATTAACAGGGATAAAACTCTCTTTTTCATTAATATAACCCTCCTTTTGGTATCGAAAGGTAAATCCGTCATGGATTTACTTCTTTTTGATGTCTTAATTATAACGATTCTTGTTTTTCTCTGGAATATACTTTTCCGTCTATTTGCACTAAAAAACCGATATTGTTGTTGAAAACATGTACATGTTGCGTATATAATCAATAAAGAAATAATGGAGGTTTGTATACCATGTCGTTTTTTTATAAGAATATATCTCGAAAAATAGCAAATCAGAAGTTAGAAACCAAGTTACTGCTCTCCACCATAGGGATTAACCTTCTCTTTCTGTTCTTTTTTCTGGTGGCTGCCTTTTCCATTATTACATCACGTTATCATCAGCTGCTGTATCAGTCCATGCAGTCTTCCTCATCATTAGTCTCCTATGAATTTACCAACCGGCTGGAGGATCTGGTGACCATGACCAATATCGTCCGTTCAGATTCTGCAATCCAGTCTACACTGGATGAAATCTACCAGCCTCAGGAAGACTATGCCGTACATTATTATTCTGATATTTATTCTGCATTGCAGAAGCACTACCTGGAATACCGCCAGCCCTACCTGAAAATGGCGGCTATTTCCTGCCCCAGATTCATCACTTATACTAATGAAAATATTGCCTGCCGGCCGGACGAGGACCTGACTAAAGAACTGATAGCTCTGGCAGAGGCCGGGGAAGGCTCCCCGGTATGGGTAACTTCCCATGCGGAAGACCACGGTATATTTCTCGTCCGGGAGATCAAAAAGATCAAGAACTTACGACTGGATAATATCGGAACGTTGATCATCAATGTAAATCTTGGGGATCTGGTAACGGAAATGTCCAAGATCAGCAATGAATATAAAGATTCCTACTGGATCATCTATGAGAAAGACCAGCTGCTGTTCTCTTCTCCGGAATTGGATACAGCGGAAGTACAGAAAATCAATGATAAAATCAAAAGCTATGCTGTTGTTACTCTGAATGGCAGAAAATATTTTGCCATCCGCGGCGCCATGGACATCAATGAATGGAATTATCTGCATCTGATCTCTTATGACGAAGTGGCAAAATCCCAGCAGATGACTGCATTTCTATATGTATTGATCCTGTTCTGCGGTTTCCTGTGCTCCATTTTGATCGTCCACGTGATCGTACGCAAGATCACCAGACATTTTGGTCTGCTGCTCTACCGCATGCAGCGGTTCGGTGAAGACTCCAACGTACTGGCGGAGATTCCTTATGATTATACGGATCGTACTGATGAGATCGGTATCCTGCACCGGCAGTTTACACATATGGCAGAGCAGATCCAGACACTGGTCGTAGAGAATTACCGCCAACAGCTTCTGACCAAGGATGCACAATTAAAGAGCCTGGAATCCCAGATGAATCCACATTTCCTGTATAACACACTAGATGCCATCAACTGGCGGGCCAAAGCCATCGGAGAGTCTGAAATCTCACAGATTGCAGACTCCCTGGGTCATTTCCTGCGGATGACACTGAATAAAAAAGAACGCTTTACGTTGAAGCAGGAACTTGATATTATACATTATTATATGACAATACAGCAGCTTCGTTTCGATAACCGGCTGAATTTTACGGAAAGCATTCCAGATGCTTGTCTGGATGCACAGGTTCCCAAGCTTTCCATTCAGCCGTTGTTGGAAAATGCCGTACACTATGCGCTGGAGCAGATCACGGATGAATGTATCATCAATCTCACCTGTGTGTATTCCAATGGGCTGATACAGATCTATGTGAAAAACAGCGGATCTGAATTCCCCGATGATTTATTGGAGAATCTCCGGACACATAAGATCCGGGAACAGGGTCTGGGCATTGCGCTGTTAAATATTGAGGAACGTATCAAGCTGATGTTCGGCCAGCAATACGGGCTGCACTTCTATAACGAAAACGATTTTGCTGTAGTAAAGATGGAGATACCTTATGTTAAAGATGATTATCGTGGATGATGAAAAGATCATACGTGAGACAATCCATTCCCTGATCGACTGGAATTCTCTGGGAATTGATGTGGTAGCTGTCTGTAAAGACGGTATTGAAGCCTTTGACTGTATTCTGGATGAATACCCGGATATTGTCATGACTGATATCAAAATGCCCGGCTTATCCGGGCTGGATCTGATCGAAAAGGTCCATGCCGCCCAGTTGAACACAGAGTTTATCATCCTCTCAGGATACGGCGAATTTGAATTTGCACGGACCGCTATGCGCTATGGTGTGAAACACTATCTGTTAAAGCCTTCCAATGAAACAGAGATCACACAGGTCATCGTGTCCTGTGTGGAAACCTGTAAAAGTAAGACTGCATCCCGGGTAGATTCCCTGCTGACCCAGCTGTTCCTCACGGAAATGCCACCGGAAAAACTTTTGCAGAGTAGATTTTTCACAGAATTATCCGGGGAACAGGATGTGGGTCTGGCCAAGACCCAGATGATCCGTCTGATAATGGAAGCCTCCAAGAAGGAATATTATCCGCTCAGTAAGCTGCAGACCACAGACAGTCTCATGGCAGTCAATGCCTGTGTCACCATGGAAGACCTGATCCCTCATGCAGAACAGATTATGACCTCGATCTTCTCCGTGGAGCCACAACACAAGTACGCCGATTGTGTGGAAAAGGTCATAAAATACATTGGAGAACATCTGAGTGACAGCAACCTTTCACTGAAATGGATCTCGGAAAATTATCTTTTTATGAATCCGGATTATGTCAGCAAAATGTTCGTCAAACAGACCGGCAGCAAATTTTCCGCCTATGTAACAGAGCTCCGCATTCAGGAAGCGAAAAAACTTTTACTGGAGCACTCGGAAGAATCCCCCTATGCGGTGGCGGAAATGGTCGGTTTCGGCAATAATCCCCAGTATTTCAGCCAGATCTTCAAAAAATATACGAAGCTGTCGCCCAAGGATTATGTGAAGTCGATGCTGGAACCGTAAGGCTGGAGCTATTGCAGCTATTCAGAACCCCATTCGCAAAATCGCATCTACGATGCTTTCCTGAACAACAAGTTTACTTGTTGTTTGCTCATCTGTGGGTACTTCGTCAAATAAATATGTTCCACTGTTCTTACGAATACAAGTATTCGACGTACAGTGGAACATATTTGTTTGCCTCTGAATAGCTGTTCATATTTTGTTTACAAATCATTCAAGGAATCTTTAATTCCACAACACGTTTTAGACATTTCTGTTCCATATACTATAACCATAGAAACAAACAAAACAAAAACTTAAGCACACAACAGTTTCTTGTTTAAAAAACTTTTTCATAATAAATGCCAAGGATCCTGATCCTTGGCATCCTCCCTTTTCAGGGGTTTTTTCGGCTATCTCAGAGCAATAAGCGCTCCGGATAGTTATTTTTTTGCCCTGGTCTCAAAAACCAAATACAGATTGTTGTGCAAGCACAAAGCTGTACTTGGCTCATCGTATAACAACAAAAGTCTCTCGCATTGCTGCGAGAGACTTTTGTTCTATATCGTCAGGATTATTCAGCTTTACCAACAGATCCGAACAGTTCCATCTTCTCTTTAACAGTAGCCTTGATAGCTTCTGCACCGGGAGCTAAAAGCTTACGAGGGTCAAAGCCCTTGCCTTCGAGATCCTTACCAGCCTCGATGTACTTACGGGTAGCATCAGCAAATGCCAGCTGGCACTCGGTGTTAACGTTGATCTTGGATACGCCCAGGTCGATCGCTTTCTTGATCTGATCTGCGGGGATACCGGTACCACCGTGCAGAACCAGAGGAAGCTCACCGGTCAGCTCCTGTACAGCTGCCAGAGTCTCGAAGCTTAAGCCCTTCCAGTTAGCGGGGTATTTACCGTGGATGTTACCGATACCTGCTGCCAGGAAATCAACTCCCAGATCAGCGATAGACTTACACTCCTTAGGATCAGCGCACTCGCCCATACCGATAACGCCGTCTTCCTCACCACCGATGGAACCAACTTCTGCCTCGATGGAAAGTCCCTTGCCGTGAGCAGCCTTAACCAGCTCAGTGGTCTTCTCTACGTTCTCAGCGATAGGATAATGAGAACCATCAAACATGATGGAAGAGAAACCTGCTTCAATACACTTATAGCAGCCTTCGAAAGAGCCATGATCCAGATGCAGAGCAACGGGAACATCAATGTCCAGATCCTTTAACAGTCCGTTTACCATACCAACGACTACATCATAACCGCCCATGTATTTGCCGGCGCCTTCGGATACACCCAGGATAACAGGGGAACGAAGTTCCTTAGCGGTGAGCAGGATGGACTTTGTCCACTCCAGATTGTTGATGTTGAACTGACCTACTGCATAGTGGCCTGCTTTTGCTTTTTTGAGCATTTCTGTTGCGGATACTAACATTTTAATACCTCCATTTTATATACTCATTTTTGTTACGTTACACGAAATGCTAAACAAAATCAACCTCCCTCCCTGCATGCAGGCATATCGGACCAGTTTCTTTTATTTATAACATTTCGGACAATCACTTTGTGACTAACCAAACTATAGCACATTCTTTTAAAAAAGGGAACAGCTTATTGTTAAATTTTTACCAAATTTTAAGATTAATTCTGCTCCACCCGGATATCTACACCCCTGCAGATGTTCTCAATCACTACTTTCGTGTGAGTGCCACCATACTCGCCATCCAGTGTCCAGGGCAGTGGCTCAGTGGATGTAATCTCCATTTTTGATGCCCGGAAGCAATACATTGCATTGGTATCGATATCACGGTTTAATAAAGATACCATAATATTATTCAATTCCATAGGGTTCTTAGGCCGTTTGATCAAAGTTACTTCAAACACGCCGTCATCCAGCTTTACATTTTTCCCGGTAATGCGCTTGAATCCACCCACGGACACAGAGTTTGTTACCATGCCAAAGATAAAATCATCTACTATGGTTGTATCCTCATAGGTGATTCTCATTGGGTAAGACCGAATCGCCGGCAGCCGTTTCATCCCCTCCAGCAGATATGCCATATGTCCCAGCACATTTTTCATATCCTGTCCGGTCTCATAGGAGACATCCGTAAACAGCCCAAATGCCGCAATGTAGACAAACACATCCTCATTAAAAGATCCCACATCACAGGCAAACTCATCCCCGTTTACAATATTTTCCGCTGCTCTTACCATATTTTTAGGCAGGCCCAGACTTCCACCGAAATCATTTGTGCTGCCTGCCGGAATATAGCCGATCGGTGTACGGAACCCACTCCGTATCATGCCGGTCACTACTTCATCCAAAGTGCCGTCACCACCGCTGCATACTATTATGTCATAATCTTTATTCCGGTTCATGGTCTTTTCCATGGCATCTTCACTTTTTTGCGTAGGATACACCGTGATCTCATATCCACCTTTAGTGAATACATCCAGAATATCTGCCAGTTTATTACGGATCTGTGCTTTTCCCGCTTTTGGATTATAGATAAATAACATCTTCTTCATGCTCATTCCCATGCCTTTCAACAGCCTGCATCCTTTCACTCAACACATTTTTGTGCTCTCAGGATACAGTAAACGGGACTAACAGAATTCTCCATCAGTCCCGCCCTCGTCATGCTTTGTTCTTAAGCCACCTGACCACTTAAAAACTTTTCAATGTTGTCCACAGCGGTCTGCTCATCTGCACCCTCTGCAGTTACCGTAAGCTCTTCACCGGCACAAAGCCCCAGGCTCATCATGCCCATAATGCTTTTCGCATTGATTCGCTTATCATCCACTTCAAAATAAATGTTACTTTCGTACTTGCTGGCCTCCTGCACTAACAATGCCACCGGCCTTGCGTCCAGACCGTCCTCCAGTCTGACCGTGATACTCTTCTTTGTCATAATTTTCCTCCTCTTTTACGTCCTGATTCTATCTGCCAATTCACTGAGTTTGCGTAGTCTATGGTTCACTCCGGATTTTCCCACCTGCGGATCCAGGTATTCTCCCAGTTCCTTCAGCGGAGCATCTGGATTCTCCAGTCTGACTTCTGCCATCTGACGCAGTGCTTCCGGCAAGTTCTCCAGTCCGTAGTGATCCCGGATATATTCAATATCCTCTATCTGTCTGGTCGCCGCATTTACCGTTTTGGTAATATTGGCGGTCTCACAGTTTACTCTACGATTTACGGAATTGCGCATTTCTTTCACAATTCTCAAGTTTTCCAACTTCATCAGAGCAATGGGAGCCTCGCATACATTCAGAAGATCCACAATTCCGGATCCTTCCTTCAGATAGACCACATAATACTTCTTCCGAATCACAATCTTGGCTTCTATATCAAATCCCTGTATCACACTCTGCAGCTGTCTGGCTTTATCCTCATCAGTACACACAAATTCCAGATGATAACTCTTTTGCGGATCACTCATGGAACCAATGCATAAAAAAGCTCCTCTTAAAAATGCCCTTTGACAGCAGGAATTCTTAATCAGCAGAGGGCTCACAGGCTCCGACAGATCCCCGATCTTATCGATCACACTCCGCATCTGTTCCTCGCTGATTTTAACATCAGTATCTATATTATATGTTTTTTTCAATAATGTAAAGCCTTTTCTGACAACCGCCTCGTTTTCCGTCTGGAAACCAATCATGAAGTTCCCATCTCCGGAGCGCCCATATTGACCACTAAAGTGCATGATAGCAGCCAACTCAGCGATCTGACAATGTCTCGCCGGACTGATATGCTTTGCCAGTTCTTCCTTTACCTCACTAGAAAACGACATGCTATATTCCTTCTCTGGGTACATCACGATGATACAGCTTAATTCCGTAATGACCTTCTGCCTTCATACGTTCATACAATTTATTCGCCAGTGTAACGCTTCTATGCTTGCCGCCGGTACATCCGATTGCAATGACCAGACGATATTTTCCTTCTTTGATATAGTTTGGGATCAGGAACTGGATCATGTCCGTCAGCTTGTCCAGGAAAATCCCGGTCTCCGGAAAGCTCATCACATAATCCTGTACCCCTTTATCATTTCCGGTCTGCGGTTTCAATTCTTCTATATAATAAGGGTTAGGCAAAAATCTCACATCAAATACCAGATCCGCATCTGCCGGAATTCCGTGTTTGAATCCAAAGGACATGACCGTAACCATAAGACTATTGTATTCTTCATTCTGTACAAAAATGCGGTCCAACTCTTCTTTCAGTTCTCTTACCAGCAAATTGGAAGTGTCGATCACATAATCTGAATTCTTGCGGATTGTCTCCAGGATCTTGCGTTCTTTGTGAATACCGTCCTCCACTCTGCCGTCTGCTGCAAGAGGGTGCACACGTCTGGTCTCCTTATACCGTTTTATCAGAGCAGCATCATCGGAGTCCATAAACAATATTTCAAATTTGTAGCCTTTTTCCTTTAACTGTTCCAAGATCCGGGTTGCATCCGTAAAATTCTGATCAGCCCGGACATCCAGTCCCAAAGCAACTTTACTGATCTCACTGCCGGGCATGGCGATCAGCTCAACGAACTTCTCCACCAGGGATACCGGAAGATTATCCACACAATAAAATCCGGCATCCTCCAGAAGCTTTAATGCGGTTCTTTTTCCTCCTCCGCTCATTCCTGTCACTACTACAAATCTCATATGCACCTCTCACTTCACATTCTATACGTAACGATTCAGAATCACATTCGAAAAATCACCTCTACAGGTTTTCCCTGAACGACAAGGCTCTGAACAGTTACATAAATTTGATCTCCGGTTCCAGATCTACGTGAAAACGCTCTTTTACCCTTCTCTGAACCTCCCAGATCACATCTTTTACATCTTCTGCGGTAGCATTTCCCGTATTAATGATAAAACCACAATGCTTTTCAGATACCCTGGCTCCTCCTACAGAGTAACCCCGCAGTCCTGCCTCCATGATCAGTTGTCCTGCAAAATGCCCCTCGGGACGTTTAAAGGTACTTCCTGCGCTGGGATATTCCAACGGTTGTTTCTCCCTGCGCCGCCGGGCCAGATCCGCCATTTTGGCTGCAATTTCTTCCGGATCTCCTTTTTGCAGACGAAACGTCACTTTTGTGACAACAAATGGCTGATTCTGGATCACGCTGGTGCGGTAGCCGAATTCCATGGTACCGTTATCCAGTTCCATGATTTCTCCGTTTCGATTGACCACAGTTACGGTTGCTACTACCTGGCTCATTTCACCGCCGTAGGCACCGGCATTCATCACAACTCCACCGCCTATGGTACCCGGAATTCCAGCTGCGAATTCCAGTCCGGCAAGTCCATATTCTTTTGCTGTCTTCGCCACCTGGCTCATCAGGGCTCCGGCTTCCGCTTCCAGGCATCCATCCGTCACTGTGATTCTGCTCATGTATTTTCCGATCACCAGGACAATTCCACTATAGCCGCTGTCACTGACCAGCAGATTGCTTCCATTTCCAATCACGGTATAAGGTGCATCCACCAACCGGAGATACTTCTGCATTTTACAGAGTTGTTCCTCATTTTCCAGATAAATCAGACAGTCTGCAGGTCCTCCAATCCGGAAGGTCGTATGCAATTTCATCGGTTCTTGTAACAGAATTTTATCTGCCGGTACGATTTCTTTTAATGCTTCTATCACTGCTGCACTTATCATGTATATCAGGCCGCTCTTTCTTTTTATTATAGTTATTCCAAACAGGCCTACTTTAATACCAGTGCTGCAGCACCGTAGATTCCGGCATCATTTCCCAGCTTGGCCAGGGCGAATTTTGCCTGCTTGCAGGGTCCGAAAGCACATCTCTTATAAGAAGGCTCTATGTATTTGAATAAAACATCTCCGGCCTTGGACACACCGCCGCCGATGACAAAAATCTGGGGGTCAACTACGCTGGCTACTGCGGCAAGTCCCTTGCCAAGATATTCTCCAAACTGTTCTGCGATCTCAATTGCTACTTTGTCCCCTGCCTTAACTGCATCGAATACCGTTTTGGCAGAGATCTCACCGTCACGCAGAATGCTGGGTGTATCGTCTTTTGCCAGGCGTCTGTTCGCCAGGCGGGTAATTCCGGTAGCAGATGCATACTGCTCCAGACAGCCTTTATTCTTACATCCACAAACTTCTGTCTCATTATCTTCTATATGGATATGCCCGATCTCGCCACCGGCACCGTTGGTACCTGTAAGTATTTTCCCACCTATGATAATGCCGCCGCCGACGCCGGTTCCTAAGGTAACGGCTACCAGGTTGGAGTAGCCTTTACCGCCGCCCTGCCACATTTCACCCAGAGCTGCTACATTGGCATCGTTGCCTGCCTTCACGGTAACAGGCAGATCCAGTTCTTTTTTCAACGTTTCAGAAAGATCAAAAGATCCCCAGCCGATATTAACAGCACCGTTGACCATGAAGCCTTCGGCATTTACTGCACCGGGGGCACCGATTCCCACGCCCACCAGGTCTGCCGCAGTGATATTTTTTTCCTGCATTTTATTTTTGATGGAGGCTGCGATATCCGGCAGCACCTTTTCTCCGCCATTATCCTTGACGGTAGGAATCTCCCATTTGTCCAGCACCTGTCCTTCGTCATTGAACAGTCCTAATTTCACTGTGGTTCCACCCACATCTACTCCAAATGCATATTTACTCATCATCCTCGTCCTCCTCACGTCTTTTTGCCAGAGAGTTCTGTACACGGGTGTACAGCTCTTTTGCTGCATTGTAACCCATCTTCTTCTGACGGTGGTTGATAGCCGCCGTCTCGCAGATAACTGCCAGATTCCGTCCGGGACGGATCGGGATGTTGTGACATACTACCTTATTTCCCAGATATTCGGTATAATTCTCTTCCAGTCCCAGTCTGTCGTATTCTTTGTCCTTATCCCAGTCTTCCAGGCGGATGACCAGATCAATAGTCTGAGTATCTTTTACGGACAATGCACCGAACAGTGCCTTGACATCCACGATGCCGATACCGCGCAATTCAATGAAGTGCTTTGTGATATCCGGTGCAGAACCCACCAGCGTATCATCGCTGACCTTGCGGAGTTCTACCACATCATCGGTTACCAGACGATGACCTCTTCTGATCAGCTCCAGTGCTGCCTCGGATTTACCGATGCCGCTCTCGCCGGTGATCAGAACGCCTTCACCATAGACATCCACCAGTACACCGTGTACAGAGATGCAGGGAGCCAGCTTGACATTTAACCACCGGATGATCTCAGACATAAAATCAGAGGTGGACTTTTTCGTAGATAATACCGGGATCTGATGTCTGATCGCAGTTTCCAGGAATATAGGATCCGGTTTCAGGTCACGGCTGAACACGATACAGGGAATGTCATAGGCCATCAGCTTCTCATACGCCTCCCTGCGGATCTCATCTGTCAGTCCCTCCATATAAGTATATTCCACAAATCCAACAATCTGCAGACGCGTGGCATCAAAATGTTCGAAATATCCTGCCAGCTGCAGCGCCGGACGGTTGATATCCGGCTGCGTGATCTTCACATGCTTCACATCGATCTCCGGTGTGAGATTTTCTAATTTCATTTTCTCAATTACACGGGTCAAACTTACACTTGCCATACTAATTTCCATACCTTTCTGCGAAAAACCCACCCCTGCATTTTTTCCCGAAGGTTCCCCGCCTCATTAATTGTATAACATAAAACTAACTATTCTGAATAGTTATCATTGTACCACAGGCGGTCGCTTCTGTGAAGCGAAAAAGGCTACAATCTCCTGTGCTGTGCGCTCATTCATCTCGGGGATTTCCATCAGTTCCTCCACCGTTGCCTGCCGGATCTCCTGCAGTGACTTAAAGTGTCTCATCAGGGCTTTTCGTCTGGCGGGTCCCACTCCCGGGATATCATCCAGTACGGATTTCACCTGTGTCTTGCTGCGCAGGGAGCGGTGATACTCAATGGCAAAGCGGTGAGCCTCATCCTGGATTCTGGTGATCAGCTTGAACCCTTCCGAATGGGTATCGATCGAAAGCTCGATATTATGATAATACAGGCCTCTGGTACGGTGGTTGTCATCCTTGACCATACCGCAGACCGGAATGTCAATTCCTAATTCTTCCAGTACGGACAGTGCGATATTCACCTGTCCGCGGCCGCCGTCCATGAGGATCAGATCCGGGAACTTGGTAAAGCTGCCATACTCCTGATCCATCTCCTGTTCTTCCAGTTCTCTGCTCTCTTCCATGCCGTGTCGGAACCGCCTCGTCAGTACTTCCCTCATGCAGGCATAATCATCCGGACCGGAGACACTTTTGATCTTGAATTTACGGTAATCGCTGCGCTTGGGTCTGCCCTTTTCATAGACTACCATAGAACCTACATTTTCAAAACCATTGATATTGGAAATATCATAGGCTTCCATCCGGGCAGTGCCGGTTAACGGCAGCTTTAACAGATCTGAGATCTCTTTCACTGCACCGATAGTACGGCCTTCCTCACGTTTTAATTTTTCTCTGTCCTGGGACAATACCAGTTTTGCGTTCTGCGCCGCCAGCTCCACCAGTTTTTCCTTGCTGCCGATCTTAGGCACCTTCAGATAGACACGACTGCCTTTTCGCTCCGACAGCCATTTCTCAATAAGTTCCGCATCCTCGATCTCATATTGCAGCATCAGCTCTCTGGGGATAAATGGGGTTCCAGCATAGAACTGCTTTACAAAATCCTGTAAAATTGCCGGCTTGTTGTTTTCCGGCACATGTGTCATATAATAATGTTCCCTGCCGATCAGCTTGCCGTCCCGGACAAAAAATACCTGTACCACCGCTTCCGTCTCATCCTGGTACAGCGCCAGGATATCTTTATCTTCACCGACGCCCTCGGTGATCTTCTGTTTCTGGGATACCTGTCGTACACTGGAGAGCAGGTCACGGTATCTGGCAGCATCCTCAAATTCCATAGCCTCTGCGGCTTTCTTCATCTTCTCCTCCAGATCCTTCAGGATCGGACTGTAATTACCATTCAGGAATTCCAGTGCACCTGCCACCTGCTGTCTATATTCCTCTTTGCTCACATATCCCTGGCAGGGTGCCAGACACTGCTTGATATGATAGTTCAGGCAGGGGCGCTCGATTCCTATATCCCTGGGCAGCACCCGGTTACAGGTACGGAGCTGGTACAGTTTGTTCAGCAGTTCAATGGTATCTTTCACCGCTGCAGCGCTGGTATAGGGACCGAAATAGCGGGATTTATCTTTTTTCATGGTACGGGAAAACAGGATCCTTGGATAGTCCTCACCCACTGTCACTTTAATATAAGGATACGTCTTGTCATCCTTTAACAGGGTATTATATTTCGGTGAATTCTCCTTGATCAGGTTATTCTCCAGCACTAATGCTTCTAGTTCCGAATCCGTCACAATATATTCAAATCGGGTGATCAGCGACACCATCTGGTCAATGGCCGGACCTCTGCCGATATTTTCTCGAAAATAAGACCTTACACGGTTGTGCAGGTTTATGGCTTTTCCCACGTATAAAATGACATCCTTGTCATCACGCATGATATACACTCCCGGCTTGCGGGGAAGCTTTTTTAATTCCTCTTCGACATTAAACATAAATATTTCCTCACCTGCTTCTATCATACCGATTCTGGAGAAAAATACAACAAGGGATTTTTATATTGTAATTTGTAAGTATAGCCATGTGTAAGCATAGTGAAGACAGCAATGGGCGTTTGCGCACAAATCACGGTTTTTACTTTTGCCGTGATGCGGCTCATGGTGGAGCCTTAAACCGGTCGTCTGCCGCTCCGGGAGTTCTGTTTGTATTAAAAACGCCGTTTTTCACTAAAAAAATACAAAAAAAGGAGATTTTGGCCTTTTAGAAGAGCTTATTTTCGCTAAAATGGGAAAAATGATAAAATCAGTACAAAAAATGTTTGATTTAGACGTTTTTTGTACTGATTTTGCTATTTTGATGCGATTTGCACCAAAGCAATAGAAATGCCTATGGTGTACAGATATTATGAAAAAACAGAACGTACGCAGGTGCTATACCATCTTAAATCCTTTGGCCCTCAGACAGATCTCCACTTCCTCAGGATCTGCGGTATGCAGGATCATGACGGGGGTGGAAGAATCACGGTTAAAGGACAGGTAGGTATAGTCCACATTGACATTGCTGTCTAAGAGAGCTGTCAGCAGGGTATTCAGTGCACCGGGCTTATCTTCGATCTCTACAGCCAGGACATCCACAAAACGGCAGAGGTAGCCCTTCTCTGTGAGAACCTCTTTTGCCTTGTCGGGATCGGAGACAACCATACGGTTGATGCCGTACTCCGCACCGTCGTTGGTAACGGAACCCCAGATATTGATACCGGCTTCATACAGCGCATTGGTCATAGTCTGCAGGGCTCCTTTTTTATTTTCAGCGTAAATGGATAATTGTTTTAACATATTGGTAATACCTCCTCATTGCACTCTGACTGCCTGTGCAGTCTGTCAGGAAACTCCCGACACTTTATTATGATAAAGCATTATTGCAAAATAATCAACCCGGAGTTCACATTTGTATCTAAAAATTGTAACTATTCAGAGCCATACAAAACTGCGTTCTGTGAATGCTTGCATTCAGGCAGATAAGCAGTTTTATATGGCGAAGTAACCACCATGAGCAAATAACATGCAAGCATGTTATTCAGAAAAGCCATGAAGTAGCGGTTTTGCTCAAAAATGAGCCCTGTTAAAAGAGCATCAGTCACTTGACCAATGCTCTTTGCTAATTACTCTGTTTTATAGATACCAGTCCCACGATACGCAAATATTGGGGTGGGTGCCATGTACCAGTGGCACATGTTTAGCACGGACCGAAGCGGAGCGGAGAAGTGTGAATGCGTAACACGGAGCAATCCGTAGGCATCAAAGTCGGGGGGGCTTATGACTCCGACATCATTTTATATATACTATAAAGTTCCATGGGAGAACAATCCTACCGGTCCCTGGGGAGGATCCTTGGGATCCTGAGACTCTTCAGAAGCATCGTTTTTCTGCTCTGTTGGCTCCTTCTCATTGGCTCCCCGGGTAGTTGTCTCCTGTGCGGAAGTCTCTTCTTTTGCAGATTCAGTAGTCTTATTTTCCGCATCCGCTGCAGACGCAGTCTGCTCCTTCGCTTCCTGCAGGCTGTCCCCGAACGTCAGAGGCTTGAAGGTCGGATCCGTGGAGGTCATAACCTGTTCTCCAATACTCACATCCACGTTGCTGCCCTTTGTAGCACTGCCTGCATCCGATGTCTTTGTAACGTTCTTCATCCCTGCTTGGGAAACATCCTTCTCCTCCGGCTCAGGCAGTCCCTTCTCTCTGCGGAAGATCTCCATAAATTCCTTACCGGTGATGGTCTCACGCTCGATCAGGAACGCTGCCAGCTTATCCATCAGGTCTCTGTTCTCACGAAGCATCTGCAATGCCTGATCGTAGCTCTCCTTGATCATAGCAACGACTTCTTCGTCAATGGCCGCTGCAGTCTCATCGCTACAATTTAATGCGGTTCTGCCCTCCAGATACTGGCTCTCTACGGTAGCCAGACCCACGAGCCCAAAGCGCTTGCTCATACCGTATCGTGTGATCATGTTACGGGCAATAGAAGTAGCTTTTTCAATATCATTGGCTGCACCTGTGGTCACGGTATCAAATACCACTTCCTCAGCGGCACGTCCGCCCACCAGTCCTACCAGCATATCCCGAAGCTCTGCCTCGGTGTTGAGGTATTTTTCCTCCTCCGGTACCTGCATGACATATCCCAGTGCACCCATGGTACGGGGTACAATCGTAATCTTCTGCACCGGCTCGGAATTTTTCTGCAGGGCACTGATCAGTGCATGACCGACCTCATGATAGGATACGATACGACGCTCTTCCTTGCTCATGATGCGGTCCTTTTTCTCCTTACCTACCAGCACCTGTTCCACTGCTGCGAACAGATCCTTCTGGCTGACGAATTCTCTGTCTTCTTTAACCGCATTGATGGCAGCCTCGTTGATCATATTGGCCAGATCAGAACCTACCGCACCACTGGTTGCCAGTGCAATAGCATCCAGATCCACGGTCTCATCCATCTTCACATCCTTGGAATGTACCTTCAAAATCTCTACACGTCCTTTGAGATCCGGCTTGTCTACAATAATCCGGCGGTCAAAACGACCGGGACGAAGCAGCGCCTTGTCCAGGATCTCCGGACGGTTCGTAGCACCCAGGATTAAAATACCCTTAGAGCTGTCGAAGCCATCCATCTCAGACAGTAACTGGTTCAATGTCTGTTCCCGCTCTTCATTGCCTCCGCCGTACTTGGAATCACGGCTGCGGCCAATGGCATCGATCTCGTCGATAAATACGATACAGGGAGCATTCTTGGTTGCTTCCTTGAACAGGTCGCGGACACGGCTAGCGCCCACACCTACATACAATTCAATAAAGTCTGAACCCGTCAGAGAGAAGAACGGCACATGAGCCTCTCCTGCCACTGCTTTTGCCAGCAATGTCTTACCGGTTCCGGGAGGTCCAACTAACAGTGCACCTTTGGGAAGCTTTGCACCGATTTTGGAATATTTCTGTGGATTGTGCAGAAAATCCACGACCTCCACCAAAGATTCTTTTGCTTCATCTTCGCCGGCCACATCTTTGAACGTGACGCCGGTCTCTTTCTGCACATATACTTTGGCATTGCTCTTGCCGACGCCCATGGGACCTCCGCTGCCGCCCATTTTCCGGAACAGGAATCCGGCTGCCACCCAGATCAGCACCACCGGCAGCACCACAGTTACCAGAATTTCCATCAGGAAATTGGAGGTATTACTGGTCACACGGTTTCCCTGTACATCATGCTCCTGCAATCTGGCCGTCAGGGTATCCAGATCCTCCATCAGCATTGTATAATATATGGTCTGAGACTGTGTCACCTTCTGGGTAATTCCATAGAAACTGACATAACTGCCCGGTGCCGGGGTAGCTGCTGCCTCCTGCTTCAGCTGTACCGTCACCACACCGCTTTCCTTATTGACTTCCACTGCAGCGACCTTGTCCGCTTCCAGATCCTTCAGAAAATCGGTATAAGATACTTCCGTTCCGGTATTAGTGCCGAAGAACGCATTATACAACATCAGTACAACGATCACCGTCATCAGCCCCGACAGGATCAGCATCAGAATACTGGGGCGCTTCGGCGGACGGTTGCCGTTGCCTCCATTACCATTATTGCCGTTCCCACCATTGCTGCCGCTGCCGGGAGCACCGTTGCCATTGCCTCCGTTGCCCGGGCCATAGCCGTTATTATATGACTCAATTAATTTTCTCATGTCATCTCCATTTTCTATCTTTATTCTATTGTCTCCAGCTTCCTTTGTTCTGAGACAGCAAACATATCGCAATGATTCAGGAAAACGTTGAAAAATGATATTTTCACATCTATCCGGATCCTTACAATCTATTTCATTATAGAGATAACTTATTGATAAATCAATAGTTCAAATATGAAAAAAATATGAAAGACAGCATATCTCTGTGGCTACAGACAAATGCCCGGAATTCGCAAAAAACGAACTTCCGGGCACAACAAACAATTATAGAATCACGCCTTTCAGAATGACCTGACGGCGATGCAACTCTTTGTCGGCAATCACGATATTCGCATATTTGCCTGCTTCCAGGGATCCGACCTCGTCCCGGACTCCGATGCTGACAGCCGGGTTCATTGTGGCTGCCCGGATGGCCTGTTCCTTCGGTACGCCCATCTCCACAGCTTTTCGCATACAGTCATACAGATTCGTGGCACTTCCGGCAATAGTTCCGTCTGCCAGGGTAGCTAAGGCTCCACGCACGGTAACATCCTGTCCACCCAGAGTATATCGTCTTCTGCTTTTTCAGAACTTTTTTGTTCTGGTTTTTTGTAATTTCATTATAGAAAAGGAACGCTTTGTTTAAAATTGCTCATTATGTGATTATTTGCCCAAAATTGTTAGATATAATAATGATTTCCAAAATTTTTTTACTTTCCAGTAGATTTTTGGGAAACACTAAACTATAATAGAACATCATGGGATTTTAGTTGCAAAGATCCGTAGAGAAAGGTTTCAGCAATGTACAAAGTAGGTTTTGACAATGACAAATATCTCAGCATGCAGTCTGAGAAGATTAAGGAGCGCATTGCACAGTTCGGTGGCAAGCTGTATCTGGAGTTTGGAGGCAAGCTGTTCGATGATTATCACGCTTCCCGCGTTCTGCCCGGTTTCCATCCGGACAGTAAGATCAATATGCTGGCACAGTTAAAGGACGAGGCCGAAATCGTCATCGTCATCAATGCAGCGGATATCGAAAAAAATAAAGTCCGTTCCGATTTAGGCATTACTTATGATCTGGATGTATTACGTCTGATCGATGCATTCCGTGGCTATGGTCTGTATGTCGGCAGCGTATGTCTGACCCGTTTTGCCGGACAGCCCAGTGCCATTGCTTATCAGAAAAAACTGGAGTCGCTGGGAATGAAGGTATACCGCCATTATTCCATTCCCGGATATCCTTCCAATATTCCTTTCATCGTAAGCGATGAAGGTTACGGTAAAAATGATTATATTGAAACATCCCGTTCTCTGGTAGTCGTTACTGCTCCCGGACCGGGAAGCGGCAAGATGGCTACCTGTCTCTCCCAGCTGTATCACGAATACAAGAGAGGCATCAAAGCCGGTTATGCCAAGTATGAGACTTTCCCGATCTGGAATATTCCGTTAAAGCATCCGGTGAACCTGGCTTATGAAGCCGCTACCGCAGACTTAAACGATGTCAATATGATTGATCCGTTCCACCTGGAGGCTTACGGTGAGACCACGATCAATTACAATCGTGACGTGGAGATCTTCCCCGTAGTCAGCGCTATGTTCGAGAAGATCATGGGTAGCTGCCCTTACAAGTCTCCTACTGACATGGGTGTCAATATGGCAGGCTTCGGTATCGTCGATGATGAAGCTGTCCGTGACGCCGCCAAACAGGAAATCATCCGCCGCTACTACCACACTCTGTGCCAGAAGCGCCAGGGTACCGCCAGTGACGACCAGATCTTAAAGCTTGAGCTTCTGATGAAGCAGGCAGGTGTCACCATCGACGATCGTGCAGTAGTCAGTGCAGCCAATATCAAAGCAGAGACCACCGGGGAACCGGCAGCTGCGATCCAGCTTCCGGACGGCAGAGTCCTCACCGGACGGACCAGTACTCTGCTGGGTGCTTCTTCTGCATTATTATTAAATGCCTTAAAGGCTCTGGCCGGCATTCCGGACGAAGTACAGCTGATCTCACCTACCGCCATCGGTCCTATCCAGGATCTGAAGACGAACTACCTGGGGAACCGCAATCCCAGGCTGCATACAGATGAAACGCTGATCGCCCTTTCCATCTGTGCAGCTACGGATGATACCGCGAAGGCTGCTGTAGAGCAGTTGAAGAACCTGAAAGGTTCCGAAGTGCACTCCAGCGTGATCCTGTCCCAGATCGACATGAATACCTTCCGCAAATTAGGTGTAAATCTGACATGCGAACCTCATTATCAGAACCAGAAGCTGTATCACAACTAAATATTTTGTCATTCTACTATAAATTATGGCAGTTATTGAGCGAAGGTGCTCCCCAAGGGGAGTTCCTCGCTCTTTTTATATGCATAACTATTTACAGAACGAAGTAACCACCATGAGCAAATAACATGCAGGCATGTTATTCAGAAAAACTCTGAAAGAGCGGTTTTGCGATGGAACTGAATAGTTACTATATCAAAAGGAGGAGAACATTATGGCAGTAAAGTATGTGTTTGTGACCGGAGGAGTCGTATCCGGTCTGGGAAAAGGAATTACCGCAGCTTCCCTGGGAAGACTGTTAAAAGCAAGAGGTTACAAAGTAACCATGCAGAAATTCGATCCTTATATTAATATTGATCCCGGCACCATGAACCCGATCCAGCACGGAGAAGTATTCGTCACAGAGGATGGCACGGAGACCGATCTGGACCTGGGACATTATGAACGTTTTATTGATGAGAATCTGGATAAAAATTCCAACGTTACCACCGGTAAGGTATACTGGTCCGTATTGCAGAAGGAGCGTCGCGGTGATTACGGCGGAGGTACTGTACAGGTCATCCCCCATATCACCAATGAGATCAAGAGCCGCTTTTACCGCAACTTTACCGACGATGAGACTCGCATCGCCATCATCGAGGTCGGCGGTACCGTAGGTGACATCGAAAGCCAGCCTTTCCTGGAATCCATTCGTCAGTTCCAGCATGAGGTAGGCCATGATAATGCCATTCTGATCCATGTAACGCTGATTCCTTATCTGAGCGCTTCTCAGGAACTGAAGACCAAGCCTACCCAGGCCAGTGTTAAGGATCTGCAGGGCATGGGCATCCAGCCGGATATCATCGTCTGCAGAAGTGAGCATCCTCTGGATCAGTCCATCAAGGACAAGATTGCTTTGTTCTGTAACGTGCCTCAGAGTCATGTATTGCAGAATCTGGATGTGGAGTATCTGTATGAGGCTCCGTTAGCTATGGAAAAAGAGCATCTGGCACAGGTAGCCTGTGAATGTCTGCATCTGGATTGTCCGGAACCGGATCTGACAGACTGGAAGAAGATGGTGGAGGATCTGCGTCATCCCACCGATGAAGTGCAGGTGGCTCTGGTCGGAAAATATGTCTCCCTGCATGATGCCTATATCAGTGTCGTGGAGGCTTTGAAGCATGGCGGTATCACCAATCATGCTACGGTACATATCAAATGGATCGACTCCGAGACAGTAACGCCTGAAAATGTGGAAGAACTGTTAGGTGACTGCAACGGCGTCCTGGTACCCGGCGGTTTCGGTTCCCGGGGTATCGAAGGCAAGATCCTGGCGATTCAGTATGCAAGAACCCATGGGGTTCCCTTCCTGGGACTGTGTCTGGGAATGCAGCTGACCATCGTAGAATATGCAAGAAATGTCATCGGGTATACAGATGCCCACAGTGTGGAACTGGATCCTAACACTACACATCCTGTGATCGCTCTGATGCCGGATCAGAGCGGTGTCGAGGATATCGGCGGCACCTTAAGACTGGGTGCATACCCTTGTGTACTGGATAAGGATTCCCGTGCTTATCAGCTCTACGGACAGGAGAACATCTCTGAGAGACATCGTCATCGTTACGAGGTGAACAACGATTATCGTGCCGTCCTCACCGAACACGGTCTGCGTCTATCCGGTCTGTCCCCCGACGGACGTATCGTGGAAATGTGCGAGCTCACCGAACATCCCTTCTTCGTAGCCACCCAGGGACATCCCGAGCTCAAGTCCAGACCCAACAGACCTCATCCTCTGTTTAAGGGATTCGTGGAAGCTGCTTTGGCGAATAAGCATCAGAAGTAATTCACCACCTTAAGTCTTTCTTGTGTTTTGTGGTAAAGAAGACAAAATAACAAATTCCGTACAAAAACTTCCAATCATGCTTTTTGTACGGAATTTGTTGATTTTCTTAAACACACCGCATTCCGGACATGATCCATAATAGTACTCCTTATTAAAATAAATCTAACATATTATCTAAATAGATTTCTTCTCTGACCTGCAGCTGGTACTCCGGTTTCGTCATATAGTACAGTAAAAATTCCAGAACCAGTGCACTGCCCAATCCCCGGCCTTCGATCTTATAATTGGGAAATCCCATGGGCAGATAGATCTTCTGAATATCTTCTACGCTGATAAATCCGGGATTTTTCATGGCTTTGGAGAAACGATAGCCTTCCTCCGCTCCCGGCGAAGTACAGCTAAAATCCGACTCCTCTCCCAGATTCCTGCGGCTGACGGCTTCGTAACATTCCTTCCTGTCCTTACAGCCAAAATAGCAGCATTCATTGCACAGAAATTCCACTTTTCCTTTCTGTGGTTCTGTCAGCATATTTAATTTTTCATAAGCCTTGTTCAGGCGGAAATCCGGTACAACATAGCGAAAATCGTCTCTGTTGATCTCCTTTTTTAACGCTTCAAAATCTGTCAGAACCTTTGTGGTGGAGGATACCAGATAAAGTTCCGGATAATGACTTCTCAGATACTGTATCAACAGGTCTGAATGGACGATCACACCATTCTCCGGCTCTGCATTTTCCGCAAACAAGGCACAGAGTTCATTGCATTTTCTGTCCGAAAGATGTTCCTCGCGAAGAAGGGAGTTACTAAAGGTCAGACGTGCTGAAATGCCGTATTCCTGTAACAACGCCAGCACTTTTCTTGCATCGTGATCCTCCAGCGAAATGCGGCCGCCGCCCCAGATGCAGTCCGGCGTGGCACCATAGATGGAACCAATATCGCACCAGTCGTAAAAATATTCCCGGTGTTCCCGGAATAATGGCAGAAATATCCGGTATAGTTCATAGAATTCAAACAGACCAGGAAGATGGTAATAAGCTGTTTTTTGCATATGCCTCATACTAATCTCCATTCCGCAGACGATTCCTTCCGTCGGAGGAATCGCAAATCAAATTTCAAATTTGATTCTGCAATAATCGCCCTCACATCTTTTATCCCCGGAAGCAGTCTTCGACCTGCTTCACGATCGTTTCATCCAGCCAGCCCTTATTCGCCATATCCCGCAGAATCTCACAAGCTTTTTCGTAAGGCATGCCCTGTTTATAGGGACGGCTTTCAGTCAGTGCCTGATAGATGTCTATACAGGCCATCATGCGCTCCTGCGTGTTCAGTTCTGCGGCGGTCTTCCCGAAAGGATATCCAGTTCCGTCCAGCCGCTCATGGTGAAATGCCGCCCAGTCGCGGATCTCGTCAAAATCATCTACGCCTGACAGAATATAATAGGTATATGCCGCATGATGTTTCATCACAGCAAATTCGTCCTCCGTAAGCCTTCCCGGCTTCTCCAGGATCTCATTACCTACCGCCACTTTTCCGATATCATGTAAAGCGCCCGCCAGGTACATTTTCTGCACGGTCTCTTCATCAAAGCCCATATAGCGGCTTAGGCGCTCCGCATCCTCCGCCACACCAATGGAATGGGTGCTGGTAAAGGGTGACTTGTAATCAACGATCTGTGCAAAAAAACGGGCCAGTTCCTTGATCTGTGCAAAACTCAACTCCTGTTTGATACGGGGAATCTTCTCCCACAGACTTTTCTCAAAGCTATCCTCTCCCAGCGTCAGAAAATGCGGCAGGGGAAACGCCTGTAAGAAAGCATCCACACATTCTTTGTCCACAACGGTTCCTTCATTTTTGTGAAGATATCCACAAGCTTTATTGAAAATATCCTCCGTAAAGCCCTTTGCACCGTATGCCCGGTCCAACAGATCGCTTAAATGAATGATGCGGGAAAAAACCGGAATCTCTTCCCATGTTTTTCCAAACGGTCCACTCCCATTGGCATTTTCATGGTGATACAGAATTACATTCTTCACATCCGTATGAAAGGGAAGTCTCTGTATATTTTTTTCACCCAGGGTACAGTGAATTCCTACCTGAGAAGCTTGCGGAACGTTTGCAACATCCTTATGTAATTCTTCCTGAATATACTGTGTCAGTGCATTATCATGAAGCAGGGCACATGCTGCCAGATCCTGCAGGCTCTCTCCGCTGATTTCCAACTGTTCTGCCATGCAGACACTCATATAGGCCACACGCTTCGCATGTTTGCTGGCCACATGCACCAGCTCCGCCTCTACACAGTCCAACGCATACGAGCAGGCTGCCAGTAATCCTAATACATCCAATACCATTTCTTTATTTCTCCGTTACTCTTTTGTTATATTCTTCTTCCAGTCCCCACCGCTTACAGTTTTCTGCCAGTTCCGCCAGAGAATATCTGAGGTAATCCATGGGCTGTTCCTTGGTGATCTCCACGGCGAAACGAAGATTTTTATATGTATTCTTCATTCCCCAGATGACATCCTCCCAGGGGGGGCCTTCGGGAATTCCCTGCACGGATTCATCTGCATAGACCACATTTTTGGCTCCCGCCTGATACAGAAGATCGAAATAGGCTTTCATTTCCACTTCGTTCAGCTTCTCGTGAATAAAAATAAGCCCTTCTCCATATCCCGTAAAAGAAGACTTACCCAGATATCGACACAGCATCTTCTTTAACATTTTTTCCGCACAGGTATAGTCGCTGACTCTTCCCAATATGATTGGAGAAAAACCAATAGAATCAGCCGGAAGAGTGTAAAGCATGCCTTCACACTCTTTTCCGGCTTTTATCATTTTCCCTGTTTTCTCAAAAATCACCAGGGATTTCTCATCATATTTTACTTTTTTCTTATAATCATAGATTTTAATATCTGCGCAAAGCTCTAAAGGGGTAAACTTTTCCATCCCGGTACCTCCGTTCGTTTCCGGAAATAAGTATACCTCTTCTGCCCTGCCAGTTCAATCCGGTTCTTTTACCGGGAAATCCGAATCTCTTCTACAAAGAAATAAGTGCGATAGAGATAGCACAGTTCCTTCTCTGTGATGTAAAAGCCGTAATCGGCATTAAAATTTTCTTCGTTTTCTTCTTCAATAGAGCCTGCTGCCCGGATCTCGTCCCAGGTCTTCCCCAAAACTTCTTCCGGGGTGACTTCTTCGCCGGTGGCAACGGAGAGTGTCACGGGTATGTAATAGGATAATGGATGCGCTGCTCCTGCATAATAAACCGTGTCATTAAAATGCAGGCTGACATACTCGTCATCCGCTAAAGTAATGCCATTGAATACCAGATAATTATCATCGTACCGCTGTCCCTCGGAAAGAGTTTCATCCACTAACTCATACGCTCCGGTGTGATTCTCCCCTTCTTCCTCATACTGCGCTCTGTATTCCTCATACATCTGCTGTAGATAATCATTCACTTTTGCATACTTCTCATCGGAAAAATAGAACTCATCCATTTCGTAGTAATAGGTCTTTTTCTCATCGTCATTGTAGAAGTCTTTCACAGTGTTGGAACATTCCCCGTAGTCTTCCCAGGGAAGCCATGCGTCCTCATCTTCGTAACCAGGACCTGTCGTGGATGCCGTAGTGTTGGAAACAGTCTCCGTGGATACTGTCGCTTCCATGGATTCACCAGTCTCTGAAGTGCTCTCTTCCGTTACCGCAGCCTCTGCGGATCCGATAATCTCTGAACTACTACTCCCTCCCACCGGATCACTCCCCTGTGCTCCGCAGGCAGACAGCCCCAGTGCCATAACTCCTGTGATAAAAATTAATTTGCCCCTCATTTTGTATCTCTCCTTATGTATTTTATTGTAACCGAACGCTTCCCCCGTCCATTACAAGCATAAGCTTAACATACTATAGCATCATAGTTGCATCATGTACAACTCTTCCGATTTATTATTCAATTATCTTTTCCCTCAATAATCGTCTTTACCTCTTCTATTGTTTTATCTGTTGCAGATGCAATCTGTTCTATGGAAAGACCATTTTTATACATTTTTGTAATGAGTCCTGCCTCACCCTCTGCACGCCCAATTGCGATACCTTCTTCCTTAACTCCCTGGCTCAAATTACACATAGTACTCATATCCTTTCTGAAATTCTCTTCTAATGGGATATCATATTCCTTTCCTATAATGTCCAGCTTCTCATCTATAGTAAGCTCTCTGTATAATAATGCTCCCAACAGACGATGTAACTCGTAGGTCTCATCATGTTCCGGCAGTTCCTTTGCAAGACCTATCATAATGATATTCAACAGATCCAGATGGAATAGACACATTTGATGTCATCGTAGCTTGAATTCTCAAAATCCCGTTCTTTCTGGGAAGAAATCAATCTGCTCACGTAGAAGACTGCCCGGTTCAGGATCTCATATTCGCCGGGTTCATCCTTTTGTGCTTCCACATTAATGATGATCTGTGACAGTCCATCCTTCATCCGCACATAGAATACAATGTCAAAACGCACCAGGCCTTCGTTCAGTTCCTGATTCTATAATTTAGGGAATTGGATGGGACATCAGCTTTCGCTGACATAGAAATTTTCATAAGTGAAATGTACTTATACGCGAAGTATAACTTATAATTCCTAATAAGGCAATAAATATATTTTAATATCTAAATAAAATTGTCTTTTAAGTGCAATAGTATAATTACCCCTTAAAAGACAATTCTGTAAATCGGAATTTACCACGGTGATTTCTTATTAAATAATCCGGTTACTTACTTCGATATTATTTCAACAGTCGGCGATATGCTCTCCAAGCCGAGTTCGCCATCTTCCGCAACTCTATAATTAGTAACATCTATTGAATACATATAGTCCGAAATATCTGGATTTTTCTCATCAGCCGGAATCTCAACTTCAAATGTTTTGAACTCAAACACATAAACCGTTCCTTCAACAAGCTTTCCGGTCATATCTTCCTGAAAGCGAAGTAAAAAGGGTGCAGTCTGAAAGAAGTGAACTACGGCAACCGTTTTTCCCGGAAGCGCACAGTAATCAGGCAAGAGTTGCTCAACGGTAGCTGTAAAAGATCCCGAAAACTGTGCAAAGTACTTTTTGTTTTCGGTCATTTGCTGCGTATCTGAACTTTGATCATTATTTCCACAGCCAGCCAATGAAAAAACCAACACAAGACAAAGAACCATTGCAATAATCTTTTTCATACTGTTTCCTCCCTCAAATTGCGATTTAGTTCAATTCACTTTTATCATATAAAAAAGCCTCCCTTTCAAATATTATTATATTCAAAAAGGAGAGCTTTTTCCACTAATATTTCACTATCCTTCCACCTGCTCCGCTGTCTTGCCGGTATACTGCACAGCAATGCGGTTCTCGGGATGGGCGTCCGTCAGGTACAGCACACACAGGAAGATCCATTCTAAAGGTTTCATGATAAAATACACCAGATCCGCCGTGTATTTACTGTGGATCAGTCTCGCCACAGGGAACCCGTAAGTATCATAAAAATGACGCAGTGCCCGGTGGAAGCCGGGAGTCCGTTCTTCCAACACCTGTTCAAAAGCATTGGCGATGCACAACTGACGGTTCACAATGACTTCATGCCCATGCCGCCTCCCCAGGCGGATAGGCTTTACGACCTTTTCATGACCGCCGGCAGCTACCGTGCAGAGATAATGTTCATCATACATGACATTCTGCGGTGCCTGCCTGAGAGACAGGTTCCAGTCGCTGGTCTCCGTGAATGCTTTAATCACAGAATCCGGTGCCTGCCCGAACAGCATGAGGATTGCGATCAGAATCCCCAACAGCGGGAACATCAATACCAGTCCCAGCACCGGCCACCATGCAGCCTTCCGCAAAATGTTGTCACCCCAACGCAGTACCGGATTCCGCTGAATCTTCCCCGTCCCAAAGTGTTCCGCCTCCGCATTCTGCATCAGTGCATTCCACTCCCGTATTTTCTTCAGAAGCAGTCGCACCACTAGCAGCACACAGCACAGTGGAAATAATAGCAAATATCCATCAAGCAAAATCGTCGGCTTGAATATCTGTACTGTGAACAGGATCAGCTCCAGCAGTCCCAGGTACATTGCTGAAATCGACAGGACTGTCACAAGGGGCGGCAGCTTCCGAAGCGGAATGCTCTGCAGAATCTCATACCCTATAAATGCCAGCAGCAGGAGTACTATAAAAGTAACCATGGAACCACTGTAAATCGGTGTATGTTTATTGGAATTGCTTAACTGCGTCTGCCAGTCAGCGGATGTCACATCCCTAATCAACCCCAAATAACAAATTTCATAGAATCCGCCCAGCCAAAATACATGCTGATCAAACAGCCAGTCTCCCTTCACCGGGTGCCCTCGTTCCTCACAGATCAGGCAGATTACTTCACTGATTGTCAGCACCACAGGAAATACCAGTACCGCTCCCATTAAAATTGCCCAGGTAAACATTTCTGTAAAAGCCTTAATGATCTCCCATACATAATCTCTTTGCTCATAATGAATAACAGAGGCTATGATCGTAAAAAGCGCATAGCCCAGTCCGATAAATATAGAAATCAGCCATGCAAGCAACACCGGATGCTTTTTATAAAACTTTATTTTTTCCGTATTCATTTCTTTATTTTCCATCGATTCTTGCCTCTATCTGTTTCCGCGCCATATATCTGGAAATATTAAATGTCCGCAGAGATGTCTGATCCAGACGCTTCTTATTATGTTCAAAGTAATAATATCCGAATCCTTTCGGCTGGTAACTCCCCCACCACTGAGCCTGCGTATTTTCACTCATAATATCCGTAGGGTTCTCCAGTTCATAGGCGCCAAAATCATACCCAAGGCTCTCCATATAAGGAATAATGGCCGGTGCCGCATCCGCACTGAGATCACTCAGATAAGAGTAGTCATTATATTCCGATCCCCGGAAAAACGGTCCGGCGAAAAAATCATCTCCATAATCCTGCGCCACAGATTCTTCCCAGCCCGTACCGTCCGCGCCGGGTGCATTGGCAATATTCACTCTGGCTATAATATAGTCGGGATGGCTGAAGGACAATGCCAGATACAGCACGGTCACCATCACGACACCATAGCGGAACAGTGGGAAGCTTTCCCTGTAAATATTGATCAGCACTCCGATAAACATGACAAATAACACCGTCAGCATCCACAATACGAAGATCCGCAGGAAAGTCAGATAATAATACCGGATGTAAATGATCATACGCATTACGCTGGACGCGATCATAATAAAAGTACATAATGACATAATCGTCATAATTACTTTCAGTACCTTACTCTCCCTAAAAAAGCTGAGGCACACCAATACCAGGATCAGGTTCAGAATGCTGACAGCCAGCAGCTGGAAAAAGCCCTCTCTTGCATACTGTGCGTAAGTATAGCCCTCCGGCAGCTGCATTTTCCCTAAGAACAATCCGAAGATCTGAATCCCGGAAAACAGCAGATATAAAAGTGACAGTAGTGACATAATTGTAATTGCCAGTACCGGCTCACCCTTTCTGCGATCCTTCACTTCCTCCGGGATGCTTCTCTTACACAGATAGGAGGTCAGTGCATAGGAAGTAAAGAACAGAAACGTTACCCGGATGACTACGTTAAATACATTGCCCGGACGGATCCAGTTCATGAAATCCACTGTCATCTTGCGGAACACCGCATCGGCAGAGCTTAACAGTCCGGCGGCAATGAGCAGAATGGGCAGTGCGATCACCACTCCCAGCAGCCCATACCATACCTTTTTATTTACTTTTCCCTTTTCACGAAAATAGGCTTTGCCATCGGAAAAAGGCTTCCCCAGTTCCCCGAAGCTCATAACCACCAATTGACAGATGCTTCCCACATATTTTCCAAGCTTCCACTTTGTGGTATCAAAATATTGATTCAGCAGCAGACACATCACTAGCAGAAACACCGCCAGCTTGTTCAGACCTATGATCGCCCATCCGTCGGTGCAGAAGGTGGATACCCCCAGCAGCAGAATGCTGATCATGTAAAAGGCGCTTCCTTTTTTCAAGGTAATCTCCAGTTTTGACAGCGAGAAGACAAAATACAGTAAAGTGCCTGCGAGAAAAAAAGGGAAAGTGATCCCCGAGCCGTTCCGGAACATACAAAATGCATAGAACACGGCATAGAGAAACGTCACCGGTCCGAAGAAATTATAGTGCTCCTGCAAGCGCTTTGTCTCCACAGTCTCTGTCTTTTCCACCACCCGGACTACGTTCTGCCCGGAAATCTGTCCCTGATTCACTGAATTTGTTTCCTGTACTACTGTATTTTCCTGCATTATGATCTCCCCCTTCCAGGTTTTATTTGGTTTCCTCTTCTATTGTGTCTTCTACATACTCCAGAATGTCTCCGGGCTGGCAATGCAGTACCTCACAGATGGATTCCAGTGTAGAGAAACGGATGGCTTTTGCTTTATTATTTTTCAGGATGGATAAATTTGCCTGTGTCAGATCCACCTGATTCGCCAGTTCCGTCAGACTGATCTTCCGCTTTGCCATCATTACATCCAGATTTACAATGATTCCCATAATAGATGCCTTTCTAATTTTGAATTTCCGTTCAGCCGGCGTCATTTGCATAGTCGCATATCACACGCTCTATCACTTCGTGACTGAATTTTTAGATCGTTAAGTCGTTTTCTTCCTTGTAGCGCACGGCTTCTTCAAATACCATTGCCAGCACTTTGCTGAACATGCCTGCAATGATAAATACCAGAATAATCACCAGCATGGCAATGGTCAGGTACACCACACATCTCACAGCACTCATGGCCGCGATGAAAAAGCTTAAGTCTCCCATTCTCCTAAGGCTCGCCACATTTTCCGGTACAAAGCAGTTCTCGTTAAGCACCGTGCCAAACATCTTGCGCAGTTCATTGACCAACAATAACGCCAGTACACCCAGGATGGCGAATATGATCACCGCCGGAAGGTAATGCTCCTCCACCGCCTCCAGATATTTTCCTATGTATTTGAGACTAAGCGGCAGGCTTATCGTCACCAGGATTCCCGAATAGAACATGAAATCCAGCAGGTACTTTGTCCCCTTCGCCAAAGATAACTTTTTCTCCCGCAGCTCCTTTTCCGACAATTGTTTCTTCTCCATAATGAATACCTCTTTCCTTCTTGGTAGCCTTAACATATCACTCTATGATACGAATGTCAATATAAATTTATTGATATTCGATAAATTTATATTGAATATCGCATATTCTTCTATATATTGTAACTTATACCAGAAGAAAATACCTGTTTTTTCATTGCAAATCAAAATAATGCTGGAATTATTAACATGAATGAAAATAATTGATATAGACATTCTCAGTGCTTTTTTTTACAATGAAAGCAGTAAAAAAGAAAAGGAGGATTTTTATGGAATCCGTTTTACTGTCCGCACGCTGTACTGCCAACACCGCAACTGTGTTCTGGAATAAGCCGGAAAATGCCAATGCCGACACAGTATATGAAGTTTCTCTCGATGGTGGACATTCTGTTCACACAAATCGGACACATTATACATTCACAGAATTGATACCCAATACTGAATATTGTGTTACTGTCTACAATATCGGCAGTATCCGCATCTGTACCTCACCTGCACGGCACCGCATCTATGTAACGGAAGAGCCCTACAATGCCGTGGGTGATGGAAAAACGCTGAATACTGCCGCACTCCAACAGGCTTTTACAGACTGCGGACCAAATGACGAAGTATACTTTCCCGCCGGAATCTATCTGACCGGAGCTCTTGATCTACATAGTTGTATGTCCGTGTATCTGGAGAAAGATGCTGTTTTACAGGGAAGTTCTGATCCAACAGATTATCTGCCTCGTATCTGGAGCCGCTTTGAAGGCACGGAGCAGAAATGTTACCGCAGTCTTTTAAACGCCGGACAGCTTGATCATACCGCAGGTGCAAATTGCGAAAACATCCTGCTTTATGGGAAAGGAACCATTAGTGGCGGTGGGCATGTTCTGGCTGAACGCATGATCGATATCGAACGGGAAAATCTCAAAGAATATCTTGCCCAAAATGCTGCTCTGGTTGCCACCTGTGAGAATGACCGTACCATTCCGGGACGTGTCCGCGGACGACTTATTAATTTAAGCAACTGCTCCCATATTCGTATTACAGGGCTGACTTTACAAAACGGTGCAGCATGGAATGTACATATGATCTACTGTGATGACATTGTGACTGACCACTGCAGGCTTCGCTCCAGCGGTATTTGGAACGGCGATGGCTGGGACCCGGATTCTTCCACAAACTGCACTCTATTTGCAACGGATTTTGAAACCGAAGATGACTCCGTTGCCATCAAATCCGGTAAGAATCCAGAAGGTAATGCCATTAATCGTCCTACAAAACATATCCGCGTATTTGACTGTCACAGCAACGGCGGTCATGGTATCTGTATTGGCAGTGAAATGTCCGGCGGTGTCGCGGATGTGCAAATTTGGGATTGCGATATAGCTGCTTCTTCCAATGGCATTGAAATCAAAGGAACCCCTAAGCGTGGTGGATATGTGCGCAATGTCGCTGTACGCGACTGTACCTTCCCCCGCCTGCTCATTCATTCTGTTCCATACAATGATGATGGCATTCCTGCTCCAGAGCCGCCTTATTTTGAAGATTTCCACTTTGAACGGCTGCATCTGACCGGGCAAAAACAGGAGCACGGCACAGTGGAATCCGTTGCCCCCATTGAAATTGATGGTTTTACTGCACCTGGGCATAAAATCAAAAATGTACTTTTGTCAGACTGTGTACTGCCGCCGAATGCGAAGCTTCTGCTTTCGAGATATGATGCACTGACAATTTCCAATTTACACACGGAAGAGGACCAAGCTACATCCTGATACTCCGTAGCATTACGATTATATTACAATGGAGAATATCAGTATCAACTGATGAATTTTTACATTCTACAATTTAAATATTTCCATTTTTACAAAGCGGGTGATTGTCAATGAATATGAGTAAAATCGATATGACACAAGGTTCTATTTTAGGCCGCGCAGCACAGTTTGCATTGCCGATCTGCATCGGAAATATCTTACAGCAGTTATACGGAACCGTTGATACTTTGGTCATCGGTAATTTCTGTGATGCATCCGCTTTGGCCGCTGTAGCCACAAGTTCCCAGCCACTGGAGATTCTTTTGTGTATCTTTCTTGGCATTGGTTCCGGAATATCCATCCTGATTTCACAAGCGGCAGGTGCCTCCGATGCAGATCAACTGCGTAAGCTTGCACAAACCGCAGTGTTTTTTCTGTACGCTGCCAGTCTGCCGCTTACGTTGTTAGGCGTAGCTGCCGGACCGTTCCTTCTCAGGCTGATGAAGGTTCCTGCCGATGCCATGCCCTATGCCATTGTGTATCTGCGTATCACAACGTTAGGTATTCTCGGCAATATGGGATATAACTTTAACGCAGGCATTTTACGGGGTCTGGGAAACAGTACTTCTTCGCTGTTATTTCTTGGCATTTCCTGCGTTACCAATATTGTTCTGGACCTTATACTGACTGCCGGTTTAGGAATGGGCGTCACCGGTGTTGCCATCGCAACTGCTGCCTCACTGTTTCTGTCCTGGATACTCAGCATCTTCTACATCCGTCATACTTATCCTGCCATGAATTTTCCTGTTTTTGCGCATGGTTTTGACCTTCCTATTCTTCATGAAATGTTAAAGATCGGCCTGCCGCTCGGACTGAATACCGCACTTTATTCTGTCGGTCATGTGCTGCTTCAGGCACTTTATAACACGCTTGGGTCCACCTTCGTAGCCGGATGCTCTGTTGCCGGTAAAGTCAGTGGCATTGCTAATATTGCCATTACTTCCTATTCTTCTGCGGCTACTGTGTTTGCCGGGCAGAACCTTGGTGCCCGGAACTACCGTCGTTTATGCCGTGGGGCATGGCAGATACCGCTCTGTTCCGGCATCGTCACCCTTGCAGGGGGATTACTGGTGACTGCTTTTTGCCGTCCTCTGCTAATGTTGTTCAGCCGTGATCCTGCCGTATTGGCTTTTGCACAGCGATATACTTATCTTGTTCTGCCATTCACCTGGGCCTACGCCGTGTTCAATGGCATTATGTGCTTTATCAATGGTATCGGAGAGATTCGCTATCCCACCATCGTAAATATTCTGCTATTATGGGTTGTCCGAATCCCTGCCGCTTATCTCATCATGTATGCCGGCTATGGCGAATATGCCATGGTCAGTGTTTCCGCCAGCTTTATTACCGGCATGATTGCCATGCTCTTCTACTTTAAATCCAGGCGCTGGGGCGCTATTTGCGCCCTTGCAAAAAAATAGGAATACCCACCATTAATTACTGACTTGCCAGATTCATAAAAATTTACATACTTCCTAAAAATAATCACATGGATTTTCCTTTTGTCCTGCCCTATAATAAGCGCAATTACAGGCCACAAGGTAAAAGGAGGACTACCATGTTATATCCAATCATGAACCGTTCCCGCAGCTTGATCGATCTGGGAGGAGTATGGCAATTTCAATTAGGAGATGAGACAGAGCCGGAGGATCTCTGGGCGGCACCGCAGGAAATGGACTTGATTGCCGTGCCGGCTTCTTATAATGACCAGAAGGATGATCCGGCTTACCGGAATCATTACGGTTGGGCTTATTACGAGCGGACCGTGGTGCTCCCGGCTCTTTTGTGCGGGAACAACGGGCAGCGCCAGGTATTGCGTTTTGACGCCGTAACTCATGTTGCAAAAGTTTATATCAATGGGAAACTTATTATGACACATAAGGGTGGTTTTCTCCCCTTTGAAGTTGAGATCACGGATCTGATTCCGGAGGATGGACACCTTACCATCGGTGTCGCTGTGGACAACCGGATCAGCCACAGCACCCTGCCCATCGGCAACGAAGGCAATATCGCCTTCTTCGGCTCGGACAATCCCGGCATTCCCAGTGTGGAAGCCGCAAAAATATGGAGAAAGAAACTGAATCTGCCGAATTTTGATTTCTTTAATTTTGCTGGCATCAACCGACCGGTGCGCATCTACAGCACTCCGGCTTCCTACATCAGGGACATTACTCTGGTACCATCTATGGAAGGTGACATGGGTGTCCTAAACTATCAAATTCTCACAGATGGTGCAGACAGTGACGTCCCTGTCATTTTAAAAATTATAGATGCAGAAGGTAACTGCAAAGCGGAAGGCACCGGGCAAAAAGGAGAACTCCGGATCCCACAGGTTCATCTTTGGGAGCCTTATCCCGGCACTCCTTACCTGTACAAGGCAGAAGTTCATTATGGAGATGACTGCTATACAGAAGAATTCGGTTTCCGAACCGTAGAAGTGAAGGGAACGCAGTTTTTGATCAACGGTGAACCTTTTTATTTCAAGGGTTTCAGCAAGCATGAGGATTCCTTTTTCTGCGGAAGAGGACTGGATCTCTGTCTCGATGTAAAGGATATCAATCTCCTGCACTGGATCCATGCCAATTCTTTCCGCACCAGCCACTATCCTTACGCAGAGGAGATCTACCGGCTTTGTGACCGTGAGGGTATCGTTATTATTGACGAGACTCCCGCAGTAGGCATCGGCGCCGGAGACAGCTGTGACCCTTATAAGACATTTCTCATAAGAGAGCATCACGAACAGGTACTACGGGATCTGATCGCACGGGACAAAAATCATCCCTGCGTTGTCATGTGGTCCATGGGAAATGAGCCGGATACCGAGCATTTCCCGGAATCCGCCTATGATTACTGGCATTCCCTCTATGAATTTACCCACAGTCTGGATCCTCAGAACCGTCCCGTCACCTTTGTCTGCTGTCAGAATAATTACGAGAAGGACATCGTGACCCGGACCATGGATGTGGTCTGCCTGAACCGATATTACGGATGGTACAATCTGTCCGGTGATCTGGAAGCTGCCTCCTATGCCTGGAATATGGAGCTGGATTTCTGGGAAAAGATCGGCAAACCTGTGATGATGACGGAATACGGTGCCGACACCCTCGCCGGACTTCACAACTGTGCACCGGAGATGTGGAGTGAAGAATTCCAGGTAGCACTTTACAAAATGTACAGCAAAGCCTTCGACAAAAGAGACTTCTTTATCGGGGAACAGGCATGGAATTTCGCCGATTACGCCACCTTACAGGGCTGCATGCGTGCAGACGGCAATCGCAAAGGCATCTTTACCAGAGATCGTCGTCCGAAGCTGGCCGCACATTACTTCCGGGGCAGATGGGAACATATCCCGAATTTCCATTACAAGAACAGCAATAATTTATAAGATATATCACGATAAAACAGCAGCGATACCTGACATATCACTGCTGTTCTTATTATGTTCTTATTATGTTCTTATTCTTTAGATACCGTATCATTAAATTCCGCTATTTTCCTATTCTGCGAGAAAAGGATGCATAGAATAGTCTTCCTGCCATCATTCTACGGTAATCGTGTACTCCTTACGGAATACCTCACCAGCCCGCAAAATATTGCCATACTCCCGCTGCTCCAGACTGCCGTCAAAGGTCGTCCGGTCGCATCTGCCGTACCAGGGCTCGATGCAGATAAACGGTGCTTCCTTGCCTGTGGGAGACCACAGTCCGAACAACGGAGTATCAAATTTTACGGTGATGTAAGGCTTTTTATCCGGGGTGCAAAGGCTCACTGCGGAAGCCTGACGATCCTCCACGATCAGGGCATCCCGGTCAAATAAGTGCTCTGTGATCTGCGCATAACCGTTTCTCACCGGTAGTACATCCTTTTGCTGTCCCATGAGTCCTTGTCCGTCATCCGCCACCAGTCCGTAAGTCAGATCTTTGTCAGTATCAAACTTAAAATAATATTCCGACTGCTTTCCTTTTCCATCCACAGGACACATGAATGCGGGGTGTCCACCGATGGAAAAGTACAGTGTTTTTGCATCCGGATTTTCCACCTGCCAGATGACCTTCAGATTTCTTCCTTCTAATTCATAACCAACTTTTAAAATAAACTCAAACGGATACTTCGCTTTGGTCTCTTCATTAGACCTCAGGGAAAACCATGCTTCCGTCGCCGTCTGTATGTCCACGGCAAACTCCATGTCTCTGGCAAAGCCGTGCTGACCCATGGAATAGGTCTTTCCTTCATAGTGATATTCCTTATTTTTCAAACTGCCTACAAAGGGGAACAGCACCGGCGCACTTCTCTTCCAAAATTTTGCGTCCGCATTCCACAGATACTCGGTATCCGTTGCCTTCCCCCGAATGCTCGCAAGCTCCGCACCAAAGCTGTTGATGGTTACTTTTAAAGCTTCATTTTCCAATACTACCTGCATATTGCATACCTCTCTCTCTTTTTCCCACATTATACCTCATAACAGTTCATCCGTGAATATATCCGGGCACACAAAATCATGCTCGTATGGTTTTGTAGCCGCATATGTTCACAAGATGAACTGTTGCTATCTGTTATCCTGTAATCCGGCTGTCTGCAGCCAATGTCCGGACAAATATCTGCTCACAAAACAGATCACGCGGAAGATCCAGTCCAGTACCATGGCGATCCAGACACCGATGGCTCCGTAACCCATGTTCACACCGATGATATAGCTGAATCCGATACGGAACACAAACATGGAAAAGATGGACAGCACCATGGTAAACCGTACGTCATTGCAGGCACGGAGCATATTCGGCAGTACAAATGATGCCGGCCACAAAAACATTGCCATACCATTGTGGATCATGACCAGAATGTAGGACAGCTGCGTAGTCTCCGGACTCAATCCGTAGCATTTCAGGATCCACGGAAGACATAACAAGATGATACTATTTACCATAAAAGTGCACAGGTAGGTAATCTTCAACAATTTTTTCGTATAAAACCGTACCTGTCCAGAATCCCCGGCACCGACGCAGCGGCCGATCACGGTGATCATGGCCAGATTCATGGCCTGTCCCACAATACAGCCCATGCTGTCCAGACTGTTAGCCACACCGTTGGCAGCAATCTGTACAGTTCCGAATCCCGCAATGATACTTACCACAATAACTCGTCCCAGCTGGAAAATCCCGTTTTCGATACCACTGGGAATACCGATATAAAAGATCTTATGGATCACAGGCCAGTCAATCCGGAATTTTTCTTTTAACAGATGCACTTCGTTGGACGGATTTTTCAGCAAATGATACAGGATAAATCCTGCCACCGCACGGGAGATCAGGGAAGGAATTGCCACACCGGCCACGCCCAGTCCCAGCACATAAACACCCAAAGCATTACCGCCGATGTTAATGATGTTTTCCACGATGGAGACCTTCAGCGTGATCTTGGAATTGCCCATGGAGCGGAACAGCGCCGCACAGGAATTGTACAAGGCAAGGAACGGGAAGGACAGCGCAGAGATCATCATATAGATCACAGCATTATGAAATACGTCCGCTTCTATTTTACCGAAAAACAGGGAAATGATGCCGTTACAGAACACCATGACCAAAAACGATATACCAATCGTAATGCATACCGATGACATGATCAACTGTTTTGCGGATTTGCAGGCGTCCTCTTTTTTCCCGGCTCCGAGGAACTGGGAGGTCACCACGGCGCCTCCGGTAGCCAGTGCCGCCAACACACTGATGATCAGGTTATTGAACATGTCGATCAGGGATACGCCGGAGACCGCTGCTTCGCCCGCAGAAGAGATCATTACGGTGTCCGCCATACCCACAGTGATGGCCAGTGCCTGCTCAAATAATAACGGAATGATCAGTTTTTTCAGATCTTCTTTTGAAAATAGCTGCTTTGTTGTACTTGTTTCCATAACATTTACCTTTTACTACTATAGATTCCCCCACCATTCATACCGCTTTATCAGCTAACCACTTATTTTTCCATATGATATAGCCTAAGTGAATTGTCCCATGCCGCCTTGCGCACTTCTTCCTCTGTGATCCCCTTGATCTGTGCCATGGCAGCGATCACATAAGGAATATTCAGGGAGCTGTTGCGTTTGCCACGATTCGGTTCCGGTGCCAGATAGGGGCAGTCTGTCTCCAGCACGATACGATCCATGGGAATGTACTCTACCGCTTCCTTCAGCTTCTTCGCATTTTTAAAGGTCAGCACGCCGCCAATACCAAAATAGAATCCCATATCCAGAAAAGTCTTTGCTGTCTCCTTCGTATAGGAGTAGCAATGAATCACGCCGCCGATCTCCTCTGCACAGGCTTCTGTCATGAGATCCACGGTATCTTTTGCTGCATCCCGAGAGTGAATGATAACAGGCTTTTTGATTTCTCTCGCCAGATCCAGCTGCCGAAGGAACCACTTTTTCTGTGTCTCGTGATCCGGCTCCGGCCAGTAATAATCCAGTCCGATCTCACCAACCGCCACACATTTCTCCTTCTGACACTGCTCCTTCAGCCACAAATAGGATTCCTCGTCCAGTTCTGCGGTCTCGCTGGGATGCACACCGATGGCTCCGTAGATGTAATCGTACTGCTCCATCAGCTCTAACACTTTCCGGCAGGATGCCAGGCTCGCGCCCACATCCACCACCCGGACAATCCCCTGCTCCGGCAATGCAGTCAGCAGCTGTTCTCTGTCTTCATTAAATGCGTCATCGTCATAATGTGCATGGGTATCAAATATCGCAGTCATATGAAATCTCCTCAACCTGAATATTTATGCAAAAAAAGAACCGTCCCCGGAGCTCCTAAGTCTCCAAAAACAGTCCTCTTTGCTCTCCAAAGGAGAGTGTGTGCACCGCTGGTGCTCGAACCCTGGACACCCTGATTAAGAAAAATGGTATCTAAGGTGTATTTTAAGTCGTTTTTGGGCGGTTTACGCTTCGGGAACCGTGTGATATAATTGGCTTGCTGTTGACTCTTTCCAGCAGGAAGGAGGTGACCAGTCTTGAATCTTTTAGTTTCTTTCATTATCTCCGTTATAGCAAGTGTAGTTGGTTACTACATATGCAAATGGCTGGACGGAGAGGATTAGCAACAGTCAGCCTGGCTACAAAAAACCCCGGGATTGCCCCCCGGGGTTTTCTGCGTCTTGAATCTTTGGGTCTTAGTCTCTTTTATCTCAATGTCAATATAACACGGGTTCTCGAGTTTGTAAAGTTTTTTTGTCCGACAATTATTTCTCTATTTCTTTCCAGGATGATTCTACAAAGTCCTCATACCGCAGATCTTTGTCTGCAGGATCTTTTGTGTCCAGTGGTCGCATATTCCAATTATTTTTGATAACCGGCTTACCTGTCCCCTTCTTCTTGCTCCGTTTCCTGGTGCTGGTAGTCGTTGTTTGGGACTGATCTGTCCTGATCTTAAATACCAGGTACACGAACATGACAATTAAAATTGAAAACATCATTGCTATTGCATCATTCATAGTATTCCCCTCACTCATCAATTTCAAATATCGTAAATACTTCATATACAGAACTATTAACAATTTTTCTGTAGTGTTCCTCTTCCATGTCGTTTCCCGTTTCCAACCAGCCTGTAGAAAAGTTGCCATTTCGATTTCTGTTCTCCCCTTAAGAGAATATGGATCCGCCAAAGATTTGAACTCCGGACAACCTGATTAAGAGAAATGGTATCTAAGGGGGATTTTAAGTCGGTTTTTGGCGGTTTACGCTACGAGAACCATGTGCTATAATTGGCATGTCGTGTTACCCCGACAGGAAGGGGGTGACATTTTGGTAGAACTCTTTAACTTTATACTCTCTGTTGTGGCAAGTGTAGTCGGCAACTACATAAGCAAATGGTTGGATGGAGAGGATGAATAACACGATCAGCCAAGTAACAAAAAACCCCGGGCTTGCACCCCGGGGGTTTTTGTGTGACATCTTGTTCTTGCGAACTCTTTAACTTTGGCTAAGTTCAATATAACACGGGTTCCCGGCTTTGTAAAGTAGTTTGTCCGACAAAATGAAAACAAAAAAAGAACCGTCCCCGGAGCTCCTAAGTCTCCAAAAACAGTTCTCTCGAGTGCACCGCCAGGGGCTCGAACCCTGGACACCCTGATTAAGAGTCAGGTGCTCTACCAACTGAGCTAGCGGTGCATTTTCTGTGTCGTTGTTGTGTCTCCCGTAACGACAAGACATATATTATCATATGGTTTTCAAGAATGCAAGTACTTTTTGAAAAAAATTTAAATATTTTTTTGGATTTATTTGTACAATAGGTGAAATTAGCGATTTTTACGGGCTTCCTGGCACTTTTTGCAGTAACCGTAAAGCTCTAATTTGTGTCCGGTGACGGTGAAATCTCCGGTATCCTGTTCCAGATGCACATGGGCAAAGGGGCAGTTGGGCAGGGGAATCCGCTTGTGGCATTCCAGACAGACCGCATAATGGGTATGTTCTCCACGGTTGAGTTCATATACTACGGTACCATCTCCCATAAAAGTGGTCTTCTCTACCATTCCGTGTTCTTCAAAGGTTGCCAGAATGCGGTAGATAGTGGATACAGCATAGTCACTGCCTTCGTGTTCTCTCTCAATACGGTTATAGATCTGTACGGCACTGAGAGGCTCAGTCGCTTCCTCCAGCACCTGATACACGCATTTTCTCTGTTTGGTCCATTTCAGTCCCTTGGGATAAGAAATATCACCGTGTTCACATTTATGTTCTTCCATAGATATCAGTCCTTTTATATCGCAATTTCGAGGGCGCAGTACTTTCCAACTCGAAACACTTCGTGTTCCTCGCTGGACGGACGTCGCCCTATCAAAATTAGATCTGCCTCTTATACCTGCAAACAGTCAAAGAGTCAGCTCTCAATTTTGGCACTGCTCATGCCTACAGCCAGTTTATCACAATTCCTACTAAAACGCCAATCACATATAAAATTCCCACGATTTTCAGATTTTCCTTTTTATCCGGGTTCACACGAAACAGCACCAGTAGTCCTACACCGGCACCCACCAACAATCCGGACATCATGGCTCCAAGGCTGATCACACCACTGATATACAATTGCGTTATGGTCACAGATGCTGCACAGTTGGG
This sequence comes from uncultured Acetatifactor sp., assembly GCA_934436245.1. GTDB lineage: Bacteria > Bacillota > Clostridia > Lachnospirales > Lachnospiraceae > Acetatifactor. Next base: position 120,291 of record CAKSAM010000005.1, read on the forward strand.
GATCAGTCCCACCAATCCTGCCAGCACAGGTCCAAGTACGGGACGATTCAGGATCAGGCCGGCCAGAACATCTTCTCCCACAAAATGCAGTGCTGTGTTCAGAACAAATCCAATGACTATAATGAAAAAGGTAATCTGAAGCGTATGTTTTACCGCAGACAGAAAAATGCCATCCTCTTCACAATGGCAGTTCTCATGCTCACAGATCTCATGAATGTGCTCTTCCTCTTCATGATCATTTTCCTCATGCCCGTGAACATGGTCATGAGGGTGCATCTTCCTCTCCCGGACCAACAGGTCGATCACAAATCCGGCTATGGCACCAATGGCTGCTTTCGCTCCCAGCACGCCCAGTACAAAGCGGATATCCATTTTCTCCGAAATCAGGATCGGCAGCATCTCATCAGAGGTGGACAGATAAATGGCTATCAGTGTTCCCAGGGTGATCACCCTGCCTGCATATAAGTTGGATGCGGCTGCCGAGAATCCACACTGAGGCAGCACACCTGCCACACCGCCGATCAGCGGTCCCATTTTACCTGCCTTACGCACCATATGCGTGGTCTTCTCACCAGCCTTGTGCTCCAGATATTCCATGGCCAGATAGGTCAGGAACAAAAACGGCACCAGCTTTATACTATCTATTAAAGTATCTAAAATTACATCTAACATGATCTTTCCCTTTCCGTACTTCCTTATCGACTCATCAGATCATATCTTTTCAGAACCATATCACAGCGCCGCTTCTGCGAGACTTCTTTTGGATAGCTTGGTTACGTATTATTTGCTCACGTAATCCCTTTGCCCACTGGTTCTGAATAGTTACATCGAATGAACATATAATCACATATTTTGTTCTAGATGCAAATGCAACTCATTTGCATCTAGAACTATAACACATTTTCTCTAATTGTCAATATTTTTATTTACCGGAGAAAAAAATATGTACTGTGATGGAATGCGGAAAGTAAGTAATTTATTTTTCCATGTTTTTTATTGGAAAGCTCACCTGCCAGCTGCCTTTGTGGAAGCCTTCCGACACCACAAAATTCCCATACAACCGATAATTCTGTAATTCTTTCTGTGGGATCAGAAATACGGAATCTCTGTAATCAATTCGTTTCTTACCACTTCCCTCATAGAAGCTGACACTTCCCACTTCCTGCAGCATCTCCCCTGCTTCATTTTGCAGGAAAAAGGAACCATGATTGTCATTATTCAAGGAATTTTCCACTGCGTATTGGATATGTAATTTCCCCTCAATATATCCGATACCGGTAAGCTTCACACCCTCCACCGGGAAATCCGGAGCCGCAGACTGCGGCTCCAGCACAGGATAGGATTCTGACATATCCGTCACAAGTCCACTGTGTCCTGTCATAGTTCCCCCATTGGCAGGGCTGTCAACGTATTGGTATTGTGCATCTGTTACTTGTGTCAGATTCACGGGAATCTCTATATTTTCGTAGTTCTGCCTACGACTGAGATATCCCCCTACGGAAAATGTCAGCTTCTCTCCATCGATTTTCCGGCCTTCCTCCTGCGTCACGGTGACAAGATAAGTAAGTATGCCACTCTCCGGATCATATCCCACCTTCCGGCAGTTCCCTATGGCACTGTACGGCATATGAATAGAATAGCTGTCATAGAGATCCGTGGTCTCGTCCAGCCGGTCTCCTTCCAGATCCTGTAAGGTAATGTAAATATCCGCTGTCTCGTCATGCGTATATGCCGCTACCACCTCCATGCGGATGCCGTCATACTCATCTGACAGCTGTACCGGTTGGTAGAACTGCGCCACTGCCGGAGATACCAGATACATCAGCTCATAGATCATTGGAAAAGTTCCGGCCAGCACCGGGAGACTTACGTTTATGACAAGCAGCAATCCTGCTGCCACAGCGATTCCTCTGCCCCATCGTCTGTTATGGTTCTGCTTGCCCTGTATCTTGTTTTCCTGTATCTTGTTTTCCCGTATTTTGTTTTCCCGTACCTTGTTATTCCGCTTTTTGTGCCATTTCGCTGATTCTTCTGCCCCGGAGATTCCTGATGCCTCTGTTACTTTCGAAGCCTCTGTAAGCAGTCTCGAAAGCAGCTCTTCGGACGGCTGTACCTTTTCATTCCATTCCCGATACGTATCCTTAAATCGCATAGTCATCACCCAGCACCTCCTTCAGCATTGCTCTCGCTCTTGTCAACTGTGTCCGTATCGTGGATTCCTTCCTATGAAGCAAGCCTGCGATCTGTGCCACCGACATTTCTTCATAATAAAATAAATGAATGACCTGCCGGTATTTCTCAGGTAGTTTTTGCAATTCCCGATAAAGCAGTTGATCCTCCTTTTCTTCAAACGGAATCTCCTCTGTCAGTTCTCCCACCTTCCGTCTCCAGGCAGAGCGCAACAGCGAATTGCAGCAATTTACAGTCACCCGCAGCAGCCATGCCTTGCAATGCTCCGGGGAAGTAAATTCCGGTGCCTTATGTAAAAAACGTAAAAATACCTCCTGTGTGACCTCCTCTGCATCCTCCCGTCTGCCCATCCGGGCAAAAGCCAGCCGGTATACCGTCTTATAGTACTCCCGGATCACTTCCTCTGCCGTCTTTCTCTCCATCTTCCCTCTCCTGTATCTTCCTGACGAGGCTTTCGTTCCAAGCCTTATACTTATGATGCCAGGGTCAGAAGGTCTAAGCCCACATGAGCTTGCTCATAAGTGGGTGAAAGACCTTAGGACCCGCCCCGATATGAGCATAAAAGTGGGATGATAATCCCACGATATGCGAATATTGGGGAGGGTGCTATGTGCCAGTGGCACATGTCTAGCACGGACCGAAGCGGAGCGGAGACGTGGGAGTGCATAGCACGGAGCAATCCGTAGGCATCAAAGTCGGGGGCTTTTGACCCCGACATCATACTTATAATACGTTTGGGCAGATAAAAAAGCTACATTCCGTTATTACACTTCCATCAATCTTCGATCAATCCTTTTTTCTTCCATGCTCCGCTCCGCCAGCGCAGCAGCATGCCGACCGCACGGCTGCATTCATCTGCTGTCAGACCGATATAAGCACCCACTACTGCCAGATGCAGCTGTATCCCCAGCAGATACGTTCCTC
>CAKSAM010000006.1 GCA_934436245.1 uncultured Acetatifactor sp.
ATCAGGAACTATGAGAAATAGGGAAGGAAAGCGGTATGGCAGCAGTTACTTATTCAATTAAGAAGAACCGTATCAAAAAAGGACTGTGCAGGGGCTTCTCGCTGGAGAACGAAGATGTTCTCACAGCTGTGCCCACGGAACAGGAGCACTATCTTTTCCTTCAGGGAATTGATGCCGTCAAGGAGGACATGACGTGGGGAAGACTGCATTTTGAGATGCAGCTTTCGGAGAATGCCGTCTGTCTTGTCTATGTCATGGCATTGAATCAGGACAGTTTTTACCGGAACGGAAAGGAGACGGCTATCAGCGCTTTTCTGACAGATCCGGAAGAGCCTGACAACCTGAAGGTGCAGTTCTTTCAGGAGATTGGCGCAAAGCGTTGTGTGAATACGTCAGACATCCTGCTGTATGAACAGAGTGGAAGGTATCTCTATCTGATGATCAAAGTGATAGGAGAGGGGGTCAATACAATCTCCCACATCCGGGTGGAACAGCAGGGTGACAATTTTATGGATACTTTCCCGGAGATCTACCGGGAGAGGAACAGCTTTTTCCATCGCTATCTTTCGGTATTTTCCAGTATCTATCAGGAGTTTCAGGAAAATATCGACCAGGTGGACAGACTGCTTGACCTTGACACCTGCCCCCAGGAAATGCTGCCGATGTATGGCAGATGGATGGGGATTGAACTGGGGGATGAATGTAAGGATGAGCCGTGGCTGAGGACGTTGATCAAGGAAGCGTACCGGCTGAACTGTATGAGAGGCAGTAAATGGGCCATTGAGAGGATTGCGGAGATCGTTCTCGGAGAACCGGTGGTCGTGCTGGAGAGCAACGTCATGAAGGCCTATGTGGAGGAGACAGAGCAGGAACAGTTTAAGATGCTGTACGGCGACAGCCCCTATGATGTCACCATTCTGATCAACAGACATGTGACAGAGGCTTTAAAATCCCGGCTGATGCTGTTGATCAACCAGTACAGGCCTATCCGCAGCCGGATACATATCGTATATCTGAAGGAAGCCGGCAATATGGATTATCACACCTATATGGATATGAATGCCCGCATGATCTGCGATAATGCGGGACAGTTGGATACCGATGCACAATATATGGATGGCATTGTGACACTACAGTAAAGGAGCAGACGGAACATGAATCTTACAGAGACAAGAAATGACAGCACAATCCAGATCAAAATTGAAGGCAGAGTGGATACCACCACAAGCCCACAGTTACAGCAGGCAATTCTGACAGCATTTCAGAAGGGGAGTAAGGTGGTTTTGGATTTCGGGGGAGTGAACTATGTGTCCAGCGCAGGACTGAGAGCCCTGCTGATCGGTCAGAAGACAGCTATGTCAAAGGGCGGCAGCATGGTGATCGTGCATGTCTGCGATGAGGTTTTGAGTGTGCTCAAGATGTCAGGGTTCAGCGGCATACTGCAGATCGAGTAATGGTGATTGATGATGATTCGATTTGTAGATGTATCTGCTGGATACGGAACGGAACAGGAACCGGTATTTACGCATTTCAGTGAGACCATAGAGGACGGAGAATTCGTTCTGGTGACAGGAGAGAGCGGCGTGGGAAAGAGCACCTTTGTCAGACTGCTGCTGCGCGAGCTCCTGCCTTTGGAGGGGCAGGTGTGCGTGGACGGACAGGATCTGTCGTTGCTTAAGAGAGGGCAGATTCCCGCCTACCGCCGGAAGCTTGGAGTCGTGTTTCAGGATCACCGACTGATTCCTGACCGGAGCGCCTATGAAAATGTGAAGCTGGCGCGGCTGGTGGCAGGGGGAAGGAGCCGGGATACCGACCAGATGATCTGTTCCCTGTTCTCTCTATTCGGTATCACAGAATTGTATAAACGCTATCCCAATGAGATGTCCGGTGGACAGCAGCAGAAGGTCTGTCTGGCGAGAGCGGTAATGAATTACCCAAGGTATCTTCTGGCAGATGAGCCTACGGGGAACCTTGACCCGGAGTCCTCAAGGGAGATCATGAAGTTTTTTGAACTGGTTCACAGACAGGGAACAACGGTCATAGTTGTGACACATGACCTTGAGGCGGCAGACGGACTTGCCTGCCGCAGGATAGAACTTTCCTGAGCAGGAAAGGGGAGTTTTGTGCCGATGCATACCCGGCACAGAGTTGATATGACAGAGAGTGTGTGCAGAAAAGGAAAGAGGAAAAATATGCAGAACAATGTACAGAAAATGGTTTTTGAGAAAGTGATTGCACCTTTTGCAGACAGAAAATACGGATACGTGGGTGCGGAGCTTGAGTATCCGATCCTTCCGGAAAATGACGAGACGCCGTTGGCCGATATCGGTTCAGAGTTCCTGAAATATCTGGTAGATGAGCACGGCTTCAAGGTATCCGGTATCGGAAGTGACGGCAGATACATGAGAGTTGACCGGGATGGGGATGATGTATCCTTCGATTATTCTTATATCCTGCTGGAGTTTTCTATGGCAAAACAGGAGAGTCTGGTTACGATCTACGTGCATTTTCTTCCCCTTTTCCGCCTTGCAAAGGAGTATTATGAAAAGAAGGGCTGCCTGATCGGCTGCTTCGGCAGGGTTCCGTTCCACACTCACAAGGGTGAATATACGCAGGATCCGTTCTACACCATGATCCGGGCTTATCTGACAGAGTACGGTGAGGAGAAAGATCTAAACAAGTATTTTGCCAATATGGCATCTGTGCAGACACATATCGACGTGCCGATGGATGCGCTGCTTAAGACTTATAACCTGTTTAATGAACTGGATTTCGTGGGGGCGCTGCTGTTTGCCAATTCCGGAAAGCTGGAGGACCCCGGTTCCACAGTGTGGTGTATGAGGGATGAAGCCTGGGAGAAATGTGGTATCCCTGACATCGGTGTATATCCCGGGAGCTTTTCTTCACTGGAGGATGTAGCGGCGGCCATCGCCGGGGAAGAGATCTTTATCGAGCCGGTGGACGGCGGCATCCGGGGCATGCAGCCAATCTCTTTGGAGAAGTATTTTGGCGAGCAGGGCAATGATCCGGAGCGTTTTCAGTTCTTCCGGAGTTTCAAGCATGTGGTGCTCAACGGCTATCATGTGCTGGAGGTGCGCAGTGACTGTACACAGCCGCTGGCAGACTGTCTGCTGCCGGGAGCCTTCCATCTGGGAATTGCCATGAATTTCGACAAGGCGGCAGAGCTTGTTAAGCGCTTCAAGGCCGATAACGGCATTACGGAGGATTATGCAGAACTTCGTAAGAAGGCGGCAGAAGGAGTGGAAATTGCGGATGAGGATGCTCTCTATAGCTTCCTGCAGCAGTTGTACGAGGCGGCAAAGGAAGGACTTGCCAAGCGCGGATACGGCGAGGAGAAGCTGATGGCAGGTCTGCAGGACAGAATAGATAAAAGGGAGAATCCCGCACAGAGGGCGAAGAAACTGCTGGCTAAGACCGGTGATTTCAAAGCAGTGGCGAGGGAATTCTGTCGATAACAGGAGGAAAGTGTCATGAAGTTCAAAGGCACAAAGGTTGTGGCTACCCTTGGAATTTTAGCAGTGCTGTCTGTTGCTGCTTTATCTGTCATGGTTCCCACTTCCCAAACGGTGGAAGCGGAGGAACTGTCACAGGAGACAAAACAGCAGACGATTCCGGCGAAAACGGAAGATAGAAACAGCGGAGAGAACGACAGCCGGGGGACAGCACCCGGCGGAATAGAGGAGATAAAGGAGCGTGGCGTTCTGGTGGCTGGGATTCCCAGAGACGATCTGCTGGCTTTTTATGAGGAAGACGGGGAAGGAAATATGTCGGGAACGGATGTGGAACTGGCGAAAAGCATCGCAGCCTCCCTCGGCGTAGATATCGTCTTCTCCAGAGAGGCCGTCAACAATGATGAGTTGACAAAGCAGCTGGAAAACGGGGAAATCGATATGGTGGTCGCCACCTACAGCAGGACACTGGACAGAGCGTTGCGTGTGAGACTGTCGGAGCCCTATCTGTCCATCGGAATGGCGGTGATGATCAACAAGCAGGCGGCGGTACAGCGGGGAGTGACCCAGAATCCTGCGGGCTACCTCAAGACTTCCGGGGAGAAGATTGCGGTCATTGCCGGAACCTCCCATGTAGATCTGTGCCGGGAACTGTTCCCGGACTGCGAGATTGTCGAGGCGCAGGACTATGAAGAAGCAGTGGAGCTGGTAAAGCATAACAAAGTATTTGCTTATTTCTGCGGAGAGCTGGAATTCTATTCCGAGATCTGCAGAGACAGGGAACTCCAGATCTATACGGATGTCTATGTCTATTCCGACATTAAGGACGAGTTCTGTGTGGCTGTCTCCAAAGAGAATGAAGAACTTCAGGACTATATAAATATGTATCTTGCCATGTCACCGAAGCTGACGATCGACGACATTCACAAGAGATATGACCAATATTACGGTGGGGAGGCACAGGATGAAGAGAATGAATAAGATACTTTCCTCGCCGGTCACGCTGTTTGTCGGCATACTTGCGGGATTCCTGATCGCTTTCTTCGCAAAGCCGCTGGTTCCGATTCTGAGACCGTTTTCAACGGTATATCTGAATCTGCTGAAAATGTGTGTCATACCCATTGTCTCCACGGCAGTGGCAGTCAATCTGCGGAGACTGGTGGGACATAAGACACAGGGGATTATGTTAAGATGGATCCTGATCGTCATCTGTGGACTGCTGGCAGCGGCCGCTGTCGGAACAGGGGTAAGCTTCCTGTGCAGAGCATGGGCAACGCCCAGTGCGGATGCAATCCAGCAGCTTACCAACACCGAAGACAATGCAGATGCCATCACCTTTTACACGGTGAGCTATTATGATCCGGAGATAAGCCAGGAAGTGACAGAGAACAGCTTTTCCATGGTAGAATTTCTTACGGATACGGTGCCTACGAATATATTTGAGTCACTGAGCAATAACAATATGATGCAGATCATCTTCTTCTTCGTGGTAGTGGGTGTCCTGCTTGGAATCCTTCCGGCGGAAGAAACAGATGTCATAACGGCTGGCCTGGAGGGAATCTATCAGATGTTCTGCCATTTTGTGAAGGACATCCTGCTGTTTTTACCCTTCGGTATGTGTGCAATGCTCGCCGTGCAGTTTGCAGAGTGCGATCTGGTACAGATGATGGGCGTGGTAGGAAAGTTTATCCTGCTCCAGTGGGGCGTTATGCTTCTGCTTACATTGATCGCTTTCTGCATCATACAGGTGAGAACGGGACTTTCCATGAAGGAGCATCTGAAGGCAATCAGGAAGACCTTTTTCGTCGCCTTCGGAACGAGCAGCTGTATCGCTTCCATTTCGGTGGCTATGGAGGATTCGGTGGACAGACTGGGGCTGGATGAAGAAGTGACCAAGGCAATTCTGCCTATCGGGATCACGACCTTCCAATACGGCGTGATCGCCAGCGGTGCCATCGCAGCCGTATACGGCACCAGCATTTACCCGGTGGACGTTACCGTCCAGACGATCATTGTCATACTGATCGGGGCCATTGCTTTTTCCCTGTCGATCATCGGTGCGCCGGGGGTTGTGGCGGTCTCCATGTTAAGCATTATATTGACACCGTTAGGAATCCCCAGTGAGACCATCGTATTGATCTATCTGGCGACCATACCGTTTTTTGATCCGATCGCTGTATTTTCCAGCGTATATTCCAATATAGCAGTGACAGCCCTCGTTGTGCCGGGAAAGGGGAAGAAGGAGAAAAATGAAGTTTCGAAATAAGATATTTTTGATGATGATAATGATCTCACTGCTGACTCTGGTCAGCCTCGGTGCAGTATCTGTGATACAGTTCCTGCACACGAAGACGGAGGTCAGGAACCGTCTGGAGGAGCAGAAGGACATTCTGTATGCTAAAAATATGGAGATCATGACGGGATCCCAGGAGGACAGTGTCAAATCCTTTGCCTATGAGTATGCCAGCACGCTGGAGAACAATCTGGACGAGATCGAGCAGGAACTGACAGTCATGGCATCCTATCTGCAGAAGCTGTACAGAGACGGGGTATCGGAGCAGTCCGCTTATTCCGATTCACTGGTATATCTGCAGCCCGGTGTCACTTATGAGGAGGTGAGAGGGGAGTTCCAGAGCATAAAATCCGTCCGGGATATGATACACATTATTCTGCCGGAGGGCAGCCGTTCCATGATCTACTATGTGACCCAGAGCGGAATGCTGTTGTCTGATCTGGAGATAGAATACGGCGGCTCCGAGGTAGACCGGAGAGAGAGAGACTGGTATATTGCAGCGGCAGAGAGCGGAAGCATCTGCTGGATGCCCCCCTATAAGGATGCGTTGACGGGCGAGATGACGCTGACCTGTTCCATGCCGGTCATCGTGGACGGGGAGCTGAAGGGCGTGATCGGAGAGGACATTTATCTGACGGATGTCTGCGATACGATTCTACAGCAGGATCAGAACATTTTCGAGAATGTCTTCCTTTTGACGGAGGACGGCAGCTATATCGTGGGAACGCAGGATGAGTTTGACGAAAAACTCTCCGAATATACGAAACAGATGCAGCAGGAACTCAATGACGGTGTGGCGGTAAGAATTCTGGATCAGGAGAGACTGATCCTGGGCAGCGCCACCATCGAAAATACAGGCTGGGATGTCTTTGTGGCGCTGGATTACAGCCGTCTGGAGCAGCCGGTACAGAATGTCGGAGAAGCAATTACAGAAAGCTCCGCTGCGACCATCACCTTTTTAGAGCAGAATATACGGAACGTACTTGTAAGCTTCGGTATTCTTGCACTGGTGCTGCTTATCATTGTCGGAGTGGTGTCCTCGGCATTTTCCAGGACGCTGGTGGAGCCCATTGAGGAACTGACTCATGGAGCCGAGATTATCAGTAAGGGAAATCTGGACTACCATCTGGACATCCATACTGACGGCGAGATCAAGAATCTTGCGGATGCTTTTTCCGCCATGACGGTAGACTTGAAGAATTATATTGAGAATCTGAACAAGGTGACGGCGGAGAGGGAGAGAATCGGCGCAGAACTGAATGTCGCAGCGAAGATCCAGGAGGATATGCTGCCAAAGATATTCCCCGCTTTCCCTGACCGGAAGGAATTTGACGTTATTGCGGCGATGGATCCCGCCAAGGCCGTGGGAGGAGACTTCTATGACTTCTTTATGACGGACGATGACCATTTAGCCATCGTTATGTCCGATGTGTCCAGCAAGGGAGTTCCGGCGGCTCTGTTTATGGTCATTGCCAAGACACTGATTAAAAACTATGCGTGTCAGATGCATGATCTCGGCAAGGTGTACGAGGTGGTAAACAATCAGCTGTGCGAGGGAAATGAAGAGAGCATGTTTGTCACTTCCTTTATGGCAGTCATAACCATCAGCACGGGAGAGATGGAATTTGTGAATGCGGGACACAACCCGCAGCTGTGGATGCACGACGGAGATACCTTTGACTGGATCAAGACAGATCCGGGCTTTGTTCTGGCCGGACTTCCGGGGATTCCTTATGTCAGCCATAAGCTCCAGCTTTCCCATGGTGACAGGATTTTCCTGTATACAGACGGCGTGACGGAGGCACAGAACAGTGTGAGGGAGCTGTTTGGGGAAGAGAGACTTTTAGAGAGCCTGAACCGTTATGGCAGAAAGCCGATGGATCAGCTGCTGCCTGCAGTCAGAGCGGATGTCGATGCATTTGTGGGCGGTGCGGAGCAATTTGATGATATAACGATGCTTGCCTTTGAATATCGATGAGACAGAAAGGATAGGAATGTCGTGGAAAAAGAGTTAAAGCTGTCTGCATGTGATGAGAATATGGGAACCGTGATGGAGCAGGTAGAACGGATGCTGGCACAGACTGCCTGTGACGAGATGACACGGATGCAGATCATGATGGCGGCGGAGGAACTGTTTGTCAATATAGCGCATTATGCCTACGGCGGAGAGCCGGGGGAGGCAGTCCTTACGATGAAGATCATGGAGGATCCGAAACGATTTCACATGACCTTCAGAGATCATGGTATACCGTACAATCCGCTGGAACACAAAGATCCCGATATTACACTGCCTGTGGAGGAAAGAGAGATCGGCGGATTGGGAATTTTTCTGATCAAGAATACTATGGATAAGATGGAATATGAGTATCGGGACGGATGGAATGTGCTGTCCATCGAAAAGCGTCTTGCGGAGTAAGAAGGGAGCAGATATGTCAACGAAGAAAAAAATCATTTTGCTGGTAGCGGTCATTTGCTATGCATGTATACTCTATGGATTTTTGACCGGTAACAGTATGTTCATGATGGTCACGGTCATTTTGTATGCAGTGCTGATGCTGGCATTTGTGCTTCTGGCAGACGCAGGTGACCCGGAGACGGTGGAAAAGAACCGCAGACAGCTGGAAGAGGCGGAAGGCAGAAACAGGGAACTTGATGAAAAAGTTCATGAACTCACGGCGGAGAAGGAACGCTACGCCAAGGCAATGGAGGAGGCAGCCACGGCGAAGGAAGAGGCCATCGCAGGACAGCAGGAGCTGCTTGTCAGACAAGAGGAATTAAACGAGGCACTCTCAAAGGCTGAGGAGATCAAAAGCCGGTCCGAAGAGCGGGAAAAAGAGCTTCTCTCCAATTTCCTGCCGCCGGTGGGGGAAGGAGAGCAGCCAAATGAGACCATCGACATTATCCAGATCGCCAGAGATACGATGCAGGAGCTGAAGCCTTTTGCGGAGAAGGTACATCTGGAGATCCGTATTTCGGCGCCGGATGATAAGATCCTTGTCAGGGCGGATGCCTCAAGACTGCGGATCATGTTCCGCAACATTATCGACAATTCCATCAAATACATGAACCGGGCAGGAATTCTTGTCATTACGATCTCGAACCTGGGGGACGATATTTTCATTGTACTCAAGGACAACGGAAACGGTCTGTCAGAGAAGGAAACGGCTCATATCTTTGAACTCAATTATCAGGGCTCCAACCGGATAAGTGGAAACGGACTGGGCCTGACGCAGGCGAAGGCCATCGTGGAATACTACGGAGGCACGATCTATGCGAAGAGTAACGTCGGCAAGGGCATGGGAATCTATGTGCAGCTGCCGACCGACTAGATCAACGGAAATTTTGACAGATAGGAAGCATGGAGAGTGTGGCGGATGAAAAAGCAAAAAGGACTTATCATTGTGGTGATGGCGTTCTTTCTGGTCAGTGGTGTAGCTGCCTGTGTCATCAGGCAGTATCTTGACAGACAGGAGAACGTTCCGGTGCCCGTCTATGTGAATCAGCACTGGGAATTGCAGCCGCAGACGACAGAAACACCGGGAGAGATAACGGAACAGACACCGGAGGAAGTGCCGGCGCAGGATCCGGAGACAACGCCGGAGGAGACTGTCTATTATACGTTTACTGTGCGGGGGGATATTACTGCCCTGCATATCAGGCTCACCCCGGGGCTGGACGGACAGATCCTGGGCAAACTGAAGCCGAATGAGACGGGGTATGTACTGGAGCGGGGCGAAGAATGGTCCCTGGTGACCACCGGGAAAAAGAGCGGCTATGTCTTCAACTATTATATTGTGTTGGAGGAGACCCCGGAGGAAGATTTTCCTGAAGAATACAGGAACTGACCACCTGGATTTTCGGATAAGGAGAGGCTTATGAGACTGAGTGACAGACTTGCAATGCAGCAGATGAGGAAGAGCGGCAGCGGAAACCGTATGGTGGAGGAAGAAGAGACCCTTACCTATCAGAACCGGAAGAGGGAGACCTCTCTGAATGAAGAACAGGGAGTCTTTCAGGGAAAGACTTTTGAAGGAATCAACACGGAGAAAAGCATCTTTGACCGGACGGCGGTGTTCCGGGTAGAGGAGAGACAGTGAAGCAGGCAACAGGCAAGGAGGAGACAGCGTGAATATCTATGACAAGTTTGACAGGAAACTGGAGGGGGAGCCGTTTAGCGGATACCCGGAGTATATGGACTATCTGTTTGCCTGTGTCAACAGCCGGATGGATCTGTACCTTGAGGAGATGAAGGGACTGTTTGCATCCGGACAGGGTGGATATAAAAATGTGCTTTACCCGGATCTGGAGATCGCCCATACCATGTGTCAGGAGAAAATACATATCTTTTCCTCGGAGACAGTCAGGGACGGTGAGGGCGAGGAGACCGGAGAGGAACAGCCGGCGGAACTGAGTGACGAACTGATGGCTCTGCTGGGGGATTACGCCGCAGAGATGAGAACCGTTGCATCGGGGGAAAACCACAGTGTCAGAGAGCCGGACTGCGAGGAGATGATGGCGTTTATCGAAGCGCGGGCCGAGAAGACGCTGGAAGCGGGGCTTGCGCTTCCGTTCTATTCTCTCTGCAAAAAGATGGAGTTTGAGCATTTTACCACCTTCTGCTTTGCCTGCAGCATCCTGGCATCCACCCAGACGGATTATGCGGGGGTGTTCCAGGTTATTAACGAAAACGGTAACCTGCCTGCTCCGACCATCGAATCGGCAGCAAGGCTGTATTACGGAAGTGAATTTTCTATTACAGGAGCCTATGGAGATATGTCGGTGGGACTGGAGCAGCTGCAGCCAATCCTTGATCTGAGAGTAAACGGAAGTATGCCGTTCTCCACAGTTGTCACACCGGACAAGCGGATTATCGACTTTCTGTTTGGTAAGCATCCCATGCAGCTGGATGAGAACTACATCCGCTTTTTCAAGATGCTGACGGATGACAGGGAACTGGATCCTATCATGGCGAATCAGGGGCAGCTGGATGCCATGGAGATCTCCTACCGTGAGGGGGTACGCATTTTCTCTTTCTTTGGGGATGAGGGAAGTGGACGGAAATTTTTCATCAAGCAATTCTGCAAAAAGAACGGGATGGGTGCAATCTCCGTCAACTGTAAAAAGCTTTTTGTCTATGATTTCACCTTTGTGGAAAAGGCACTGTGGGCGGTTACCAGAGAGTGTATTCTGACCAATTCCTGCTGCTGTCTCGATGAGCTGACCTTCCACGAGGAGGAGAAGGATAAGTTCCTGGGGTACATGGATCTCGCTTTTGCAAAGCTGGTGAGCAAGGGACTGTTGGTCTACGCACTGAGCAAGGAAAAAATGCCGATGCGCGACATCACGAAGGAGGAGTTCACGGAACTGGAGATTCCGACGCCTACGACGCAGGAGAGAGAGGAGTGCTGGCGTCTGTTTGCGAAGGATTATGCGCTGGGTGATGACATCGACCTGCTGGAGATGGCGACAAAGTTCCTGTTCACTCCGGGCAAGATCAAGGCGGCGCTGGCAAATGCCAGAAGTCTTGCAACCATGAACAAGGATATCCTGATCCCCCGGGCCACGCTTTTTCAAGGTTGTAATAATCAGATGAGCTCGGAACTGACGCAGAAGGCCACCAAGGTAAAAGCGAATTTCGGTTTTGAAGACATTGTCATGAACAGGGATCAGAGGGAGACGCTGGAGCATGCCATTGACCAGATGAATTTCCGGAAACAGGTTTACGACAACTGGCATTATACGAAGAAATATCCCTATGGCCGCGGCTTGTCCGTGCTGCTGTTCGGAGCTCCCGGTACCGGTAAATCCATGTGTGCCCAGGTAATCGCACACGAACTCAATCTTGAGCTTTACCGCGTTGACCTTTCCAAGGTCATTGATAAGTATGTGGGTGAGACGGAGAAATCCATCTCCATGATCTTCCGGGAGGCGAAGAAGTGTAATGTCGTACTCTTTTTCGACGAATGTGATACGTTGTTTGCAAAGCGTTCCGATGACGGAGGAAGCAACCAGGCATCCAATAACAACAAGACTGCGCTGCTTCTGCAGGAGGTTGAGGCCTATGACGGAGTGTCCGTGCTGGCCACCAACTACAAACACAATATTGACCCCGCTTTCTTCCGGCGTATGAAATACATTGTGGAATTCCAGTTCCCCAATGCGGATACCAGAGAGATGCTGTGGCGGACGACGATTCCCAAGGACACCCCGCTGGCAGAGGATGTGGATATCCGCTTCCTTGCAGAGAAATTTGAATTTGCGGGTGGTAATATCAAGAACTGTATTCTCAACGCAGCGTTTCTGGCTGCGGCGGATGGCGATGGAAAGGAAGTGCGCATGAAGCATTACCTTCAGGCGATCCGCTACGAGTATGTCAAGACCGGAAAGGTCTTCACAAGATCGGATTTTGAGCCCTATGCGGAAGAGGTATTCGGCATGGAACTGGGATAATGAGAGAGGCATGAGAAATGAACAGGTCTGACTTAGAACTCTATCTGGACATAGATCAACAGAATAGTGTTTTCTCTTCCACGGAGGAACTGCTCGGACAGATACAGAGGATACTGATCTACTGGCTGGCGCAGACCTCCGGAGGGGAGAACGTCATGGAGGAGACGGAAAAGCTGTTCGGCTATTGGGAAAGCCGTTGTGTTGAAACGGCAAAACAGGGTCCAAAACTTCCCTACATTACGATGCGGGAAGCACTCTCCCTAAACCGGTTTGAAGAATTTCTGGTATGGATCGCCTGCATCCGGCAGCTGGACGGAGAATTTGCAGCAGAACTCTCTGGGGAGGGAAGTTCTGAGGAACTGACACTGGAGGATGCCTTTTATCTGTTCCGGAGACTTACCGTGGAGGATATGGAGGCAGAATACCGGCTGCTGGATCCCAATGACCGGTTGAACGTGGTTCTTTTTCAGGACTGGGAGGAAGAACAGACAGAGCGGCGTCTGCAGAGACCGGTGAAGCTTAAGAAGACGGCACTGGATTTCCTGTTGGAACAGGACTGCGGTATCCATGAACTGACCGGTATCACGGTCTGCCTGGAACCGGATGAGGAGCCATTACTTCAGAATGAGGAGCTGTACGGGCAGTGCAGAGACTACCTGGAAAGGATCCGGAATGGAAAGAGCAAAGGCGTGATACAGTTGTCCGGAGCGGAGGGCGCAGGCAAGAGCTTTCTTTTGAAGAAACTCGGAGAATCGACAGAATTCGTTGCGGTATTTCTCGGTTTCCTGCTAGAGAGGAAAAATGTGCGGAGAGATCTTCGGGAGATCATTTCTTATTGTGTATTGCGGAGAAAGTATGTGGCACTGCAGCAGCTTCCGGAGAAACTGGAACCGGATATGCTGGGGTATTTTCTTGAGGTTTTGACGGAATACATTCCGGTGGTGTGCGTGATGACAGAGACACCGCTGCGGATACGCTATCCGGGGAAAGTCAGTCCCATGGAGGCAGAACTTCCGGGAGCGACGAGAGAACAGCAGATGCATTTCTGGGAATATTATGCAGAAAAATATCAGTGTAAGGCACTCTGCAGCCATGGGGCGGAACTGGCAAATCTCTATCGGCTGATGCCGGGAGAGATCGAACGGATGGTACGAAAGCTCAGAGCCCGTTTTGGGGAAGGGACAGAGGTGTCTTATGACGAAGCAAAAGATGTCATCGTCAGTGAGCTGATGGAGGATGCCGGAAGAAAGTTACAAGGTCTGGCGGTACCTCTGGTGACCGGATTTTCCATGGAAGATCTGCAGCTTCCGGGGCAGCAGATGCGAATCTTAAAGTTTGCCATTTCTGCGATCCGGAACCGATATCTTGTCATGGAGGGAATGGGCTTCGGAAAGAAGATGCCCTACGGACGTGGTATCAGCATTCTGCTGTACGGTCCTCCCGGAACCGGCAAGACCATGACAGCGCAGGTGATCGCAAAGGAAGTCGGACTGACACTGTTTCGGGTGGACTCCTCCAGGATCATGGATAAATATATCGGGGAAACGGAGAAAAAGCTGGGAGAACTGTTTGAAACCGCCAAGAATACCAACGCGATTTTATTCTTTGATGAGGCGGATTCCCTTTTTGCCAAGAGAACGGAGGTATCGAAGTCAACAGACAAATATGCCAACAATGAGGTATCTTTTCTGTTACAGCTGATGGAACAGTATGAGGGCATCATGGTGCTTGCCACGAACCACAGTAATTTCTTTGATGAAGCATTCCGCAGGAGAATCACATATTCCATCAATCTTCCGTCACCGGATGCCGAGACGAGAAGCCGTCTCTGGAGGCTGGCGTTCCCGGAGGGGGTCGAGATTGCGGAGGATGT
This sequence comes from uncultured Acetatifactor sp., assembly GCA_934436245.1. Lineage (GTDB taxonomy): Bacteria > Bacillota > Clostridia > Lachnospirales > Lachnospiraceae > Acetatifactor. The sequence continues at coordinate 14,087 of CAKSAM010000006.1, forward strand.
GGATTTCGATCAGCTGGCCAGAGAGCATGAGTTCACTGGCAGCAGTATCAAGTATGTGGCCCAGCAGGCAATGTTCACGGCGGCAATACTGCAGAGCCCGGTGACACTGGAGTGCATCCACACAGGACTGAAACTGATGATGGAGAGGGATTGCCAGGGCTATAAGGATGGAAGCCTGCAGGCATGCTTTACGAGGCTGCTGTAAAGAGACAGGCAGCAAAAACAGCAGGCAGTCGGAGCAGATAAGGAGCAGAGTATGAATCAGGACAGGGATCAGGAATGGAAAGAGGAATGGAATCAGGAGTTTGGTTACAGTAAGGACAATGTGCCGGTCATGGTAACGAACGAGATGCTGCAGTGCAAGAACTGCCGGTTCCGGGGACAGAAGGTCGGGGGATGTGAAAAGTTTAAGTTCAAACCTGCAGATGTCCTCGCAGGGCGGGGAGAATGCCCGGCGTATGAGTGTGAGGGGGAAGAGTCCCGGGACGATGGAGAGCGTGGGAGATATACGAGCGATTCACCGGACTGTGAGGGCTGTGTCTTTAATTTTGGGAATCTGAATTGTGCCGTGTATGATATAAAGCCGGCATCCATTGTCATTGATCACAGGCCATGCGAAAAACGGCAGCCGGGAGGTACGGTATGAGACAAAACTATCAGACAAATGTAAAGTTCAGTACTCTTGCGGATGCAAAGGCGATTGCGAAGGATTATGAGCAGTCTGTTTTTGGCGCACAAAACGGCATCAGCGGAAATGTACAGAAATATCAGGAGCTTCGGGCGACGCAGAAGAAGTATGGGAAGAATTCTGCGCGCTTCAATGCGGTACTGTATGGCATCCTGCAGATTGAAAATATGAGGAACGAAAGGGTTTCGGAAGAGCATCCTGAAGCCTATGAAAACCTGATAGTGGCATATGCAGATCTATGTACCGCATGTAAGGAATATATTGACCATTCAAAGTACCGTTTCACTGCTGTAGGCAAACAGCGCGAAGAGATTGTGAAAGAGATCTATGCTAATGCCGAGAAAGAAGTGTTGATGGTGCAGATGCGGTATTTTGAGATGGGCAGCCGGTTTAAGGGAGAGGGCATTACTCTCCGCCAGCTCTTTGCAGGCGAGACCCTTCCGCAGCTGATTCAGGATGATGCTGCAAATTTCTCTCTCAATGAAAGCGAGATGGCTCCGGCAGCCAAAGCGGAAAGGTACAGGCTGAATATGAGTGCTGCGGCCTTTAAGAACAGGGTCGCACAGGAGGCGCGTGTCGATGCCAGAGACAGCAGTGTGATTGCAATTCTGTTGGAATACTATCAGAGAATTTTAAGCCGCATGGATACCGATCCTGCATCAGAGGATCTTGTACCGGATATTCTGAATCGAATCCGGAGCCTATGCACGGGGAATGAGAAGAGTAATGTTCTGGCGGAACTGTCTGCAGAAGTAGACTGGGTTCTGCATACGACAGGTGTGACAGGTAAGGAATCCAGTGAAGGATCCATTGGACAGAGCTTTGTGTCTGTTGGAGAATATGCAGCGGGTGTCGACATTTCTGATGTGGAGGCGGAGGCAAATGCCGACCAGTTCAGCGATTATCCGGTGATTACCAATAATGAAGCAAAGAGTATGGCGGAGAAAAACCCGTATAATCAGGGAGAGGGTTATAAGACGCTCTATGGTCTGTCGGGCGATAAGGGATATAATCATGGTTATATCCAGACAGGAAATTCTTTTGATATAAACAGATATTTGAGGGAACAGGAATTTACAGGTGTCAGTTATGAGAGTCATGCGACGATTGGCATGCTGAATGAGGCTGCGAATATGAACCGGTTGTCCCACAAGGCGAGATTCTATCGTCTGCTGGGTGCGTCGTATCTGCAATATGCGCTTGGATTGGAGAACCTTGCAGATGCGAACGGTTTTGCGAAGGGAACGGTACAGGCTATCAATGCCATGGCGGGGAAGGTCGTCACCGATGCCGGATTTATGTGTGTGGGGCATCAGGTGGATCTGATGTTCGGTTCCAATCCTGTCATGCTGACATTACTGTGTGACGAGGGTATGCCCCTGATGGCAACGGCTAACTTCGGAGAGGGAGAGTTCATCTTCCCACGAAATACCAGCTATATGATCATCGGCGCCAGAAAATATGAGGAGGGCAATAAAGCAACGCCCAATGAGCGCACCTTCATCGGTATTTCGCCGAACGGTACACGGGATAAGGGCGTTTTCCACGGACTGGAGATCATTTGTAAGGTACTGAATCCGGAAGGCATTCCGAATCAGGATGCGCAGTCTGTGGAGAGCATGGCAGAGTTTAAGAAAAAGCAGAATTCCTATGTAGGAGAATGGGGACAGCACGGCGATGGTGTGCATAGAGAGGCCTATCTCAAGATGGCGAGACGGGATATGGCGACACTGACACCTGAGGAAAAGGTGGCTATGGATGCCTACACTACGAATTCTGGGGACATTAACAGGCGTCTTCGCTCGGGGGATGATATATCGGATGTCTTACAGGCAAATATCTCTCATATCAAGGCGGCTATGCGCAAGCACCCCCTGCCCACGGATATTACCACCTATCGCGGTGTGGATGACGGTATGCTGCTCTTCCTGCTGAATACCTCGCCGGGTATTACGCCGGAGGAGAGAAACAGATACATTATCAACGGCAGGATAAATCATGATGCCTTGAGTGACGGTGAGGGCTACAAGGTATTTGAGGGAATTGTTTTCAGAGATCCGGCATTTGTCAGCACCTCGACAAACCGCTTCTTTGCAAAGAGATGGGCGAACGGGCTCAATCACAAGGCAATTTCAAAGAGCCTGGAACAGCAGGCAAAGGGCATGGCAGAGGGTTCTGCAGAGAAAAAGAGGCTTCTGAGACAGGCAGGGAGCGAGGAATGGAATGTATCGGATATTACCGGCTCCCATGTAATGAATATGCATCTCAAGCGGGGAACCAGAGCATTGTTTTCGGATACTATGTATACATCAGGGGATGGCGGCAGACCGAGAGGGCAGGATGAACTGACACTGGATTCCGGTGGAAACTACAGAATTACGGCGGTAAGTATGGATACCAAGGGACAGTATGTGTTCGACGTGGAAGTACTGTAGTACGATGATGAATGACCTGAAAAAGGAGGAGCAGAGGTATGGACTTTCAAGAGAGAAAGAAACATGTGATCAAGTCGGAATTTACCAGACTGAATAAATGGGATGACGAGTCGGAACTGACCGTAAAACAGCAGCGCGTGGAGACAGCGGAGAGAATGGTCAGACAGAAGGAGCAGCAGAGCAGTGCATTCCGGAAAGAACTGGCAAATTATGACTTCGATCAGGTGCGTGTCTTTGATACGGCCAAGGGAGAGCCTGTGCAGGAGATTACGCCCGCGAAGAAGGCAAAATGCCGCAGCCGTCAGGACAGACAGGCAATCGCCAAAGCAAGGATCCCAATCAGACAGCGCGGGATGGCAGAGAAAATCCCGACAGAGCAGCTACAGGAGAGAGTGGACGGCACCAGTTGCAGGATACAGGGGAGTATTCAAAAGTATATCGAGGATCTGGGGGACAATATGTCATTCCACAGGCAGGTGAAGGGCAGACCGGATTATGCGGTCATGAAATATTTCTCCGGGATGTCTGACGATCTGGTGGAGGATTACAGTTCGGATGATTACCAGAAGCGGAAAAAATATCTCCGATGGATGACGGATGACCTGATGGGGGAGAACGTTGATGCGAATTATTTTACCCCGGAGCTTCTGGCGCAGTCAGGTGGTCTGGTGTATGGGAAGGTTATGCGCTTCAAGGCGTTCAAGGAAGCCTATGCAGATCCGATCAACAAGCCTTACTTTGACGGACTGAGCAGCATGGAAAAGCAGCTGATCAAGGTGCGTATTCTGGATATGGCGGATTTATATGAAAACGTGCTCCGTTTCCAGTTAAGATGCAGTGGCGTCGATATGGATAACGGAGAATTTCTGAGGAGTGATGCCGAGCTTGCCGCAAAGCCGGAGGAGCTGCAGGCTGTCCATAACTTCAAGGAAAAGATCGAATACCGGAATGTACAGACCCGGGCAATCATGGCATCCAGCTATATGGCGGAACTGACGAAGGAAGAACAGACGCTGGAAGAACAGCAGCAGGAGAGAAAAGAGAGCATTGAACAGGGAGGTGAGCAGGAACTGAAGGGAACCGGACTGACCGGATTCCTGGTGGGCTATAATCCCAGCACCATGAATGAGATCAGACAGCTTTTCATGGATAATGCGGAGAACTATGAAGCGAATAAGCCGCTGCTGGATCTGATGGAGCAGGAATTTTTCCGCGTGACTGATGCGGGAAGTGAATACACGAGGCGGACAAGAGCCATTGATGACATCCGGTCGAATGTGGATCCCACAGGAGCATATGGCACAGTCGCAGAGAAAGAATTTATCAAATTTTTTGCTTCCGAATCAGACAAGATCTCCTTAAAGCAGACCATCATCACGAACCGGTTGAATACATTGCGGGAGGGGATGAAGGCAATCGCAAAGGGCAGGAAGCCGGAAGATGCCAGTGTTAAGAAGGTGATCAAGGAATTCCGGCAGAAGCTGGGCGGCAAAGGGAATGCCCTGCAGGCACAGGTCGATGAGGCGACGGCAGGATGGACGCAGGCCCGTATGCAGTATCCAGAGGATCCGCAGTTTAAGGCACATGAGCGTTATACCGGAACCGAAGATCTCAGGCAATATCTGTCGTATCTTACAGGAGAGGAACAGAAAAAATATACCGCACAGCTTAGCAACCGTATCGGACTGGCCCGTATGCTGAAAGCAGATGTGGATGCAGGAACTATCAAACCGTTGACGCATTGTATTGAGACGAGCAAAGGTAAAATCTCAGGGCTGAATCTCAGTCGAATGGTCCCTAATGTGGAGATTCTGACGGTCACTGCCGATATAAGCGCAGAGCAGGCAAGGGAGATGATGCGAAAACTGGCCGCCGGTGAAGAAGGTCCGGAAGCAACGTTGGAAAAGGACACGGTAACCAGGGAGGGACTGATGGAGTACAAGAATGCTGTCTATAAGCATATCAAGGGACTGGAGAAAAAGTACGGAAAAATGCTGACACAGCTTCACCCGGAGGATGTATTGCGCAGGATCAATATCCATGAATTTGCCATGGAAGCGAGACTGGTCCAGGATATGGTCAACCTGACAGATAACAATGGTACAGGAATCCAACTGTTTACGGAAGATGAGCAGGATGAGAATTACAAGACAGATATGGATTATAAGGCACTGGCAGCATATTACTTTAATGCCATTGGCGCAATCAACAGCTATGTACAGTTTCATCTCGCATATAATCCGAATCCGGAGATCGCGGCATACCAGAACGATGACATGGTCCGGCAGATGGAGCTGGCCAGACAGTATGAGGACGGCGTGAATGAGGGACCGGCATTGAAATCATCCCAGATGCCTTATTATGCGCAGTCCGTACGACAGCGCTACCAGAATAATCCACATCTTCTGAAGCGTCAGGGCTACGGAAGATGGTAGAGCTTCGCAGGGATCCGGAAATTATGACAGGAGATAAAGAGAGGAACAGAGTATGCAGAATGAGAATGGTATGATCGTATATTGTGCGGCAGACCGGCAGGCAGAGCAGTTAAAGTCACTGCTTCTTCCCATGGCATATCAGGCGTGGAAGGACGGAGAAGAACCGCTGATCCTGGGTCTTGCGAAGGATCAGACAGCGGTTGGCGCACTGGCAGCGGAACTGGACGAAGGAGCGATCCATGTGATTTCCTTCTATGTGGCACCGGAGTACCGGAGACAGGGCGGAGGTACTTTGCTGATGGAGCAGCTGCTGATGATCGCAGAGGATATTGCCGGGGAGGTCATATTTGACTTTATTGCCACGGAAAAGGAGCATTTTGAACTGGAATTATTCCTGACCTCATATGGTTTTATAGAGGAGGAACGGTATGGCGAGATCTATGCAACGACTCTTGGAAAGCTGGGTGAGGTTCCCGTGTTGGCGAAGACGGTAAAGAACGCAGGCACACCGCTTAGCGAACTTGGACCGGTGGAGAAAAACAAAGCGCAGCAGCAGATCAGGGAACTGGAGGCTCCTTTCGATGACAGCATTTTTACCGGGGAGAAATTGGATCAGGATATTTCTTTCCTTCATTTTAAGGATCATGTGCCGGATGGTTTTTTCCTGTGTGAGAAACAGAAGGGAGCCGGATTGATGATCACAGGGGCATGGAACGGTTCCGGTTCACCAATGCTGTTTCTGATGCTGGTGCAGAGTGCTTTCAGTGCGGCAAAGAAGAAATATCCCGCAGAGACAGGGATCGCTGCACAGGCGGTAAATCCCACGACGCAGAAGCTGATCAGAGAGTTGATGCCGGAGGCAATGCGTATCTCCCGCTGTTATGTAAGAACGATGTAAGGGAGGAGAGAGCGGATGATTGACCATACACAGTTAAATCGGAATAAGTCGAAGGAAGCTACCGTGACAGCTACCATGACGACGACCAAAACCTATGTACAGCAGACGGCAGAGATGTTGGACAGACAGCTTACGCAGACGAGGAGTCCCTATGCCAAATTTCTGAATAATCTGTCCACTCCGCCGGACAGCGTACAGGTTCCGGGCACAGCGCAGCTGGATCAGGAGCGCCTTGGCCGCAAGGAGAGAAAGCATCAGAAGGAGAAATTTGATGCTCTGGGGAAGAAACATACTCTGCTCAATGAAGCGGATATGCGGGAATTGTCACAGAATAAGATGTTTACGAATGCAAACATGCGCAAGTCGTGGGAGGGATCGAAATACAGACAGTCCGAGGTTACGAACTCTGAAACCATGCGGCAGCTTGCCAACAAGGATTATTCTAACTTCGAGAATGTACAGGCAACGTTAAAAAATGTGGTTGCCAGCAAGGAACTTTTGGAGTTCCGGCAAAAGTATCCGGAACTGGCAACAATGGAGAACTACGATGTGAATAGGCTCGTACAGCGTCTAAAGCGTGAGGGCGGTGTCCAGGCGCTGATGAATCCGGCACTCCGACTGGGACTTTCGCTGGCAAGGAATACGAAGGATCTGCCGGATGTTGAGAAGGAGAACTATCGCAGGCTGGATGAGGCCATGTCTACGGAGCTTATGGTGGAAACGCTGATCCATAAGGCGGATGTCAATGATTACAAACAGCGCCTTACAACGAATTGCGGTGTCCCGGAGGCGGAGGCAGCAGGCGTGGCGGAGGCAGAGATCCGGGCGGCCAATGCACAGCAGATAGAGATCGCCAAGAGACTCCTGCTGATGCAGTTATCCAATTTCAAGGTCTATGACAAGCAGGGAAATTCCTCCGATTGGAATGCACCGGTGGCTGTGGCGCTGAGCCACTGCCGGAGAGTAGTACTTACCATGCCGGTAGAGCAGAACAGCCAGGCGGAGAAAGGAATGTGGGACAGTATCTTCCGCTCCGAAAACAATGCGGCGGCAATGGATGTACGCAGAGCCGCTTCTACCCACTCTCTGAAACGGCGGAAGATCGGCAGCACCGGACCTACAAAGGAGAAGAAGATCCGAACCGGTAACTTTATCGGACAGAGAGGAATGAATGTGGCAATCGGTGGAATCGGTAACAGTGGTATCAGCGGTAAAATGATACGGAACAACGGTTCCTGCGGACATTTTTATTCCATGTATAAGGAAAGCAGCAAAGATTCCTACGGTGCAATCCTGTTTGGACTGGAGTCGGATGCAAACGGTGTCATGAACCAGATGGGACACAGGCATAACATAAAAGCAACGGCGGAGGCGGCGTCCAGTCTGGGCGGTCAGAGAGTGGATGAACTGGGAGCGGACTACGGAGGAAGGCAGTGTGATCTGACCCATATGACTCCCGGGCAGATTCAGACCTGGATGAATGCGCTGGATCGGAAGATGAAGGAATGGGACAGCGCAGACGGCGGACGTGCGGGCGGAGAAGGTGTCGAGGTGATGAGAATTCTCGCCGGACAGAAACTTTCTGCGGAAGGCCTCGAACAGTTGAAAAACCGCCTCGGGATATCGTAGAGATGGAATGCGTGAATGAAATGCGCGGAATGGAGACAAGATGACGCAGAACGAAATGGATCAATTACCTGAACTGGAGCTTTACCGTGTGGAGGAAGCGCAGATTATGAAGTATTCCCCTCTGTTTACGCAGGAGGCGGTGGCAGAACTGGCGGCAGGCACTGCGATAGGCATGATTGCAGTGGAAGAGAATATTGCCTGTGGGGCAATCTGTATGAAAATCATGGAGGGGGATCAGGAAGGGATGCTCGACCTGATGAGCCTCTATGTAGTTCCTGAGTACCGCAGAAAAGGAGTTGCCGGGACGCTTTTTCTGGAAATGATGGAGAATGTATTTGAGGCGACGGACGGAATCGTGCATTATTGCAGATATGTCGGAGAGAAAAATGCCGGGGGTGTGGAGGAATTTCTCAAGCAGGCGGGCTTTGTGTTCGAGGAAGAAGAACTGGCGGGATCCTTCCTGATGACTGTGAAGGATCTGCAAAAGGCTCCACTAAATGGATTGCGGGCCAGCCTGCCGGCGGATTACCGGATGGTCTCCGTACCGGAGCTGTCTGCACTGGAAAGAAAGAAAATCTTTCAGACCCTTTCCGAGGCAGGGATAGCTTATATGACCGAGGCGGAGCTGGAGAATGCCTGTCAGGAGATCAGCTATGCGGTCTTTGACGCAAGAAAAGAACTTGCGGCGTGTGCCTTCTTTATGGAGCACGAAAGCAGGCTCTGTCTATGCCAGTTCTTCATTAAGCCGGGACCGGCAGGGGAAGGTATCAAAATGTTACAGACCTGTGTCCAGAAGGCTGTCGTGCAGTATGGGGAGAAAACGCAGATTGAGATTCCGATCCTTACGGATTCCTCATTGCGACTGATGGAGAAACTGTTGGGAAAGTGCAGACGCATACCCATGTGCACGGCATATTTTGAAATGTAGACAGGAAGGAGAACGGCAATGAGGGGATCAATTACACCGGAAAATTTGGAATGGTTTGAATCGTTGATGACGCAGGAAGCGGCGGAACTGATCAAGGAGGGTGCCCTTGTCTATGCGGTCGGCGTGACAGAGGAGCGGACAAAAACTGCGTGCGGCGCTCTTGTAGGGTATGTAATGGGAGGCTGTTTCCGACTGATTTCCCTGTTTGTGTCCCCGAAGTACAGGAGGTGCGGCTACGCAAACCTGTTGATTGGTGAGCTTGTGCAGACATGCAGGGAAGAGGGGATCGGAATTGAAGTCTCCTTCACCGGGGCAGACGCTGAGACGGAGGCACTGACGGAATTTCTCGAGTTCTGGTTCTTCCGGAAGGAGAAGCAGACACAGGGAGAGATCTATGAAATTTCTCTGAAGAAAGCCATGCAGTCTGCGTACAGTAAGGAAAGCAGGGCTGTGCATGTGCGCTGCCTGGAGGAGTGTCAGGAGCACATGGTCAGGGAACTCAGTAAAAGGGCATACGACAGCGATGTTCCTGTTCCTGAGGGAGGTTTTTTCTCACCTTCCATTGACAGACAGATCAGTGTGGTCTATGAACGTGAAAACCAGATCACAGCCTATCTGCTCTTTGACCATTCCCTTGGGGGGAGACTGACGCTGTGTGCACTCTGTTCTTTTGAAAAAAATCCTATAGCTCTGGCGGAAATGATCTTCACGACGATGGCGCTCTGCCGGAAGAAATATTCTGAGGACACGAAATTCTATATGCAGGCAATCAATGAAACGTCAGAAAATCTGATACATAAATTATTTCCGGGTGTGAAAGAGGTATCGCATACTTACTATCTGCATTCCAGATAGGATGGAAAAAGACTGGAGGGACAGCTATGTGTGGAACCGATAAAATATTGAACAAGACAAAGACGGGGGAGCAGATACATACCACGACCACGGTGCAAAATGCCGGGGAGGATGCGGCAGCGGCACCTGTACAGGCGGAACAGCCTGCAGTTGTACAGGAAGTCCGGCAGCAGGAGATCACGGAGGTTCTTCCTATGCGGCATGAGGCAGTGCCGATACCGGTCATTCCTCAGGTACTGCAGAGGAGGGCGGAGCCGATGCAGCAGCCCGTGCCGGGAGGTCAGTCCTTTAAGCAGAGGCGGAGACAGAAAAAGGAAGATAAAAGGCTCAAAGAGCAGTACGGCGAGCATGCGGATCATGTTTCTGCCGCTATTAAGCAGCAGCTGGATGAATTAACCGTGGAGAGGGAAGCAGAAATGGCGAGAATGACCTCGCTCAGGGACGAGGCGGGTCGCAGGAACGTAACGGTTGAGGTAAAAGTCCTCCATAGCTTTATCACAGGCTATAAGACCAATGAGGAGGGGAATCCACTGAATGAGCAGGAGGTGGAGCGGAAGAGAAAGGACGATGCCTTTCTGGAGGACTACTGTTCCGGTGATCTGCAGCGGCGTCTGCCGCATCTGGAGCGGATGAAGAATGAACTGCTCAATATCAGACTCAGCCCCGATATGCTGACGGAGACCTACATGGAGAGACATGCGGTCGAATTGTACGATATCGTTGCAAAAATGACCTACTTTGAGAATGTGGAGAGGGATCCGATCAATGCGCCATTTTTTGAAAATCTGCCGGCAGTAGAACGGAAGCTGTTGAAATACCGTGTGGCGGACCTCTGCGGAAGCTTTTCCCATTTGTGGATTTGTATGCTGGCATCCAAGGGGTTCACGATCGCAGGGTCTAAAGCAGAATATACGAATCAAAAAAGTTTCCTTGATGCAATGATAAAACAAGAGCCTGCAACGCGGGAACTATTGAAAAATCAGCTTCGCGAGTTGGAACAGAAGGAAGAGGAATTACGGCAGGAAGCACTGATGGAGGAAAGGCAGCAGGGAATATTGACCTTCAATGAGGCGGTACAGAACAGTATGCCGGAGCCGACACTGGACAAAGCACTCGGAACTGAGGCAGATTACGAGAGTCTCAGATCCCTGTTTCATGATGAAATGTATGAAGAAGAGCGTGACGGAGAAATGCTCCGGGTCAAAGGACTGATTGCGTTATCGGACTATGAATTCGAAAAATACGGGGAATCAAGCGCTTTGCAGGCATTAATGATCCGGCAGAGCGGCACGGAGGCTGCCAAGAGAGATACGAAGCTTCGCGGTAAGTTTTTCCTTGATATTCCGAAGGACTATGTGCCGCTGTTCCGGAACATGTATGATGCGGGTGTAGATTTTGAGGCGATGGTTCCAAAGTTCAAAAAGGTATCCTGTGGAATGGGAGCTTATAGCAGTGGGGGCGGAATTGAACAGGTACATGACAAACTGTTTGCTATTTTTCAGAAATACATAGAAGCTCCCCAGGGGCAGGAATATGTACAGAAAATGACATCCATTCTTGAAAACGCAAAGGTATTTGAGGGAAATCGGGAAAATTGTGTAAACTATATTTTGCTGTGCCTGCTGAACAGCTTCGGAGCCAACTTTGTCGATGTGTCGAACGATGCAGCCTATTATGGCGAGCATGCGCAGGCTGCAAGAATGGTCTGCCGGGAGAGCTGCCGTAATCTGTTGATTCTTCCCAGAGTTATACAGTTGTCGGGCAAGGCAAAGGAAGATCTTCCGCCGGAGATCGCAAGACTGGGAGAACAATACAGACAGCTGGTTCAACAGTTAAGTCAGAAATAACACGGTGCTTTTTCCTGTGAGCAGGGTACAGCTGTCTATGGAAAGTGACAGTCGTGCTTTGATTTGTTGCGCATAGAGATTTATGCAGAGGAAGCATCGTGTGATGCTTCTTTTGTTTTGCCCTTTACGTTGCATTTAAAAGATGAGAACGAGAAAGGAGAATTAGACTATGAACAAGAAATATTCCGAACTGGCAGAATTATTCCGCAGTGAGAAAACGGATGAGGAGATCCTGGATTTTTTATTGAATTATCATAAAAACGATATTGCCGATATGATGGCGGGGATGACAGAGGAAGAACGGAAGCGATTGTATCACCTGCTGGGAGCGCAGAAGGTCGCAGAGATCTTCAAATACATTGAGGAACCCCGTAAGTATATCCGGGAACTGTCCGTGGAGAGTGCTGCGAGAGTGATCTCCGAGATGGATTCCGATGACGCCGTCGACTTGTTGGAAGATCTGGATCCGGAAGAGAAAGAACAGATCGTCCGTATGCTGGACGAGGATGCAAAAAAAGATGTAAAGATGCTGCTGTCCTATGATGAAGAAGAGATTGGCAGCTGCATGACAACGAACTACATCTGCATCCCTGAAGACCTGACCATCAAACAGGCTATGAGTGAACTGGTGAAGCAGGCCGGAGAAAACGACAACATCATGACCATCTACGTGGTAGATGAAAAGGGTGTTTTCGCCGGAGCCATCGATCTGAAGGATCTGATCCGGGCAAGGGAAAATGCGCATCTGGAAGATCTGGTGTTGAAATCTTACCCATATGTCACTGACCACGAGAAAATAGATGAGTGTATGGACCGGATCCTGGATTATGCGGAGGATTCTATTCCTGTATTGTCCGCTGAAAAAAAGATCCTTGGTGTTATCACCTCCGAAGATCTGATCGAAATGGTGGACAATGAGATGGGTGAAGACTATGCAAAGTTAGCTGGTCTGACCGCAGAAGAGGATCTGAAGGAGCCCATCGTCCAGAGTATGAAAAAGCGTCTGCCCTGGCTGATCATCCTGCTGTTCTTAGGCATGGCGGTATCCTCCGTGGTGGGACTTTTTGAAAATGTGGTGGCGGTGCTTCCTGTTGTGATCTGTTTTCAGTCACTGGTATTGGATATGGCGGGAAATGTGGGAACCCAGTCCCTGGCAGTGACCATCCGTGTGCTGATGGACGAGAACCTGACAGGAAAACAGAAGTTCCAGCTGGTGGTCAAGGAAGTAAAGACCGGTTCCTTAAACGGTATCCTGTTAGGCGTGATGGCGCTTCTGTGCCTTGGCGTTTATGTGCATCTTTTCAAGGGTTATACCTGGATGGGAGCCTTCGGCATCTCCGGCTGTGTGGGAGTATCGCTCCTGGTAGCCATGGCGATCTCCAGTGCCGTGGGTACTGTGATCCCCATGTTTTTCCATAAGATCAAGGTAGACCCGGCAGTGGCCTCCGGACCCCTGATCACCACGGTAAACGATCTGGTGGCGGTAGTGACCTATTATGGAATGGCATGGCTGCTTCTGATCCGGTAGCAACAGAGGTGAGTCCTACTTTAAGTGGTCGCCCTGCGTGATCAGAGCTTCCCCATGATCTATGGCATACTGGTCAAAGTTATGTGGGTTATACTGGATGACTGATACAATGAGTCAGCTTCTTCTTTCTGTATTCATTGGGACTCATATGATAATGCTGTCTGAATTTTCGACAAAAATAGCCGGAACTTGTAAAGCCGTTTTCTTCAGCAATAGAAAAAACATTTTTTTGAGTAGTATAAAGCTGTTCGGCAGCCTGCGCCAGTCTGTATTGAATCAGATATGCTACCGGAGAACAGTGGATGTTGGATTGAAAAATGTGTAAAGCACCACTTTTGCTGATGGATGCCGATGCTGCAATCATTTCCAGCGTAATTTCTTCCATATAGTGGTCATGAATATATTGCATCATAGTTTGTAAGCCTGCCTGTTTGTGATTTAACCGATGAATACTGTCAGGATCGGAGTTCCAATCTTTATTTTCGAATAGTATGTTCCAAAGCTGAAATAAAAGCTGCATGGTACCTAATTCATTAGTTCCCTTTGCTTCCTGAAGGGAAAAAATTTGTGTCAAAAGCTGCAGAATCTGATTTTCCCACCGGTTGTATGGGCGAAGCACCTGATAGGTAACAGAAGAGTTTATCACAGGGAGAATATACTTTTCATAAATGAGGCTGTTTTCGGGGGCTAACAGAGTCGGCGAAAAAACAATGTTAGGTGTAAATGTACTGCCTTGTACTTCAAAACGATGAATGATACCACTATTGATAAATATGCCGCAGCCTTTCGGCAGTTCTATTTTACTTGTTCCTGCAAGGCAGAGAACAGAGCCTTCAGCAACATATAAAAATTCCAACTCATGATGCCAGTGCCAGTCAATGCGATGAAAGTCAAATTCCCAGATATTTTCAGGATAGTATGCAAATGGATAATGATCACTGCCATGCTGGACGGTTTCGCGTAGTGTTTCATCTGTAGTTATTTTATAAAAATCCATGGTAGATTTCCTCACAAACTATAGAGTTTGTTATATTGTACTATAAAAATGCGATTTTGTGCAATGACTGAATCTTTGATTTGCGATATAATTCCACCTGACAGGAGGGAATAGTGTGAAAAATAAGCATGATAGCCTATTTTTCACACGGCTATTTGTGCCGCAGGCGTCACAAAGTAGCCCTTATCGCAGAATCAAATCTGAAATTTGATTCGCAATTCCTCCGACGGAAGGAATCGTCTGCGGAATGGAGATTAAAATGAAAAATCAATACAACAAGACAATTACAGCCTGCTTTGTGGGGTATATTGTACAAGCTATCGTTAACAATTTCGTGCCACTACTTTTCTTGTTTTTTCAGAAAAACTATCATGTGCCGATTTCTCAGATTACATTACTGGTGACTTTTAATTTTGGAATTCAATTGTTGGTCGATCTTCTTTCCGTCAGGTTTGTTGATAGAATAGGTTATCGTGTATCTATGGTTATGGCTCATGTTCTGTCAGCGGCAGGATTGATCCTTCTTACAGTTTTACCGGAAATGATACCGGTACCATTTATAGGGATATTGACTTCTGTAATGATTTATGCAGTAGGTGGCGGACTTTTGGAAGTTCTGGTAAGTCCGGTTGTTGAAGCATGTCCATCGGATAATAAGGAGAAAGCAATGAGTCTGCTTCATTCTTTTTACTGTTGGGGACATGCAGGAGTTGTACTCATTTCAACATTGTTTTTTCATGTGGCTGGTATAGATAACTGGAAAATATTAGCTATTATTTGGGCGGTAATTCCCCTTGGAAATGCTTTTGCTTTTTTAAAAGTTCCGATGGAACCATTGCTTGCGGATGGAGAGGCCGGACTTGGGTTAAAGGATTTATTCCGGTTAAAAATATTTTGGATACTGCTGATCATGATGATATGTGCGGGAGCAAGTGAACAGGCAGTAAGCCAATGGGCGTCTGCTTTTGCGGAAAAAGGTCTTGGTATTTCCAAGGCAGCCGGGGATCTGGCGGGACCGATGGCATTTGCAATCTTAATGGGAACCTCAAGATTATTTTACGGTAAATATGGCGACCGTATCAATTTGGAACACTTTATGATCTTTAGTAGTTTTTTATGTATTTTATCTTATTTGGGGATTTCGTTATTATCGATGCCAGTGTTAAATCTGATTGCCTGCGCCGTCTGTGGGTTGTCAGTGGGAATTGCGTGGCCGGGAACTTTCAGCAAGGCATCGGCTGCTTTGCCAAAAGGCGGAACAGCTATGTTTGCTTTGTTGGCATTGGGCGGAGATATAGGCTGTTCGGGAGGTCCTACATTGGTTGGGATGGTATCAGGAGCTTTGGAGGATAACATGAAAATGGGAATCCTGGCAGGAATTATTTTTCCGGTACTGTTGCTTATAGGAATCATTCTATGTAGAATAGAAAATGGAGAATTATCAGAATAATGGAAGGTAAGATATTCATAGAAGAAGGTAAGGATGGACTGGGGTATATCGTATTTGATGTCAAACAAAGGAAAGACGTAAACGGATTAACCTTAGATATGATAGGAATGGGAATGGATGTATTGTATGAGCCGAGAATTGTATCTGGACGATATGAAAGCTGCGTTATATGTAGTGAAAAAATAGGCATTAAAATAGTTGCGGTTTTATAATGGCAATTCCAATATCTATTTCAAAGGAGTTATCAGATTTTATGTCAGAGATATTATTGGGTTCCCATGTGGGAATGTCGGGAAAAGAGATGTTTTTAGGCTCTGTGAAGGAGGCGGCAGAGTACGGTGCCAATACGCTGATGGTCTACACCGGGGCACCCCAGAACACGAGACGCAAGGAAATCGGAGAGCTGAGAATTGAAGAAGGGCTTGCCTATGCCGAAAAAGCAGGCATCAGAGAGGTAGTCATTCATGCTCCCTATATTATTAATTTAGGCAACATGGAGAAGCCGGAAATGTTCGATTTCAGCGTGGAATTTCTGGCAAAAGAAGTAAAACGCACCGCTGCTTTTCACAGCAGGGCACTGGTACTGCATCCGGGTTCTGCCTTAACTGCCGGTGTGGAAGCATCCGTGGAGCAGATTGCCAAGGGATTAAATCTGGTGCTTGATGCAGATGACAGTGAGGTCAATATCGCACTGGAAACCATGGCAGGCAAGGGCAGTGAGGTCGGCAGAACTTTCGAAGAGCTGCGCATGATCTATGACAGAGTAGAGAGGAAGGACAGGCTGAGGGTATGCTTTGACACCTGCCATGTGAACGATGCCGGATATGATCTGGTGAATGATTACGAAGGTGTGCTTGCGCAGTTTGACAAGATTCTGGGATTGAACCAGATCGCAGTGATCCATGTGAACGACAGCCTGAATCCCTTAGGAGCCCACAAGGACCGCCATGCCAATATCGGACAGGGTACCATCGGCTATGAGACCCTGCACCGGATCGTCCATGACGAACGGTTTACTGCCGTGCCGAAGATATTGGAGACACCCTGGCTGTGTGCCGAGGGAGAAGACAAGAAGACAATCCCACCTTACAAGCAGGAGATCGCATGGCTGAAAGCTTTAAAACAGATGGATACCACGGAAGCAGTGGACAATTCCAAGAGCTTGATCGAAGGCTGCCTGTAGAAGTTAGAAATAGAAAGTTAGTTTGACGTCAAAGGCATTAAAACAAAGAATTCCGTACAAAAAAGTTCCTAAATCAGGAATTATTGTACGGGATTTATTTATGCAACGAAAATAGTGATTTTTTATATGACAAAATCTTATATAAGTGTTCAGAACATCAGACTCTGAAACAAAAAGAAGATTATTAAGATATTTCGAGTGGATAGAGTTTTGTAAAGAGATTAATGATAGCATTGATTCAAAAAAAATTAAGCGAAATATATCAGTTATATAAGATGATGACAGCAATAAGTACAGATGTGATTATATATTGAAAATAATAATTGGTAAATGTGACGATAGATAACTGCTAAATGCTATACATGGTTTACAAAAGTCCATGATATAAAATGAGAATATTAGCAATAATTGACAAATAGAAAGCAAAAATTGAAAAGTATATGTAAGTTGAAAATGTATAATGAAATTATGCTTTTTTTTCAACAAGGCCTAGGTTTGAAAGAACAGATAGTTACAAATGTTAACCTATTAACCATTTATATAACAAGGAGGTAACAACATGAAAAAGTTTGTTGCTAGCGCTTTATGTGCTTGTATGGTTTCGAGTCTCTTGACTGGCTGCGGTTCCGGCACTTCTACCGGTTCAGTAGACAATAGCTCATCGGGTGGGACTTCTACAGCAACTGTTGCAGATTCTGGGAAAAAGAGTGATGCAGATTCGGACAAAGTAATCAATGTATGGGCATTTACTGATGAAGTTCCCGGCATGATTGAAAAGTACATAGAAGAACATCCGGATTTTGGCTATGATATTAATACAACAATTATTGCTACTACAGATGGAGCATATCAGCCTGCTCTTGACCAGGCACTTGCGTCAGGCGGCTCAGATGCACCGGACATCTACTGCGCAGAAGCAGCTTTTGTACTAAAATATACACAAGGTGATGCAGCACAATACGCAAGTCCTTATGAAGAACTTGGTATTGATGTAGATCAGGCAATCAAGGATGCAGACATTGCACAGTACACAGTTGATATAGGAACGAATGCTGATGGAAAGGTTGTTGGTCTGGGATATCAGGCAACAGGTGGTGCGTTTATTTATCGGCGCTCTATCGCAAAGGATGTATGGGGAACGGATGATCCGGCGGTTATTCAGGATAAGATCGGACCCGGCTGGGACAAATTCTTTGATGCGGCTAAAGAATTGAAAGCTAAGGGCTATGGCATAGTATCTGGTGATGGAGATATTTGGCATGCAGTTGAGAACAGTTCAGATAAAGGTTGGATTGTAGATGGAAAATTAAATATCGATCCCAAGAGAGAAGAATTCCTGGATCTTTCCAAGAAGTTAAAAGACAATGGTTATCACAACGATACACAGGATTGGCAGGATGCATGGTTTGCTGATATGAAGGGTGAGGGCGAACAGCCTGTCTTCGGCTTCTTTGGACCGGCATGGCTGATCAATTACACATTAGCTCCTAACTGTGGTGGCGAAAAACCCGGTGAAGGAACGTATGGCGACTGGGCTGTCTGCACACCGCCCATCGGTTTCTTCTGGGGTGGTACATGGGTACTTGCTAATAAAAATACAGAAAAAGCTGAGGCTGTAGGCGAAATTATCAAATGGATTACTCTGGATACATCGGAGGATGGTCTTCAGTATAAATGGGCTAATGGTACTTTAAATGGTGAAGGTGGTACAAAAGACGCTGTGGCATCCGGTGCTGTAATGTCCAAATCAAATGGTGAACTGGATTTCTTGGGTGGGCAGAATATGTTTGATGCATTTGTTCCTGCAAATGCATATGCAAAAGGAACAAATCTGACTCAGTATGATGAAACAATCAATACCTACTGGAGAGATCAGGTACGTCAGTACACCTCAGGTGCAAAAACACGTGAGCAGGCAATTGCTGATTTTAAGCAACAGGTAGCAGATAACCTGGATGTAATTGTTGAGTAGGCATTAATACAGTAACTTTGTTAATTATGTATGCCGGTAAAAGAATAAACAGGGCGGATGGCTTCTGTTCGCCCTGCTTTTCTTTTGCCGATGTATAAATACTCAAAATAAACAGGAAAGAAGGGTGAAAAGAGTGAAAAAAGTGAAAAACAAAAAGCTTAGTTATGCAAGATACGGATATTATTTTAGTATTCCCTTTGCGGTAGCTTTCCTGTTATTTACTTTATATCCTATCGCATATACTGTTATCATCGGATTTACAGATTTAAAAGGTCTGGGTATGACTCGATTTCATTTCTTGACAGATGACCTGTTCCGGAATTTTAAAGCGGTTTTGACCAATCCGTCTTTTAAACAGGCTCTGTCAAATACAGTTGTGATGTGGTTGTTAAACTTTATACCACAGATTCTTCTGGCACTTTTATTGACTGCATGGTTTACGGATAAGCGGAGCAAGATTGCGGGGCAGGGATTTTTTAAGGTTATTTTCTATATGCCAAACATCATTACAGCAGCTACCATTGCCATTTTATTCAATGCTTTATTCGGATATCCGATGGGACCCGTAAACGATATTCTAGTGTCACTCAAAATTGTTGATAAACCGGTAAATCTGCTTATCAATAAGACGATAGCAAGAGGTATAGTCATCTTTATTCAGACATGGATGTGGTATGGGTATACGATGATTACCCTGATTTCCGGAGTACTAGGTATTAGTCCTGATATTTTTGAAGCAGCAGAGGTAGACGGGGCTAACCGCACGCAGACATTTTGGTATGTCACGCTTCCAAACATTAAGACAATCCTGTTGTTTACACTCGTAACAAGTTTAATTGGCGGCCTGAATATGTTTGATATTCCTAAATTGTTCTTGCTTGGAGGTCCGGATAACGCAACACTGACTACAAATGTATTTATTTACAATCAGGCATTCAGTGGAAGCTATATGTACAACAGAGCAGCAGCGGCAAGTATGATTATGCTCGTTATTATTGCTATTCTGTCCGGTATTCTGTTCATGATTTTGGAGGACAAGGATGAAGCAGCATTACGCAAATTGAACAGACAGCAGGAAAAGAATTTCAAACGCAGACAAAAAGAACTATTTTTGAAAGAAAAAGCACAGGTGGACGTTGGAAGGAGGCATACAGATGTTGAAAAATAAGGAAAATCAAAAGCTGAAAATCGTTATTTATGCTGTATGTATTCTTCTGGCGATCATCAGTATTCTGCCGTTTTATATCATGTTTATCAATTCAACACGATCCACAACGGAAATACAGCAACATGCAATTTCGTTTCTGCCCTCCGGGTATGTACTGAATAACCTCAAAATCCTTTTGGGCAAGAGCTTTAATCCGGCGGTCGGATTTAAAAATTCATTCGTTATATCCATCGGCTCTACCGCATTAGCCGTTTATTTTTCATCACTGACAGCCTATGCGCTGGTAGCTTACGATTGGAAACTGCGTCAGTCGTTTTTCAGATTCATCATGTGTGTCATGATGATTCCGGCGCAGGTAACTACCATCGGTTTCTATCAGATGGTATACAAGATTGGAATGACCAATCATCTGGCAATGCTGATATTACCGGCAATCGCATCCCCAACAATGGTATTTTTCATGAGACAATATTTGAAGCCAACGTTGTCAATGGAAATT
This sequence comes from uncultured Acetatifactor sp., assembly GCA_934436245.1. Classification (GTDB taxonomy): domain Bacteria; phylum Bacillota; class Clostridia; order Lachnospirales; family Lachnospiraceae; genus Acetatifactor. Next base: position 34,599 of record CAKSAM010000006.1, read on the forward strand.
GTACAATCAGCACGTATTGATGGAGCGAAGGAATTTATGATTTTTAACCGTATCGTGTTGCCGATAATGAAACCGGCAATAGCAACACAGGCTATTTTTTCCTTTGTATCAAGCTGGAACAATCTGTTTACGCCCTTAGTTCTGCTGACGGATCAGAAAAAATATACAATGCCCATCATGGTCAGCTTGCTGAGAGGTGATATTTATAAAACGGAATATGGCTCTGTCTATTTAGGACTTTCGTTGACGGTATTGCCATTGATCATTGTATATCTGCTTTTATCCAAATACATAATTGCAGGTGTTGCACTTGGTGGTGTGAAGGGGTGATTTCCCTGTTAAAGAAGAAGTGGACTTTCAATGAAAGTCCGCTTCAATTTTGGATTGTTCACTTTTATTCCGGAATTGAGAAGGGGAATATCCGGTGTGCTTTTTGAAGCATCTGCAAAAAGCGGAAGGTGTGTTAAAACCAGTCTGGTAGGCAATGGTAGTGATCGGAATATTTTCAGCTAACATTTCCTGGGCATGTGTAATTCTTTTTTTGCACAAGTAATCATAAAAGGTGGTGTTAGTGTATTGCTTAAATAATCTTGAAAAATGGAATTTTGAGAATCCAACGATGGCTGCAGTATCTTCCAGATTAAGGTCTTCTGCATAGTGCTCGTCAATATATATAAGAAGGTTGGAAAATTTGTCATAATGTTCTTTTTGCACAGCAGGAGGGATAGATGAATTTTGAGACCCAAAATAGTCTTTGGCACAAATGGATATATTTTTGAAAAAAAGTGTGAAAATATCAGTCTCCCAAAAAATGTCATTTTTGAAGTAAATTTCAATCATTTTAGCAAAATTGTTGTACAGGGATTCATAATGGTGGGTTGTTTCAGGTGAGATGAGCTGTGCATTTAAAAACATCGGCTGCATTGTTTTGTAGTCCTGAAATGAAGTATAAGGTTCTAAATTTATCAGAAAGACAAAACGTATACCGGGTGTGGGACAGATAAGCTTATGAATGGCGTGTGGCGGAACAATCAGAATGTCTCCCGGATGTAGTGTGTAATGTACACTGTTGACGATGACTATATAATTCGACTGCATACAGATGATTACTTCGACAGCAGAGTGATGATGTGACGGATATCCCTCCAGTTGTACATTGTACCAGATACGTATGTGGGATTCCGGTACAAAGTCGACCAGTTCGGTATTGTTGTTTTGCATTTTCCTTTCAACAAATCCCCGAACAGGCTGTACATAATTAGATTCATTAAGATCAATGTTGTATAGCATAAACCTGTCCCTTTCCTTTCTTCATGTTATTTATGAATAAATTCATTATAATCAATATTCTTGTAATATGCAAAAGATTTGTATATATTTAGGCAACTTTGTCTGAAACTTATCAATACATAAATGCTATTTTGTAAATGCTGAGTAGGAAAAAATTTTTACTACAAATGTATATAGCAGGATTTTATATAACATTTATGATCAAATATAGGTAACGATTCAGAACAATTATCTATATAGCTAATAATCAGAGAAAAATTTTTTATGGAGGAATTTATGAACAGACAAGAGGCAGTCAGACGAGCTACTGAATTGGTGGAGCAGATGAGCGTAGAGGAACTGGCTTCACAGCTGCGCTTTGACGCAGATGAAATTCCACATCTGGATATTCCGGAGTATAACTGGTGGAATGAGGGCCTGCATGGTGTTGCAAGAGCGGGTACAGCAACTGTTTTTCCACAGGCAATCGGGCTTGGAGCAACTTTTGATGAAGAACTGCTGGAGCGGGTAGGAGTTGCCGTTTCTACGGAGGCGAGAGCCAAATATAATGAAAATGAAAAACATGAAGACCGTGATATTTATAAAGGAATTACACTTTGGTCGCCCAATGTCAATCTCTTCCGGGATCCCCGCTGGGGGCGTGGACATGAGACTTATGGAGAAGACCCGACCCTGATTGCAATACTGGGTGTTGCATTTATTAAAGGCCTGCAGGGAGAGGGGGAATACCTGCGCACGGCAGCGTGTGCCAAGCATTTTGCAGTACATTCCGGCCCGGAGGAAAAACGTCACTATTTTGATGCAAAGGTTAGCATGAAAGAACTTTGGGAAACGTATCTTCCACAGTTTGAGGCCTGTGTCAGGGAAGGAAAAGTCGAAGCGGTTATGGGCGCATACAACAGAACCAATGGTGAACCATGCTGTGCTCATAGTTATCTGATGGTGGAGGTCTTGAGAAAACAGTGGGGATTTCAGGGGCATTATGTTTCAGACTGTTGGGCTATTCGTGATTTCCATGAACACCATAAGGTGACAGACAGACCGGAGGAAAGCGTCAGACTGGCTCTGGAGATGGGCTGCGATGTTAATTGCGGATGTACTTATCAGAAAATCCTGAATGCCTATGAAGAGGGGATTATTTCCAAAGAGCTGCTGCAGAAATCAGCCATTCGTTTATTTACGACCAGATTCTTGCTGGGAATGTTTGATGAGACGGAATATGATAATATTCCGTATGAAGTTGTTGAATGCAGGGAACATATTGAGCTTTCCATAGAGGCAGCACGCAAGAGTGTCGTATTGTTAAAAAATGATGGTATTTTACCCTTAAATAAAAAGAAACTTAAAACAATCGGAGTTATTGGTCCCAATGCCAATTCCAGAGAAGCCCTGATCGGCAATTATCATGGGACGGCTTCAAGGTATGTTACCGTACTGGAAGGTATTCAGGACTATGTAGGCGATGATGTCAGGGTACTTTATTCGGAAGGCTGCCATTTGTTTTTAGATCAGGTAGAAAAACTGGCAAGAGAGGATGACCGTATCTCTGAGGCAATGACAGTTGCAGAACATTCGGATCTTGTTATTCTGTGTCTGGGACTGGACGAAAGTCTTGAAGGAGAAGAGGGCGATACAGGCAATGCATATGCGTCCGGAGACAAGCAGGGGCTGATGCTTCCGCCTTCACAACAGAGGCTTTTGGAAAGCGTGGCAGAAATGGGAGTTCCGTTTATTGTATGTATGATGGCAGGAAGTGCTATGGATTTGAACCTGGCAGATGACAGGGCGAATGCAGTTCTTCAGACGTGGTATCCGGGAGCAAGAGGTGGAAAGGCAGTTGCAGATATACTCTTTGGAGAAATATCACCTTCGGGTAAATTGCCGGTTACCATTTACCGCAATTTGCAGGGAATGCCGGATTTTGATGACTATTCCATGAAGAACAGGACATATCGCTTTGTGGAAAAAGCTCCACTTTATCCATTCGGTTATGGGCTTAATTATGCTGATACATTAGTTACGAGGGCAGAATTGACGGAAAATGTGGTATATGCGCAAACGGAAGAACAGAGTGTAGTGGTTGAAGCAACCGTTACAAACCACGGAGATGTTTTTACAGAGGATGTATTGCAGGTTTATGTACAGGTTGAGGATATCAACGAAGTGCCTAATCCTAAACTTGCCGCATTTAAGCGCGTGGAACTTGCACCGGGAGAAGAAAAGGTGGTGACACTGGAAATTCCGACGAGGGCATTTACCGTTGTAGATGAAGAAGGTAAATTTGTACATACCGGTAGGGGAGCAGATATTTATGTGGGCTTTGGACAGCCGGATGAACGTACTAAGGAACTGACCGGCAAGAAGTGTCTGAAGATTCATATATAATGATTGTAATGATATGTAGCGTTCTCATTTCGGTCAACATTTGATTAGAGGTATGTATGAAAAAATGAGTCTGTGTGACGATTAAAAATGTCATCACAGACTCATTTTTGCGATTAAGGAATTTAATATTTCTTCCAGCAGGACGGCAGCATGATCACCAGCATGGGGAAGAGCTCCAGTCTGCCTGCCAGCATATCGAACATCAGCACGCATTTGGACAGGGGACTGAACAATGCGAAGTTCTGGGTGGGACCGACTAACTCCAGACCGGGACCGATATTATTCAGGGCAGCCAGTACTGCAGTAAAGTTCGTGGTCAGGTCATATTCGTCCAGACTGACGATCAGCAGAGAGACGAAGAGTACGATAAAATAAGCGGTCATGTAAACATTGGTGGAACGAAGCGTCTCATGGGACAGATTGTGTCCGTCCATCTTGATCTTTTTCACCATCCGGGGATGGATCATCATGGACAGCTCCTTGCGGATCGCCTTGAAGAGGATCAGCACACGGGATACCTTCATACCGCCGCCGGTACTGCCGGCACAGGCACCGATCATCATCAAAAGCAGAAGAATCGTCTTCGACAATTGCGGCCACATATTGAAATCCGTGGTGGCAAATCCGGTGGTAGTGATGATCGTTCCCACCTGGAAAAAGGAGTGCCGCAGTGTCTCTCCCAAAGTAGCGTAGAGAGGGCGGATATTCCAGGCAATCGTCAGAGCACTGGCGAAAATGATCAAAAAATACCAACGGACTTCTTCAATGGAAAAAGCTTCCTTAAACTGCTTGCTTAACAGACAGAAATATACCGTATAATTGACACCGCTTAAGATCATCAGTACGGTTACCGCATTCTGGATCAGAGGTGAGTAGCCGCCGATACTGTTGTTCTTGATACCGAAACCGCCGGTGCCGACGCTGCCAAAGGTGGTGCACAGGGAATCGAATAGCGGCATACCGCACAGGCATAGCACGATCACACCCAGAACAGTGATCGCCATATAAAGTCCATAGAGGATCTTCGCTGTATCCCGGACTCTCGGTACCAGCTTGCTGACGGAAGGCCCCGGGCTCTCCGCACGCATCAGGTTCATGGTGGAGCCTCCCATCATGGGCAGGATAGCCATAATGAATACGAATACGCCCATACCGCCGATCCAGTGAGTGAAGCTGCGCCAGAACAGGCTGGCATAGCTGAGTGCTTCCACGTCGGACAGGATACTGGATCCGGTAGTAGTGAAACCGGAGATAGTCTCGAAGAGAGCGTCAATATAAAAAGGGATCTCTCCGGTGAGAACGAAGGGAATGGCACCGAAAACTGACATGACAAACCATCCCAGTGCAACGGCAGTGAAGCCTTCCCTGACATACAATTCCTTAAAACGTCCTGTGTGTTTGAAGCTTAACAATTTTCCTAAAATAAAGCAAACAGCTGCGGTCACCAGATAGATCAGTGCCACATGATATTCTCCGTAGATCATACCAACGATCCAGGGAAGCAGTAAAAATAAAGCTTCAAACTGTAAAATAAATCCGATAATAAAACTCAATATCGCAAAATTCATGATAGTGTCCTTCTACAAAATTACCCTTCAATAATATCTTTAATATCATTCAGCCGTGCATGTGTCAGTACTACGACCACATAATCGCCCACATGGAGTTCGTCCTGACCGCCGGGGATAATCGCCTGCCCTCCGCGGACGATGGAACAGACCAGGATATTTTTCCGGATGTGCAGACGGTTCAGAGGTACATTGGTAACGGCAGAATCCTCTTTGATGTAGAATTCCAGCGCCTCCGCATGACCGTCTTCCAGCTTATACAGATTCTCTACATTACTGTTGAGAGATTCATTCATGGATCGTGCATATTTAATGATCATATCTGCAGTCACCAGGCGTGGATAGGAGATCGTATCCAGTTTGATATCACTTAAGACCCCACTGAAGTTGATACGGTTGATCTTGGTGACTACCTTTGCATGGGAAGTCCGTTTCGCATACAGTGACAGGAGGATGTTTTCCTCATCCAGTCCGGTCAGTGCAGCAAAAGCATCCACGTTCTCCAGACCTTCCTGTATCAGAAGACGTTCATCCGTACCGTCGCCGCAGATGATGGAAGCCTTGGGAAGCAGCTCACTCAGATGCTCACAGCGGGCGGGATCCTGATCAATGATCTTGGTCTGGATACCGACTTCTAAAAGTCTTCTCGTCAGATAGTAAGCAATGGTTCCACCACCGACGATCATGGCAGTACGTGCCCTGCCGGCGCCGATACCGATCTTTTTGAAGAAATCATTGGCCTTGGGCGGGGTGGAGACGATGGCTACCACATCCCCTTCCTGGAAGACGAAATCACCCCGGGGGATCAGTACCTGATCGCCACGGGTGACCATACATACCAGAACATCACATTTTAAAGTGGTACGGATGTGGATCAGCTCATAATTATTTAAGAGACAGTCATGGGTCACGCGGAAGTGCAGAAGCTCGATCCTTCCCTTGGAAAAAGTATCAATCTTAACTGCGGAAGGGAACTGGAAGATACGGGCGATCTCTGCCGCACTGGACAGCTCCGGATTGATGATCATGGCCAGACCCAGCTCTTCCCGCAGGAAAGCGATCTCGTTATTGTAAATAGGATTGCGGACACGGGCGATAGTCTTACAATGTCCGGCCTTTTTTGCAATAACACAGCACAGCAGGTTCTGCTCATCGGATCCGGTCACGGCGATCAGCAGATCCGCATGGTCGATACCGGCTTCGGACAGTGTCTGGAAGCTGACGCCATTTCCTACGATGCCCATGGCATCCAGATCATCCGTGATGGAATTTACCTTTTCCTCATTTGTATCAATTACGGTGATATTGTGATTTTCACCACCTAATTGCTCTACCAGGGTGTAGCCTACTTTGCCGCAGCCCACAATGATAATGTTCATAAAAATCCTCCGAAAAATAAAAGTCATAAAATATATATTGGCTAGTATACCACACATTTATAAAAAAGAGAAGATTGGAAGGAATATCCTGTCCATACTAACATATATTGTAACTAAATATCAGCAGGCTCCCGAAGAATGCCTGCATTCGCAAGAAAAAAGTTTCCGGAGGAACGATTTTGAAAATAGGATTCTGAATGGTTACGTGAGGAGGGAAAACATGGACAGCCTGCTTCATATTTTTCCACAAAGGAGAAGAGCATTCTGGCTAAAAACTACGGAGCAAGGGGAAGAGGTCTGTGAGATCAGGCTTCGCGTGGACAGGCCGGTGATCGTGGAGACGACACGGGGAGATTTTTTTCTGAATAACAGTGGGGACTGGCAGGAACACCCTTACGGAGCGCATCTGGTGACGGAGACAGAGATCCGTGAGCTGATCGCCTGGCTGTGTCAGGATTCGGTGTATGCCTATGCCGACGAGATCAGACAGGGGTTTCTAACAGTGGAAGGAGGACACAGGATCGGACTGTGCGGACAGGCCGTGCTGGAAAATGAGGCCGGGATCCGGACGCTGAAAAACATATCTTTTGTGAATATCCGGGTATCTCATGAGATTCGGGGGGCAGCGGATGGAATTCTTCCCCGATTATATAAAGAAGGAATGTTCCAAAATACTCTGATCGTATCACCGCCGGGATTTGGCAAAACAACATTGTTAAGGGATTTGATCCGCCAGATTTCTGACGGCAATCCTTACGGACCGGGATTACGGGTGGGAGTGGTGGACGAGCGATCAGAGCTTGCGGGAAGCTACCTCGGCCGTCCCCAGAATGATCTGGGAATGCGGACGGATGTGCTGGATGCCTGCCCCAAGGCAGTGGGAATGCTGCTTCTGCTACGCTCTATGTCTCCACAGGTCATAGCAGTGGACGAACTTGGCGTGGAGACGGACAGACAGGCGCTGCGTAAGGCTGCAGCCAGTGGCTGTGCACTGTTGGCTACTCTCCATGGGGCGGATGCAGAGGATGCAAAAAAGCGACTGGGAGAAGAATGGCTGAGACAGATGTTTACATGCCTTGTGATCCTGAAAGGAAGGGGGCGGATAGAATGCGGATACTTGGCGGATTACTGATTTTGTCCGGATGTTTTGGCCTGGGGCTGTGGTATCGGCAGCAATTTTTAGGGAGATTACATACGATCCGGGAACTGATTTGTATTCTGGAACAATGGATCAGTGAGATCCGGTATAATAGCGCTACACTTCCGGAGTGCTGCAGACAGATTGGCAGACAAAGGGAAGACAGGATGGGAGAGATTTGCACAGAGGTATATCGGGAATATATAGAGACGGAAGGCTGCGGCTTTCTGGAAATCGCAGAGATAAGTTTCCGCAGGCAGCTACAGACGCTGCCGTTGAAAAAAGAAGATATTGAGGAATTCCTGCGTTTTACGGGGAAAGAAGGATATGCGGATGAGATCATGCAGATTAAGAGCATAGAATTATCCAGGCAGAGACTGGAACATACGGCAGAAGTGCAGCAACAGGAAATTACGCAGAAATGTCGGCTTTCGGTAGGACTGGGAGCGATGAGTGGAATGTTGCTGCTGCTGATATTGGTCTGAGATCCCTTTGGGGATTCCGGAAAGATGAGAAAAGGACGGGGAAAGATGGGAATAGGACTGATCTTTAAAATAGCGGCGGTAGGAATCCTTGTGACGATACTCAGCCAGGTCTTAAAACACAGCGGCAGGGAGGAACATGCTTTTCTCATCAGTCTGGCCGGGCTGATTCTGGTCCTTAGCTGGATCGTTCCGTATATCTATGATCTGTTTGATACCGTACAGACCCTGTTTTCATTTTAAATATTTTGTGAGAGCACATGACGCAAAACGATCCGCAGGCATTAACACCGGGTTCTAAACATCATATGATTTCAATTAGGAGGAAAGATGGCAGAAATCGTTAAGATTGCATTGCTGGGTATCATCGGAGTGTTGTTTGCCATACAGTTCAGACAACAGCGGCCGGAATATGCGCTGTTTATCGGATTTGCGCTGAGCATAATGGTATTTTCCTATGTACTGGGGCTGGCGGGGCAGCTGATCAGGGAATTTACCGGATTGCAGCAATATCTGGGAGATGCCAAAGGATATCTGGGTATCCTGCTGAAAGTGGTGGGAATCACCTACTTGTGTGAATTCAGCGCAGGAATCTGTAAGGATGCCGGGTTCGCAGCGGTCTCGGATCAGCTTGAAATCCTGGGGAAACTTTCGGTGCTGTTTGCCGGATTGCCCATTCTGCTGGCAGTGATCCGGCAGATCTACGGCATTTTATAGGAGTGAGAGACAGATGGATGCAATGTGGCAGGAATATGGCATGGAGGAATTGGACATGGGAATGCAGCAGTTGTTCCCGGCTTTCCAGATCTCCGTGTCAGAGCTGATGGAACAGCTTATGCAGGGAAATGTACTGGAGGCTGTGGGAAGTCTGTTGCAGGAAGTGATACGGGGAATGGGGAATTATGCCGCAGGCCGGAAAAATATATTGATCTGGTTGATCGTGCTTGGGATTCTTTCGGCCTTGCTGATTCACTTTGTAGAGGTCTTTGATAAGCATCAGATTGCAGACTTAAGTTTTTATTTTATTTATCTGCTTATGGGGGTGATCCTGCTGCAATGTTTTTCTGAAATTCTTGGGATTACCAGAGAGACCATCGAAAATATCGTGGTGTTTGTAAGACTGATGGTTCCTACTTATCTTCTGGCGGTAGGAGTGGCATCGGGACCGGCCACGGTGGGAGCAGGATATCAACTGATGCTGCTTCTGATCTACGGCACAGAGAAAATTCTGCTGGGTATGGTATTGCCGTTAGTATACAGCTACGGTTTGCTGATTATGATCAATGGGATCTGGGTGGAAGAAAAACTGACCCTGTTGACGGATTTATTGGAAAAGGCCGTGGGCTGGATACTGAAAGCTGCGTTGGGAGTAGTGACGGGGATCAGCGTTTTTCAGTCACTGATCACACCGGTATTGGATTCTGTGAAGACTTCTGCCATGGAAAAGGCACTTTCCGCATTGCCGGGGGTCGGAAATACGGCAGATGGGATCATGGAACTGGCAGTGGGGTCGGCTGTAGTGATCCGCAACAGTATTGGCGTGTTATTGCTGCTATTGTTGACTGCAGCCTGCGCAATACCGCTTCTGGAAATTTTACTAACCGCCTTTTTGATCAAATGTGCGGCAGCCATTATGGGAATAGTCAGTGATAAGAGAGTGACCAATTGTACAGATCATATGGGAAATGCCGGAATGCTGTTGTTCCGTACTGCCGGGACAGCCATGCTGTTATTCCTGATCACGTTGGCAATGCTGGCCATAGGAAGCAGGGGGATTTAAGAGAATGCAATGGTTATACCGGGGGATCGGTCAGGTGGGGATCTTCCTGATCTGTGCACAGACCGTGGTGCATTTCAGACCAAAGGAATCCTATGATAAATATTTAAAACTTTTATTGTCTATTATGTTGTTACTGCAGCTGTTGCAGCCGGTCCTGACAGTATTCGGTGGTGGAGAAGGCTGGAATGCAGAGGAGCAGGTGGCAGGTTTTACGGAGGAATTGCAGACAGTGCTGACCAAAGCTTATGAACAGGCGGGACAGACGGAAGGGAAGGTCAGGGATACGGCAAATGCTGTGGTGGAAAATGCCGGGAACGGATCCGGTCAGACGACAGTGGGAGAGGTGGATACACAAACAGAGGAGTCGGGAGGAATCCGTGTGGAAGTCGGACACATCCGGCTGGAGTGAGAAGCTCAGACAGTATAAAAGCAGGAAGCTGGAAAAAGAGGGTAGGAGCAATGGGTGAATTCCGGGAAAAAATCACAGGCGTTACAGACAGAGAGAACGGCGCAGGCGGATCCGGTCCTGCGAAATGGTTCCGACGGGACAATCTGCTGATTCTGGTATTGCTGGGGATCCTTTTGTTTATCATAGCATTGCCGGTCAAAAAGGAAGATTCGTCCACAACCGGCACGGAGACTGCACAGCAGTATAACGCCGGAATTGTAACCTCTGCCGGACAAAAAGCCGGGGAGACGGAAAATGCGGTACAGGCACAGAACCGGGCAATAACCGCCGGAAGCTGCGAGGAATATACCGCTTATCTGGAAGAGAAACTGAAAAAAATGCTGGAATCCGTCAAAGGTCTGGGGGAGGTGGAGGTTATGATCACACTGGAATCCTCAGAGGAAAAAGTGGTGGAGAAGGATATGACAGCGGAACGAGCGAGCACCGAGGAACAGGACTCTGCAGGCGGAACCCGTACCGTAAGCACTTCGAATACGGACTATCAGACGATTTATCAGGAAAACGGGCAGAATTCTCCATTTGTTGTGAAGACTATTTCCCCCAAAGTTGAGGGTGTGCTGGTGGTTGCAGAAGGTGCCGGGAAGGGCAATATGGTGAATGAAATTACCCAGATCGTGCAGGCACTGTTTGATGTGGAAGCTCACAGAATCAAGGTGTTGGAAAAATAAAAGGCAGGAAACATATCCGTACAGACGGGCACATACAATAGAGTATAAAATCAAGAAGGCAGATACAGGCCTTTGGAAAAGGGGAACGCAGTGAAAAACTTAATTAAGAAAAATCAGCTTATGATTACCGCACTTGCCATTATGATAGCCATTGCAGGTTATCTGCAGTTTGCGGGGACCAACCTGGAAAAGGAGTATCTGACAGCGGATGATACAGAAGATCTCAGTGCAGTAGATTCTACAGATATTGTTACGGATATGGAGAGCCTTGATACGGATGTGGATATTGTCATGGAAGATTATCTGGATGAAGACATGCAGATGGCAGAAGCTACACCGGAGGAGGGTGAGATTCCCGGAGAAGCGGTGCTGACAGGAACGAATGGTGTGGAAGTGCTGTCTGCTGCAAGACTTTCCAAGGAGCAGACCAGGGCGAGGAACAAAGAAACACTGCTGGAGATCATCAACAGTACGGAACTCAGCGATGCCCAGAAGCAGGAAGCAGTGGACAGCATGGTGCGAATGACGGATATTGCGGAAAAAGAAGCGGCTGCCGAGGTGCTTCTTCAGGCGAAAGGCTTCCAGGAGGCAGTAGTCAGCATCAACGGGGACGCTGTGGATGTGGTGGTCAATGCTGCGGAGCTCACCGATGTACAACGGGCCCAGATTGAAGATATTGTAAAAAGAAAGACAGATATTGCGGCGGAAAATATTGTTATCAGCACTATTGCACAGTGATATTTTTGTGTACATAAGGGCAAAATTATGTTATGATACCAAGGGTTACAAGCCCAAAGCCTACGCAAGCTTGCTTGCAGGGGGCTTTTGGGCTTAATAACCCGGAGATACAGGCGGCCAGGCAGGCAGCCATTTTCGAAGAAAATGTGCGAACTGAGGAATATATATGAAGAGAGTCTTTTTAATTGTATTGGACAGCTTCGGTATCGGTGAAATGCCGGATGCCGCAGCTTATGGTGATATTAATGTAAACACTCTGCGGAGCGTATCTAAGAGCCCTTATTTTCACATGGAGCACATGGGAGAACTGGGACTGTTCCAGATTGACGGCGTGGAGACCGGAGAGAAGACGGAGCATCCCACGGCAGCATATGCCCGTATGACAGAGCACTCCAGAGGTAAGGATACCACGATCGGACACTGGGAAATCGCAGGCATTTATTCGCCCAAACCTTTGCCTACGTATCCCAATGGCTTTCCTGAGGAGGTGCTGGAGGAATTCCGCATCCGTACCGGGAGAGATATTTTATGTAACAGACCTTATTCGGGAACGCAGGTAATTGCTGATTACGGTGATGAGCATGTGCGTACGGGAAAGCTGATCGTTTATACATCGGCAGACAGCGTGTTCCAGATTGCCGCACATGAGGACGTGGTTCCGGTGGAGCAGTTATATGAATATTGCCGTATTGCCAGACAGATTCTGCAGGGAGAACATGGTGTCGGCCGTGTCATTGCAAGACCATTTACCGGTGGGAGCGGACATTATACCCGTACTTCCGGAAGGCATGATTTTTCGCTGCTGCCACCTGCAGTGACCATGCTGGATCAGCTGAAGGCTGCCGGTAAGGATGTCCTTGCAGTGGGAAAAATCCAGGATATTTTTGTAGGCAGGGGAATCACAGAGCATGTGTATACTTCCGGCAATGAGGAAGGGATTGAGCGAACCCTGGAATATCTGGACAAGGATTTTGAAGGACTCTGTTTTATTAATCTGGTAGATTACGATATGCTTTATGGACATAGAAGAGACGTGGATGGTTATGCGAAAGCACTGGCATACTTTGACGGGAAACTGCCGGAGATCCAGGCACATATGAAACCGGAAGACATTCTTATGATCACAGCTGATCACGGCTGCGATCCGGCTTATACGGCTACCACGGATCATACCAGAGAATACACGCCGTTTCTTATGTATGGTGCCCCTGTGGCACCCGGCAATCGTGGTACCAGACCGACCTTTTCCGATATCGGAGCCACGGTGTTGGATTATTTCGGGATCAAACCGGATTTTGAAGGAAACTCTGTTTTAAACGCAGATCCGTCGTAGGTGACAGTTTCCGGAAAATAGCGACAGATTTGTAACGATTCAGAATTACATTGACCGTACAAAATTGCTATTCTGCATGGCTCTGAATTGTTACACAGATTTTTGATATATTTGGAGGACTATAGTTGTGAGTAATAATTATACAGAAGAGATCAATCGCCGCCGGACTTTTGCCATCATCTCTCATCCCGATGCCGGCAAGACAACCCTGACCGAGAAGTTCCTGCTCTACGGAGGAGCCATTAACCTGGCTGGAAGTGTAAAGGGTAAGGCAACTGCGAGACATGCGGTATCCGACTGGATGCAGATAGAGAAGGACAGAGGTATTTCCGTTACCTCTTCCGTATTGCAGTTTGAATACGACGGTTACTGCATCAATATTCTGGATACCCCGGGACATCAGGATTTCTCCGAGGATACCTATCGTACCCTGATGGCAGCGGATTCTGCGGTCATGGTCATCGATGCTTCCAAGGGTGTTGAGGCCCAGACGAGAAAGCTGTTCAAGGTCTGCGTGATGCGTAAGATTCCTATTTTCACGTTTATCAACAAGATGGACCGTGAGGCAAGAGATACTTTTGAACTGTTGGATGACATCGAGAAGGAACTGGGAATTGCTACCTGTCCCATCAACTGGCCCATCGGTTCCGGTAAGGCATTCCAGGGCGTCTACGACCGTGAGAAAAAGTGCGTGATCGCCTATTCTGATACGGAGAAGGGGACGAAGGAAGGAACTTCCACAGAGATCCCCATTCAGGACGAGGCACATCTGAAGGAATTAATCGGAGAGGATGCTGCGGACAAGCTGCTTGGAGAAGTGGAACTGTTGGACGGAGCCAGTGCAGAGTTTGATCTGGATGAGGTACAAAAGGGAAATCTGACACCGGTATGCTTTGGATCTGCGCTTACTAACTTTGGCGTGGAAATATTCCTGAAACATTTCCTGAAAATGACTACGACACCGCTGCCCAGAAAAGCGGATATCGGAATGATCGATCCTGTGGAGCATGAGTTCAGCGCATTTGTCTTCAAGATTCAGGCGAATATGAATAAGGCCCACAGAGACAGAATCGCATTTATGCGTATCTGTTCCGGTAAATTTGACGCCAACATGGAAGTGCGCCATGTCCAGGGGAATAAGGTAATGCGTCTGTCACAGCCCCAGCAGATCATGGCGGACGAGCGTAAGATCTTAAATGAGGCCTATGCCGGAGATATTATCGGTGTATTTGATCCCGGTATTTTCTCCATTGGCGATACCCTGTGCATGCCCAAGGAGAAATTCCAGTATGAAGGCATTCCTACTTTCGCACCGGAACATTTTGCAAGAGTACGTCAGGTGGATACCATGAAGAGAAAGCAGTTCGTCAAAGGTGTGGAGCAGATTGCACAGGAAGGTGCGATCCAGATATTCCAGGAGTTCAATACCGGTCTGGAAGAGATCATCGTCGGTGTAGTCGGTGTACTGCAGTTTGATGTGCTGAAATACCGTCTGGAGAACGAATACAATGTGGAGATCCGCCTGGAAAATCTGCCTTATGAGCATATCAGATGGATTGAAAACAAAGATGAAATCGATCTTGCCAAACTGTCCGGAACCTCGGATATGAAGAAGGTGAAAGATATGAAGGGCAATCCGTTGCTGCTGTTTGTAAATTCCTGGAGCATCGGTATGACTCTGGATCGTAATAAAGGTCTGGTACTGACGGAATTTGGACGTAATTAAAAGTGTAAGAATACAGGGGAGACAGAATGTGGGATATTAAAAAAATATGTGTGGGAATTCTGATACCGGTCCTTTTGACAGGATGCTCTTCGCAGGAGATCCTGCAGGAGGTTCCCCAGACCATTGTTTTGCCGCAGACACAGACAACAGGTCAGGATGTACCGGAGACGGTACCAACGGAAAATGACAATACAGAGAGCTTTTCCCTCTTGGAAGAGGGAGGCTCTCGTTTTGCATATGACAGTCTGAATGCGCAGGAACAGATCTGGTATCAGGAGATAGCACAGGCACTGGGAGATATGACAGATACCGTAAAGCTTTCTACGGAACCGTTAGAGCATGAAATGGACGAAAAGGACATTGATAAAGTGTTTCAGTGTGTATTGAATGATCATCCGGAGATATTTTATACGACAGGATATACGTATACCAAGTATGCCAGAGGTGAAAAAATCGTAGGGATCGACTTCGCCGGCAATTATGAAATGACAAAAGAGGAGGCAGAAGACCGGGCGGCAGAGATCCGGGAGGCGTCGGAGAAATGGCTGGCCGGGATCGATGAAGAGGCGTCGGAGTATGAAAAAGTAAAAGCAGTCTATGAAAAGATCATATTCCTTACAGACTATGATCTGAATGCTGCAGACAATCAAAATATTGCTTCCGTGTTTCTGGGAAAGGCTTCTGTGTGTCAGGGATATGCGAAGGCAACGCAGTATCTGCTGAATCATCTGGGAGTGATGTGTACCCTGGTGCAGGGAACTGTGGGTACCGGAGAAGCTCATGCATGGAATCTTGTCAGAGTGGACGGGGATTATTACTATGTGGATACTACATGGGGAGATGCATCTTATCGCATGGAAGACGGCAGTGAACAGAGCAGTCTGCCGGATATCAACTATGATTATCTGTGCGTTACGACAGAAGATCTGCTCAGGACCCATACAATTGAGGGTGCGGTGCCGATGCCGGAATGTACAGCTGTCGATGCCAATTATTACGTGAGGGAAGGCTCCTATTTTACAGCTTATGATACCGGACAGATGCAGGAAGTGTTTGATAAAGCATGGGAGAGCGGCAGGACGGATATTACAATTAAATGTTCGGATGAATACTGTTATGAGAAAATCTGCAATGCACTGATCGGTGAACAGGAGATTTTTTCCTATATGCAGGGGGATAACAGCAGCATCACCTATGCCCAGAACCAGAAACAATTATCCTTGACATTTTGGGTGACAAATGAGTGAAAATTTGGTAGAATAGTAGAAAACAGTTTCTACAGACTATTAGGAGGATCTGATATCATGGAAAAAGAGATAGATAAAAAGAACCTGGTATTAAAGGAAGATGACAGCATCGGTACCGTACAGATCGCAGATGATGTAGTGGCAATGATCGCATCTTTAGCTGCTACCGAAGTAGACGGTGTCAGCGCAATGGCAGGAAATATTACCAATGAGCTGATGAGCAAGGTAGGCGTCAAGAACCTTACCAAGGGTGTCAGGGTAGAAGTATCGGATAAGAACGTGATCGTGGATCTGGCTGTGACCATGGAGTACGGATACAATATTCCGGCTACCTGTCAGGCAGTGCAGCAGAAAGTGAAAAATGCCATTGAGAATATGACAGGTCTGACCTGCTCTGATGTGAACATCCGCATTGCCGGTGTGAACATGAAGAAGGACAAATAAGAGGAAATACAGGAAGATATTATGGGAAGACACGAGCAGAGAGAACAGGTTTTCAAACTTTTATACCGTGTGGAGTTTCATTCACCGGAAGATATACCGGAACAGATCGCACTGTTCCGGGAGAACAACGAGGAAGTACCTTCCTGGCAGGATGCGGATGCGGTTGCAGCCCGTTTTGAGAAAATCAGGGAGAAGATTCCGGAGCTTGACAAACTGTTGAATGAGAATACCGAGGGCTGGGATACCACGCGTGTGGGCAAGGTAGAACTTGCAGTGCTTAGACTGGGAGCCTACGAGCTGCGCTACGATGATGATATTCCGGATGGCGTTGCGATTAACGAGGCAGTGGAGATTGCCAAAAAGTATGGACAGGAGAATTCCGGCGGATTTGTTAATGCAATCCTGGCCAAGATCATGAAGTCTGGTGAGTAAGATACAAAATGTAATCAGCGTAAAACAACTGAATATGTATATTAAAAATATGTTCACGCAGGATTATTTTTTACAGACAGTGTTTGTAAAAGGTGAGGTAAGCAACTGTAAATACCATCCCTCTGGACATATTTATTTTACGTTAAAGGATTCTGCCAGCGCATTGAATTGTATCATGTTTGACAGAGACCGGAAGGGGCTTTCATTTCGCCTGAGGGAAGGTCAGCAGGTGGTCGCAATGGGCTCAGTAAGTGTGTTTGAGCGTGACGGCAAATATCAGCTGTATGTCAGAAAAGTGACTCTGGATGGTGCTGGTGCACTCTATGAAAAGTACGAGCAGCTGAAAAGAGAGCTGGCGGAAGAAGGGATGTTTGCTTCCGAATACAAGCAGCCGATTCCGAAGTATATTCATACGCTGGGAGTGGTGACGGCAGATACCGGTGCGGCAATACGGGATATTATCCGGGCCGCATCCAGAAGAAATCCCTATGTGCAGATTATTTTGTACCCGGCTCTGGTACAGGGAGCTTCGGCAGCCCCTTCTATTGTCAATGGAATCCGTGCATTGGAGAGACTTCATGTGGATGTCATGATCGTAGGACGAGGCGGTGGTTCCATTGAGGAATTATGGGCGTTTAATGAGAGAATCGTGGCACAGGCAGTATTTGACTGTACGGTTCCCATTATCTCGGCAGTAGGACATGAGACAGACACTACGATCATTGATTATGTGGCTGATCTGAGGGCATCGACACCATCGGTGGCAGCAGAACTTGCTGTTACGAAGATCAGTGATATAGAGAATGAAATCCGGGATAGACAGGGCAGGCTGTATCAGCGTATGGAACAGGTGATACAGCGTAAGAGGCAGCAGGCGGATCAATTGGAAATGCAATTGAAATACGTAAGCCCGATGAACCGTATCAGGGAGAAAAAAACATACAGCATGCAGCTGGAAGAACGCCTGCAGAACCGGATGCAGACAGTACTTCAGAACAGAAGACATGCATTGGCACTTTATATCGAGAGAATGAAAGCAGTCTCACCGTTGGAAAAATTGAACAGTGGTTTTTCCTATGTGGAGGACATGCAAGGGAAAAACATCCGTTCCGTGAAGCAGATCAAGGAGGGGGATCCTCTGAAGATCCGGGTAAGTGACGGTGTGATCGATACCCGTGTGGAAGGGATACGGCAGGAAGATACAGATGTGATATAAGCAGTGGACAGGGCGGCAGATGGAGGTATATTTTGGCTGAAAAAACAAAAAAAGCACAGGAACAGGAAACACATAGTCTGGAGGAAAATTTTTCCACACTGGAAGAACTGATAGAACAGCTGGAGACAGAGGATATATCCCTGGAGGATGCTTTTGCGGCATACAGCAAGGGCATGGAAGTACTGAAGCAATGTAATGAACAGATTGACCGGGTAGAAAAACAGGTTATGAAGCTGAACGGAGAAGGACAGTTAGAGCCGTTGGATCCCCAGTGATCCTTATACAAAGGAAGGTTGACATGGAAGAAGCAATATTCAGACAGGAATTACAGAAAAAGACTGCAGGGATAGAAGAACTGCTGAAAGAATATCTTCCGGCAGAGGAGGGATATCAGAAGACTGTGATAGAGGCCATGAACTACAGCCTTATGGCAGGGGGGAAACGCCTCCGTCCCATGCTGATGCAGGAGACCTATCGGATGTTTGGCGGTAAAGGAGACCTGATAGAGCCGTTTATGGCAGCGATCGAGATGATCCATACCTACTCTCTGGTACATGATGACCTTCCGGCCATGGACAATGATGAGTACCGCAGAGGCCGCAAGACTACCTGGTCTGTGTATGGTGATGGCATGGGAGTCCTGGCAGGGGACGGACTGTTAAATTATGCTTTTGAAACGGCGCTTAGGGCATTTCCGGCATGTGCTGTGGGAGCACCGGTGGATCCTGATTATCCCAGGGTAGCCGCTGCACTGAATATTCTGGCCCGTAAGGCTGGAATCTACGGTATGATCGGAGGTCAGAATGCGGACATTGAGGCGGAAGAACAGACGGAACCGCTGACTACAGAGCAGATCCTTTTCATCCATGCCAGCAAAACGGCAGCTTTGATCCAGGCGGCCATGATGATCGGCGCTGCTCTGGCGGGCGCAACAGACGAAGAAATTGCAGCAGTAGAGTTGTGTGCTTACAATGTAGGCATTGCGTTCCAGATCCAGGATGATATTCTGGATGTGGTGGGAGACAGCAAAGAACTGGGAAAGGCCACGGGAAGTGATGCACAGAATCATAAGCAGACCTATGTGACATTACACGGACTGGAAGCTTCCGGCAGGGAAGTAGAACGACTGACCGGTGAAGCAGTAGCTATTCTGAATGGTTTTACCGGAGAGCATGAGTTCCTGAAAGAACTTTTACTTCATTTGGTACATAGAACAAAATAGCAGAGGAAAAGTGAATGTTACTGGATAAAATCGAAAAAGCAAATGATATCAAAAAGATAGATAAATCAGATTATGGGGAACTGGCGGAGGAGATCCGGCAGTTCCTGATCGAAAAGATCAGTATTACCGGTGGGCATCTGGGCTCGAACCTGGGTGCGGTGGAACTTACCATAGCACTTCATCTGGCACTGAATCTTCCGGAAGACAAGATCATCTGGGATGTAGGTCATCAGTCTTATACCCACAAAATATTAACAGGCCGCAAGGACGGTTTCGATGTCTTACGCCAGTTTCATGGCATGAGTGGGTTCCCCAAGAGAAAAGAAAGCGATTATGATGCATTTGATACAGGGCACAGTTCTACTTCCATATCGGCTGGACTGGGACTGGTAAAGGCAAGAGACCTCAAAGGGGAAAAATCGACCATTGTATCTGTGATCGGGGATGGATCTCTTACAGGAGGCATGGCCTACGAAGCGTTGAATAATGCAGCAAAGTTAGAGACCAACTTTATTATTATTCTGAACGATAATAATATGTCTATCTCTGAAAATGTAGGCGGTGTGTCCAAGTATCTGAACAACATCCGTACAGCCACGGGATATCTGGATCTGAAGGAAGGTATCTACAATGCCCTGAAGAGGAAACCGGGCGGAGACGGTATCGTCAATCACCTGCGCCGCGCCAAGAGCAGTTTTAAACAGCTGGTGATCCCCGGTATGTTTTTTGAAGATATGGGAGTGACTTACCTGGGGCCGGTGGATGGACATGATATTGAAGGCCTGATCAAAGTCATTGAGGAAGCCAGAAGAGTCAAAGGAGCAGTGCTGATCCACGTACTGACCCAGAAGGGAAAGGGATACGGACCGGCAGAAAAACATCCTGCCAGATTCCATGGCGCAGAACCTTTTGATATTGAGACCGGAATCCCGTCCCACCCCCGGACAGTAGCGAATTATACAGATGTATTTTCTACGGTAATGTGCAAGCTGGGGCAGCGGGATGAACGGGTGGTGGCCATTACGGCAGCCATGCCGGATGGTACCGGACTGAAGCGCTTCCGGAATATGTATCCCGACCGCTTTTTCGATGTTGGTATTGCGGAGGAACATGCGGTTACGTTTGCGGCGGGACTGGCAGCCGGAGGGATGAAGCCTATTGTAGCAGTGTATTCTTCTTTCCTGCAGAGAGGCTATGATCAGATCCTGCATGATGTATGTATCCAGAATCTGCCGGTAGTATTTGCCATAGACCGTGCAGGACTGGTGGGCAGCGATGGCGAGACTCACCAGGGGATTTTTGATTATACGTATTTATCCGGTATCCCCAATATGCATATCTGTGCACCGAAGAATAAGTGGGAACTGTCGGATATGATGAAGTTCGCTGTGGCACTGAATGCACCCATTGCGGTGCGCTATCCCAGAGGTACCGCTTATGCGGGCCTTGCTGAATACCGTGCACCCATTGAACTGGGGAAGGCGGAGTGGATCGTGAGAGAGGGCGGCATTGCACTGTTCGCCGTAGGCAGTATGGTGAAGACTGCGGAAGAAGTACAGGCACTGTTGCATGAAAAGGGCTATCGGGCAAGTATTATCAATGCCAGATTCATCAAACCCATTGATGAGGAAGCGGTGTTGTCTGCCTGTGAGGATCATGAGATGATCGTGACCATGGAAGAGAATGTTTTAAGCGGAGGCTTCGGAGAAAAGGTTCTGACCTGCCTGAACGACCATGAGAAACAGATCAAATGTGTTATGATATCGATTCCGGATGCCTATGTGGAACATGGTAATGTAGAACTCTTGAAAAAAGAGATCGGACTGGATGCGGAAAGCATCACGGAAAAAATTCTGGAAAAGTTATAAGAGTTATAGCAATAGGAGACGTATATGAAAGAACGACTGGATGTGATTCTGGTAGAGCAGGGTTATGCCCCTTCCAGAGAAAAGGCGAAGGCAATCATAATGTCCGGTAATGTCTATGTCAACGGACAAAAGGAAGACAAAGCCGGAACGGGATTTGATGTCAGCAAGATCAAACTGGAAGTCCGGGATCATACCATGAAATACGTAAGCCGCGGTGGACTGAAGCTGGAGAAAGCCATGGAACAGTGGGGATTTTTGCTGGATGGCATGATATGTATGGACATCGGTGCATCCACCGGAGGCTTTACGGACTGCATGCTTCAAAACGGAGCCACTAAAGTTTACTCTGTAGATGTGGGACAGGGGCAACTGGCATGGAAGCTTCGGAATGATGAGCGCGTGGTCTGCATGGAACAGACGAATTTCCGGTATGTGACACCGGAAGACATCCCGGATGCACTGGACTTTGCCAGTGTGGATGTATCCTTTATTTCGCTGACTAAAATACTGATTCCGGCGAGAAATCTGCTAAAGACCGGGGGACAGATGGTCTGCCTGATCAAGCCGCAGTTTGAAGCCGGGAGAGG
Organism: uncultured Acetatifactor sp.; assembly: GCA_934436245.1. Lineage (GTDB taxonomy): Bacteria > Bacillota > Clostridia > Lachnospirales > Lachnospiraceae > Acetatifactor. The sequence continues at coordinate 56,571 of CAKSAM010000006.1, forward strand.
AAAAGTCGGAAAAAACGGTGTAGTGAGAGAACCACAGATTCATGAAGAAGTGATCCGCAAGATCATTGATTATGCGGACAGTATCGGATTTGAGGTACTGCATCTGGAATATTCTCCCATCAAAGGACCGGAGGGGAATATTGAATACCTGCTGCATATCCGTAAGCCGGAAGACATTCCTGAGGAAAAGCTGACACTGACGGAGCATGAGGCGGAGAATCATTTGCAGACCATTGTGGAGGAAAAGACCGGGCTGTCCTATACACCGGAATGGGATGCTGTGATCAAGGGAATTGTGGATAACTCACATACGCTGTAATGACAAGGAGTACAGGAAAGCATGAAGCATTTTCTGATATATACCAATAAACATAAAGATCCGGAACTTGCGACAACTGACCGGATTCAGGACTATCTGGAATCCAGAGGATGCACTGTAAAACGAAAAGTAAAGGAATCCGACTGGAAAGAAGAGGATCCCACAGCGGAAGAAGAGGCAAATGATATCCCTCTGGATGTGGATTGTATGATCGTACTGGGGGGAGATGGCACGGTCCTGCAGGCAGCCAGAGAGACCAAAAAGATTCTGGTGCCTATTATCGGTGTCAATCTTGGAACCGTAGGATATATGACAGAGATCGAACCTTCCGGCCTGGAAGAATCGCTGGAGCGTCTGATCTGTGATGATTTTAAGAAGGAACGCCGGATGATGCTGAACGGTAAAGTCTGCAGTACTGACGGAAGTGTATCGGAGGGCTGGGCTTTAAATGATATTGTAATATCCCGAAGTGGATCTCTGCAGATCATAGAATTTAATATTTATGTCAACGGTCAGCTTTTGAACCACTACAAAGCTGACGGAATGATCGTGACGACTCCTACGGGATCTACAGGATATAATCTGTCTGCGGGAGGCCCTTTGGTGGAGCCCAAGGCAAAGCTTATCACATTGACACCCATCTGTCCCCACAGTCTGAACCAGAGAAGTATTATTCTGTCTCCGGAGGATGAGATCGTGATAGAGATTCCGGGAGGAAGAGAAGGAAAGAGTCAGACGGTGGAAGCCAATTATGACGGCAGCCATAAAGTGAAAATGTGTACCGGAGATCGTATCCGTATTGTGCAGTCAGAAAAAATCACCGAATTTATTCAGCTCAACCAGGTAAGCTTTCTGGATGTATTGCATCGGAAAATGAGAGATTCCTGATGAGGAGAAGAGAAGGCTTCTGGCAGGGAATCAGAGAGGTTATGGAAAGGCATGGGGATTGGCGTGAAAAAAACGAGACATCGAAAAATTGTAGAAATTATAGAAAAACGAGATGTGGAGACACAGGAAGAACTGGCGGGATATCTCAAGGAAGCCGGATTTGCGGTGACACAGGCTACTGTATCCAGGGATATTCGGGAGTTGAAGCTTTCCAAGGTGCCCACGGTCGGTGGAAAACAGAAATATGTCATTCTGAAACAGGATGACAGTCATATGGGAGATAAGTACATCCGGGTCTTGAGGGATGGATTTATCTCTATGGATATGGCGCAGAATATACTGGTGATCAAAACGGTATCAGGCATGGCAATGGCAGTGGCGGCGGCACTGGATGCGCTTAAGTTTTCCGAAGTGGTTGGCTGCATTGCCGGAGACGATACCATTATGGTCGCTGTAAGGACGGTAGAGGATACGCAGATCCTCATGGACAAAATTCATCTGATGATAGAAAGATAAGACAGGGGGAAATACATGCTTCGCAGCTTACACGTGAAAAATCTGGCTCTCATCCGGGAGACGGAGGTGGAATTCGGAGAAGGACTGAATATACTGACCGGTGAGACCGGTGCCGGAAAGTCTCTTTTGATCGGGTCAGTGAATCTGGCACTGGGAGGAAAGTTCGAGAAGGATATGCTCAGACGGGGAGAAGAGAGCGGCCTTGTGGAACTGGTCTTTGACTGTGAGGAAGAAAGACTTTCGGAAAAATTAAAAAGTATGGATCTGGAGCCATCGGAAGACGGAACGGTGATCCTTAGCAGAAAACTTTCTTCCGGGAAAAGTATCTGCCGTATTAATGGAGAAACAGTGACGGCAAAACAGGTAAGAGAGCTTTCAGAGCTTTTGATCGATATCCATGGACAGCATGAGCATCAGTCTCTGCTGCACAAAAGTAAGCATATGGAGATCCTGGACGCTTATTCCGGAGCAGTATTTGTACAATGTGCAGACCGGGTGGCAGCACTTTTTCATGAGTGCACGGCACTGGGAAAAAAGATTGCGGAAGAGACTCTGGACGAAGCAGCCAGAACCAGAGAACAGTCATTGGCAGAGTTCGAACAGAAGGAGATCGCAGATGCTGCTTTGCAGGCCGGGGAAGATGAGGAACTGGAGCAGGCTTACCGGAAAATGGCAAACAGCAGAAAAATTGCGGAAAGTCTTGCAGAGAGCTATCATCTCAGTGGAAATGATGCGGAGGATGGTGCCGGAAATTCTCTGAGCAGAGCTCTTCGGGCATTACGCAGCGTGACAATGTACGATCCTGCCCTGGAACAGATGGAAGAACAGCTGGCGGAGGTAGAGAGCCTTCTGGCGGATTATAATCATGATATTTCCGAATATATGTCGGATCTGGAATTTGATGAAGAGGATTTCAGAAGTACGGAGGAACGACTCAATACCATCAATCATCTCAAGGGTAAGTATGGAAAGTCGATTGAAGAAATTCTGAAATATAAAGAGGAAAAGGAAGCTTATCTGGAAAAGCTGGCGGATTATGATGCTTATATCCGAAAGTTAAATACGGATTGGGAGGAAAAGAAAGCGCTATTGGAAAAAGCCTGTGGAGAATTGTCCGCAATCCGTCAAAAGAATGCGGTAATTTTAGCACAGAAATTAAAGGATGCGCTCATCGGTCTGAACTTCCTGACGGTGGAATTTGAAATTGCAGTCAGACCCGGTCAGACAATTACGGCAAAGGGCTATGATGATGTGGAATTTATGATCTCCACGAATCCGGGAGAAAGCCTGAAGCCTTTAAGCCAGGTAGCCAGCGGTGGTGAACTTTCCAGGGTAATGCTGGCTATCAAGGCTGTGCTGGCCGGCAGGGATGAGATCGACACTCTGATTTTTGACGAGATTGATACCGGTATCAGCGGAAGAACGGCATGGAAGGTGGCAGAACAGCTAAGTGTTCTGGCAGGAGCACATCAGGTGATCTGCATTACACATCTTCCTCAGATCGCAGCCATGGCGGATGTGCATTTTGTGATTGAAAAAAGCAGCACAGATGATATGACGATCACAGACATTCATAGAGTAACGGAAAGGGAAAGCCTGGCAGAACTGGCAAGACTTCTGGGCAGTGACGCCCTGACCGGGGCGGCACTTTCCAATGCGGAAGAAATGAAAGAGCAGGCAGGCAGGTTTAAAGAATCCAGATAAGGGAATGCTATAGGAAGAAAGAGGAAAAGGATGAAGAAATAGTTCATCCTTTTCTTTTGTGCAAATTCAACCAAAATAAATCACCATATTTGTGAATTAATTTGATTGAACTTGACTGAATGTGAGCATATAATGACATCATGAGAACAAAAGAACACGATAGGAGGGTTAGAAATGATTTGTACTGTGACATTCAATCCATCACTGGATTACATTGTGTCCGTGGATGATTTTCAACTGGGAATGACGAACAGAACATCATCAGAACTGATTCTTCCGGGAGGTAAGGGAATCAACGTATCCATTGTACTGAAGCATCTGGGACTGGATTCCACAGCGCTTGGATATGTGGCGGGGTTTACCGGAGAGGAATTGATCCGGAGATTGAACGAATTTGGCGTAAATGCTGATTTCATCAAAATCGATCACGGAATGACCAGAATCAATCTGAAGTTGAAAAGTATTGACGGCACAGAAATCAATGGCTGTGGTCCTAAGATCAATGACAAAGCCCTGGAGCAGCTGATGGACAAAATCGACAGACTGGGAGAAGGAGATGTCCTGGTGCTGGCGGGAAGCATTCCTTATACGATGCCGGATGATATTTATCAGAGAATTTTAGAGAGGATCCAGGGAAGAGGTGTACTGACGGTGGTGGATGCCACCAGAGATCTGCTGGTGAAGGTCCTGCCGTATCATCCATTCCTGGTAAAGCCTAACAATCATGAACTGGGAGATATCTTCGGAGTAATACTTTCCACCAGAGAAGAAGTAATGCCCTACGGGAAAAAGCTGCAGGAAATGGGCGCACAGAATGTACTGATTTCCATGGCCGGGGAAGGTGCAGTACTGATCGCAGCAGATGGACAGTGCATGGAAGCCCCGGCGCCGGAAGGAAAACTGGTCAACGGAGTAGGCGCAGGAGACTCCATGGTGGCAGGCTTCCTCACCGGATGGATGGAGGAAAAGGATTATGCACATGCTTTCTGCATGGGAATCGCAGCGGGAAGTGCAAGCGCCTTTTCAGAAAATCTTGCTACCAGAGAAGAAATTATGCAGGTATTAAAACAGGTAAAAGGATAACTGTTTGCAGAACGAACAATAATGATTATTTAAGAGAGGATGGGTTACAACATGAGAATTACGGATTTATTGGACAAGAGAAGTATTTCCCTGAATGCAGCGCCGGCTGACAAAAAGGAAACACTGGATCTGGCAGTTGAACTGATGGCAAAAAGCGGAAAGCTGTCGGATGTGGAGAAGTATCGTACACAGGTCTATGCAAGAGAAGAAGAAAGCACCACGGGAATCGGCGAGGGCATCGCAATCCCTCATGGAAAATGTGATGCGGTGAAAGCTCCCGGACTGGCAGCCATGGTGATCAAAAACGGAGTGGACTATGATTCTCTGGATGGAGAACCTGTGACCCTGCTGTTCCTGATCGCAGCACCAAATACCAAAGACAACGTACATCTGGATGTACTGAGCAAGCTCTCTGTGATGCTGATGGATGAGAACTTTACTGCATCTCTGAGAAATGCAAAAAGTGTGGAGGAATTCTTACAGATCATTGATGCGGCAGATGAAAGTGCCAAAAGCATTGATGACAGATTAAGTGATACCGGTATTACTACTGAAGAGAAGAAAGGCTTTAAACTGCTGGCAGTAACTTCCTGTCCTACCGGAATTGCTCATACTTATATGGCTGCAGAAGCGCTGGAAAAGGCAGCAAAAGCAGCAGACTGTCAGATCAAGATTGAGACCAGGGGCTCCGCAGGTGCTAAAAATGTACTGACCGCAGAGGAGATCACTGCGGCAGACTGCATCATTGTGGCAGCCGATGCAAAAGTACCCATGGATCGTTTTCATGGCAAGAAGGTCATCAGCTGTCAGGTGTCTGACGGTATCGGCAAGGCAGACCAGCTGGTAAAACAGGCAATGAGCGGCAAGGTGGAAGTCTTCCACGGAGAAAACAGCGAAGCAAATGCAGTCGTGACCGGTAAGGAAAGTGTGGCACATAAGATTTATACACAGCTGATGAACGGTGTATCCCATATGCTTCCTTTCGTGGTAGGCGGCGGTATCCTGATCGCCATTGCATTCCTGATCGATGGCTTAAATGTGGATATCAATGCACTTCCGGCAGATCAGAGAGGCAACTTCGGCACTATCACTCCGGTAGCAGCAATGTTCAAGAATATCGGCGGCGTGGCATTCGGAATGATGCTTCCGGTACTGGCTGGCTTCATCGGAATGGCCATCGGCGACAGACCGGCACTGGCTCTTGGCTTTGTGGGCGGTATGCTGGCAGCAAACGGTAAGTCCGGATTTCTGGGAGCACTGGCAGCGGGCTTCCTTGCAGGTTATCTGATCCTCGGTCTTCGCAAGCTCTGTGATAAGCTGCCGGATGCCATCGAAAAACTGGCCCCCGTACTGATCTACCCGGTAGTGGGGATCCTGATCATGGGTCTGGCAATGAACTTTATTGTAGAACCGGTTATGGGCGGTATCAACACAGGCTTGAACAACTTCTTAAGCGGCATGGGAGATTCCAGCCGGATCGTACTGGGACTGATCCTGGGCGGCATGATGGCAATCGATATGGGCGGCCCCTTTAATAAAGCAGCTTATGTATTCGGAACCGCAGCGATTGCTGCAGGCAACTATGACATTATGGCAGCGGTTATGATCGGTGGTATGACTCCTCCCTGCGCCATTGCACTGGCAACCCTGTTGTTCAAGAATAAGTTCACCAAGGAAGAGAGAGAGGCAGGACCCACCAACTTCATCATGGGTCTGGCATTCATCACAGAAGGAGCCATTCCTTTTGCAGCATCCGATCCTCTGCATGTACTTCCTTCCTGCATCATCGGTTCTGCGCTGGCAGGCGCCCTTTCCATGGCATTCCACTGCACACTGATGGCACCTCACGGCGGAATCTTCGTATTCCCTGTCGTAGGCAACGCAGTGATGTATCTGGTGGCACTGGTGGCAGGCACGATAGTATCTGCGCTGCTGTTAGGTGTATTGAAGAAAAAAGCAGCATAAAAGCCGGAGCCTTGAAGCCGGAGCCTTGGCTCCGGCATTATGTGAAAAATATAGATCAGAATAAGAAGGAGAAAAGAAATGAAAGAATTTAAATATGTCATCACAGATCCCGAAGGCATCCATGCACGTCCTGCAGGAGAACTGGTAAAGGTGGCAAAGGAGTTCCAGAGTGCAATTACCCTGACCAAGGACGGCAAGACCGGAGACTGCAAGAGAATTTTCGGTATCATGGGTCTGGCTGTCAAGGCCGGCAATGAAATCACCCTGACCTTTGACGGTGAGGATGAGGAAGCAGCTTACACAGCTGTTACCGAGTTTGTAAAAGCAAACCTCTAAGTAATGTACATCATCGAGCTTTTAAGCGAGATGGTGTACAAAGTATACAAATCGAGTAGGAGCCAGCCTACTCGATTATGGCAGAAAATAATTACCATCAGGAGAGGAGAAAAGTCATGGAAGTCTACCAGGGGAAAAGTGTATTCGGCGGAATTGCCATTGGCAGGATCAGTGTTCATAAAAAGGATGAGCAGCAGGTAAAGCGTGTGAAGATCGAGGATCCCGACCGGGAGATCGAACGTTTCAGACAGGCAAAGCAGACAGCACTGGAACAGCTTCAGGGTCTGTATCAGAAAGCCTTGAAAGAAGTCGGAGAAGCCAATGCCGCTATTTTCGAGATCCATCAGATGATGCTGGAGGATGATGATTATAATGAATCCATTGAAAATATCATCCGCATGCAGCAGGTGAATGCCGAATATGCCGTGGCTTCCACCGGAGATAACTTTGCACAGATGTTTGCTGCCATGGAAGATGACTATATGCGGGCCAGATCCGCAGATGTCAAGGATATTTCCGAACGGGTGTTAAACGTACTGGGCGGAGGTACTTCCGGCAGCATGGATGCTGAAGAACCTGTGATCATCGTGGCGGACGACCTGGCTCCCTCTGAGACAGTACAGCTGAATAAGGATCTGGTGCTGTCCTTTGTAACGGTGCATGGATCTGTGAATTCCCATACGGCGATCCTGGCACGGACCATGAGCATTCCGGCACTGATCGGTACCGACATCCCCCTGACGGATGCAATTAACGGTAAGCTGGGAATCGTGGACGGACGAAACGGCTGCATTTATGTGGATCCCGATGAAGAGACTCTGGGGAGAATGCAGCAGTTAAAACAGGAAGAACAGGAGAAAAAGGAACTTCTCCAGAGCTTAAAGGGACGTGAAAATATCACTATTGACGGTAAGAGGATCATGCTCTATGCTAATATAGGAAACAGCAAGGACCTGGCAGCCGTATTGCAGAATGATGCCGGCGGCATCGGCCTGTTCCGCAGTGAGTTCATCTATCTGGAGAGAGAGACTTTCCCTACCGAGGAAGAGCAGTTCCAGATCTACCGTACGGTAGCAGAGACCATGGCAGGAAAGCCTGTGATCATCCGTACGCTGGATATCGGCGCTGATAAAAAGTGCGACTATTTTGAAATGGAGCCGGAGGAAAATCCGGCCATGGGATGCCGTGCCATCCGTATCTGCCTGACCAGACCGGAGATCTTCAAGACACAGTTACGTGCTCTGTTCCGTGCCAGTGCATTCGGCAATATCTCTATCATGTATCCCATGATCATCAGTCTGGAAGAGGTACACCGGATCAAGGAACTCGTGGCAGAAGTGAAGCAGGAACTGACGGAACAGGGAGTGGCTTTTGGAGAGCCGAAGCAGGGCATTATGATCGAGACTCCGGCTGCCGTTATGATGAGCGCAGAGCTTGCGGAGGAAGTAGATTTCTTCAGTATCGGTACCAATGATCTGACCCAGTATACACTGGCGATCGACAGGCAGAATCCGAAGCTGGATGCATTTTACGAGCCCCATCATCCGGCAGTGCTCCGCATGATCCGGATGGTAGTGGAAAATGCACATAAGGCAGGTATCTGGGCAGGTATCTGTGGAGAACTGGGTGCAGACACTACACTGACCAGATGTTTCCTTGCCATGGGTGTGGATGAATTATCTATGTCTCCCGGAAGTATTCTTCCTGTCCGGAAGATCATTCTGGAGACAGATGTGACAAAGGAAAGAGAAAATAGTAAATTATGCTGACAGAACAACGATATGACATCATTTTGAAATTACTGGAGGAAAAGAACAGTATTACCGTGGCAGAGGTCAAGGAACTGTTAAATACTTCGGAGTCCACGGTGCGTCGTGATATCACGGCACTGCATAATGCCGGGAAGCTGGTGAAGGTCTTCGGAGGAGCGGTGGCGGTAGACCGCACTGTTATGACCCATGAGCCCACGGTAGAACAGAAGGCCACGGTCAATGTGGAAGCCAAACAGCTGGTGGCAGCAAGGGCGGCAGCATTGATCGAGCCGGAGGATTTTGTCTATCTGGATGCAGGTACCACGACTGCGAGTATGCTATCTTTTCTGACAGAGAAAAGTGCAGCTTTCGTGACCAATGCAGTAGCCCATGCCAGGACATTGGCGGCGGCAGGATTTCGTGTGTATCTGGTGGGCGGAGAATTAAAAGGCTCTACAGAAGCAGTGGTGGGTAATCAGGCATTGATGAATCTGCAGAGCTATCATTTTACCAAAGGCTTTTTCGGAACTAATGGCATCAGCAGACAGAGTGGTCTGACGACACCGGATATGAATGAGGCTATGGTCAAAAAGACAGCCATGGGGCAATGCAGAGAGTGCTTTATTCTGGCAGATCATTCCAAGTTCGGCAATGTCAGCTCTGTGACCTTTGGCACGTTCCAGAGCGGAACAATTCTTACGGATAGCTGTCCGGAAGAATATAAGAGCAGTGGAAATGTGGTCATTTGTGGATAAAATGGAGAAAACTGTAAGCTGTAAATCCTTATGATCTCAGGTTAAAAATAAGAATGTGACATACACTATACCCTATACAGACTGATTTGAAATGGAGTGGGGGAATGGGTATGAAGCTTTGGATCACAGAGACGGATAAAGTAAAAAGGCAGGCAGGAGAAGAGGCAGTAGTCATTTTGCAGCACTGGAAACAAAAGGTGCACAGACTACGAATCTACCGGGCCTGCCTTTGTGCTGCACTCCTTTTATCCTGCATGGGTCTTACGGCTTACAGTTATTATCTGATAGACAGCAGCATTCCCTCTGTGATTCATGTGCGTGCGGATTCGGAGGAAGCACTGGAGCTGGACATCCCTGCGAAAGGAGAGATCCTGAGAGTCAGTGGACAGGGTGACAGTAATATTCCCGTGGGAGCAGTGACGATTGATCTGAGCCAGCCGGTGAAAATGAAGACCGGAAACGTGGATCATATGGAAATGCAGGTGAAACTTTTCGGAATCCTGCCGTTGAAACAGGTGGGAATCCAGGTGATTGAGGATCAGGAGCTGATTCCGGTAGGAGTTCCCATAGGCATTTATGTCAAGACTGAGGGTGTAATGGTGATAGGTACCGGAGAGTTTCGCTCCGCAAACGGAGAAAAGGTATCACCGGCAGAGCATATTTTAAAAAGCGGTGATTACGTGGTGAAGCTCAACGGTGCGGAAGTTCAGAAGAAAGATGAATTTATTTCAAGAATTGAAAATTGCAGTGGCGAGGAACAGATTCTGACGATCCGGAGAGGAGAAGCATGTTTTGAGGTAAAGGTAAAACCGGTCCGGGACCAGAGCGGAAAATATAAAATAGGAGTCTGGGTCAGAGACAATGCCCAGGGAGTAGGCACCATGACCTACATTGACAGCCGAGGAAACTTCGGGGCACTGGGACATGGCATTAATGATGTGGATACCAGTACGCTGATGGAGATGAATGACGGAACCCTGTATCAGACCGAGATTATTTCTATTCAGAAAGGAAGTGCAGGACATCCGGGGGAAATGACAGGTATGATCGTCTATTCCGATGACAGGATCCTGGGAGATATCACCAGCAACAGCGTCCGGGGAATCTTCGGCAAATGCAATGACAAGGCGCTGTCACTGGGAACAGAGGAAGCATTGCCGATCGCATTAAAACAGGAGATCAACAAAGGCCCGGCGCAGATCCTGTGCACCGTGGATGGTACGGCCAGGTATTATGATGTCGATATCACGGATATTCATCTGGATCACGACAATGTAAACCGGGGAATCGAGCTGAAGGTCACAGATCCGGAACTGATCGCCCTGACCGGCGGCATTGTCCAGGGCATGAGCGGAGCCCCCATCATCCAGAATGGAAAATTCGTGGGAGCTGTTACCCACGTCCTGGTGCAGGACAGCACCAGAGGGTACGGAATCTTTATTGAAAATATGCTGGAGTGGTGATATGCTTGCTTTTGAGAAAAAACAAGTGTAATATGGTTAGCAGCAAGACTGTTGGAAACAGTAGAATGAGAATAAAAAGAGATACGAGAGCAGTGGTATGGATAAGACGCAAAAGGTAGAAAATTTATTTTATAAGATGATTCATATTGTTTTTTGTGTGTTGTTCCTGCCGGTTCTTTTCTGTGTGATCTTTCTGGATAAAAAGCTTCCCTATTATGAGAATTACCGACTGGCTGCCCTGTTGCCTAATATTGTGCTGGCCGGCATAGGAGTGGCAGGTCTGATGATTGCCGGGATGATAATTTACAGAGGAAGAAAATTTATCGGAAAGCGATCCCGGACAGTGTTGGATCTTTTTCTTCCCTTAATATTTATTGCACTGTATTTTGTTAATGTCTATATTGCAAGAGAGACTGTCTATTACACCGGATGGGATGCAGAAGTGGTGCGCGGATATGCGTATTTGATGGATGCCGGGATCCCTGTGGATTATGATCTGTATCTTATAATGTATCCAAACAATATTCCGATTTCCTATGTGCTGGGAAAATTATATATGTTTATCAGAAATTATGGAGGCAGCTATCACTATAATTATGAGTTTTTCTGGAATCAGATTGCCTGTGCCTTTATTTCGATTGCAGGACTTGCAGCCTGCTGTACGGTGAAAAAACTCGTAAAAAATACAGTGACGGTGTTTCTGAGTGCTGCAATGTATATTGCATGTATAGGACTGACACCGTGGAAAAATATTCCTTATACGGATACTTATAGTATAGCCTTTCCGGTGTTGAGCGTCTGTTTTTACGTATATTACAGGTATTGCGGAAACAACACGGGAAAGATGGTCTACCTGGTACTGGCTTTTTTGAGCAGTGGTTTTGGCGGAATGATCAAACCGACTGTATATATCACGCTGATCGCTATCATGATCATGGAGATGGGAAGGGTTCTGTTTGAAAAGGAACACAGACCCTGGAAGTGGCTGCTGACAGAAGCCGTGCTGCTTCTGGTGATTGCCTGTGGAACCCATTATGCGGAGCGGCAGATGGTGCAGGAGCTGGGACTGGTGGAAAACAAAGACATTTCCGCTACCTGGCATCACTATTTTTATATGGGATTAAATGAAGATACTACAGGTGGATATAATTCAGGTGACTGCGGTATGTTTGGAGAGTTTCAATCCCAGCCGGTTGAGGAGCGTAATAAAGCGGAGCTGGAAAGAGCTTTTACGAGAATCCGTGAAAGAGGCATGATGGGAAGCCTGTATTTTGGATTGAAAAAAATGGTTATGGCGTTTAATGATGGCACGTTTTGCTGGCCTCTCGAGGGATATTATAAAGCGGATTTTGCGCCGATCGCAAAAGGCGGAAAGACAACAGAGCTTTTGAGAGAAGTATTTTGGGCAAACAGTAAGTACAGTGGAAGATATAATACCTTTTGCCAGCTTGTCTGGATCACGGTATTGATCTGTCTTCCGGGAATCTGCCTGGGAAAACGGGAAGACAGAGGGATGACAGGGTTCCTGCTCATAAATTTCATAGGAATCTTTATGTATATCCTTCTATTCGAGGCAAGAGCAAGATATTTGATGTGCTTTGTTCCCGTAATGATGATACAGGCAGCTTTGGGGCTGGATCGATACAGTGCCTGCGTTTTTGGTAAAATTGCTCGTAGAAAGAATGCGTGAGTGCCGGAAAAGTTACATGCCACCATATACGATATCAAGCTTTGCCAGGTACACTTTGATTTATTAGGGGAACTGAATTGAATTACAAGACATTAGAAAACATTGTTTCTTTTTACAAGAAGAATTACAAAAAGATAGAAAATAAAGAACTTTATAAATGGCAGGCTTTTCAGACATTTCACGATAACTGGGATTTGGAAGCGGATGACTTTTATGAAATGTTGGAAAAATCTTTAATAGATATTTCAAATCTCATGTCTGCGTCACAATACTATCCGAAAAGAATGATTCTTTGGATGGCAGAAAAGAATGAAGAAGCGGTAAGGAAAATGTTTGAAATTCTTTATGACCCGGGTATTCCGCTAGAGGATAGAATGAAGAGTTTTAAGGCAGCCGCCAAAGAATTGGTTGAAAAATATAAAGAGAAAAATGTGCACCATACCTACCAGGACGATAGAGCTATCATGGTATACCTGAGCCTTCGATATCCGGGAAAATACTATCTGTACAAATTTAAGATGTTCAAGGAATTTGCAAATTTTATAGACTATGATTGGACCCCAAAGAGTGGGCATGTAGAAAATCTTTTCCGTTTTGAAAGCCTGTGCAACATGATTAAGAACTATATCATGCAAGATGTAGAACTTATGGAATTGTACAAGCCGCGCAAAGAAAAATATTATGACCCGGAGTATCATCTGCTGGTACAGGATATTATCTATACCATTAATTATATGGATAAACCGGAATTCTTTGAAGAGGTACAGATTGTTGAACCAACGGAGTTTGCGTATCAGGCAATCCAGAAAGATGTAATTCTGGAAGGAAAAGCAGGCGTTGATTATATTGAAGAGGAAAAGAAGAAAAAGGAAATCGGTGACCTTGGAGAACAGTTTATTTATGATCAGGAATGCGCCAACGTAAAGAAGTATAAGCTTTCGAAATCAAAAAAAGTGGAATGGGTTTCCAAAGATAAGGGCGATGGCTGGGGCTATGATATTCTTTCCTATGATGAACATGGAAAAGAGATGTATATTGAAGTTAAGACAACGCTTGGAGCAGAAGATACCAGTTTTTTTATTTCAGCAAATGAATTGAAGAAAAGCAAACAGTGTGCAGAAAATTATTATCTGTATCGTGTTTATGAATTTGACAGAAAGAAAGGAATCGGAAAATATTCTATCCGTCGGGGAAGCCTGGAGGGGCTTTGCCTGGTTCCGATTGGCTACAGAGTGCATTTGAAGTAAATATCTTCCAATATTATACTTTGCCTAGGAGAAATTAATGCTTTTTGTTTCTATTCTGTGGATTAATAAATTTCGTAGAAACAAGCATTATTTGAAAAAAGTCCGTCGACCTCAAATGCAGCAAATATAAGGATTTAGCGTACTTTTTGAATGCAATCATCATTAGGAAAGACATGTTTTTGGCACATATTTGCTAAAAAAGTACGTCGATGTCGGCAGGGGATATGTGAAAACCTAAAAACCTGAATTTTACGGGAAAAGCAGAAAAGACAGTTGCAGAGGTCGACGGAGTTTTTCTATGCACAGTGCTTGATTTTATGAAAAAGAAAAGGTAGAATATTATTGGGTGTTGATAAATTCAGTTGTTTTACATTACCTAAGAGGAATTGACACGTCACATAATTTAACCATGCGTTTTTCTTTGTTGCCATAATTTTGTGTTTTACATTACCTAAGAGGAATTGACACATTTGTTCTCTATGAAGTTCACGTACGTTATTTCTTTTCATACGAGGTTTTACATTACCTAAGAGGAATTGACACAGTTCCTTTGCTCTTGCCTGGATTTCCTTGTAGCTGTTTTATATTACCTAAGAGGAATTGACACTTAATGATCGTAATAGGCCAGAATGGGCAGAATCTTCGTGCTACGCACTCCCACTTCGGTCCGTGCTAAACATGTGTCACTGGCACATAGCTCCTTATGCAATATTTGCATATCGTGGGATTATCATCCCACTTTTATGCTCATATCGGGGTGGACCCTAAGGTCTTTCACCCACTTATGAGCAAGCTCATGTGGGCTTAGACCTTTTGCCCCTGGCATCATTAGATTTTATACTTGTTAGAAGAATGGGTTCAAAGACCAGGTTATAATCGAAAGAAGAATTCGTATGAAAGACAAGCCAAGAATCATGGACGTATACGATGAACATAGAGAACAAATCAGAAAGGGTACTGCAAGAGCCGACAGAAAAGCAAAGCTCATCTTCACCGTAAAGTGGCTCGGCATCGGTTTCGTGGTAGGTCTTGTCCTTACCATGCTTACCAGCTGCGGCACTCCAGGTGTCTCTATGGACGCATCACAGGAAACTGCTGTTACAGAATCTGCCACAGAGACTGTAACAGAAACTGTGCCTGAAACAGAAACAAAAGAAACAGAAGTTCCTTCTGAAACAGTTCCTGAAAGCACAGAAGCAGAGACCCACGAGGCACCTGCTGCAACCTGGCACGCCTCTTCCAAGGAGCACGACATCAGTGTCAACAGCATCCTTACTTATGATGGTGGTGCCATCTGGAACTTTGCAGACTGCACGGCTGTCGGTGCCGGTGTCAATTCAGACATTGCTGTGCCTTCTGAGGCTGACTACGGTTTTATTGTAACTGTACTTGACAGCAATTCTGTTGATATTACACCTTACAATAACTCTGCTGAGTATATTGTTCCAACCAAGGTTACCGCAGAACTTTCCACTGGGAACCTTGAGACCACAGAAAGTTATGACTCTTACACCATCACAGGTTACGACGCCTGCTCCAATGGTTTTGGTACGGTAACTGTTGGTTTCTCCAACGGCCGCACACTCGTTGCCGGTGTATTCAAGGAAAACGGCAGACTTTACGCCGTCAACATCAACAGCAACAAAACCATTGCTACAAATGCTGTTGACAGAAGACTTGTACTTGCCAAACTCATGCAGGATGCAGGTATTACTGAAAAGGACTGTGTCAGCACAGACCCTATCTACTACCCTATCGTTCCTGTAAATAAAGGTGAGGTTACGGACACTGCATATTGGGTAGCAAAGTCTTCTGAACTCGTAGAAGATGACTGGACCGATGCCCACAAAATCATGACCTTCTATAATTATGTCATTGACAACTTTGCTTACGATGACTGGGTTGTTGCACAAAACGGTGAAGCAAGATGCTTTGAATATGCTGATTTCACAGGAAAATATTACATCAGCAATACAAATGTTGGTGTATGTGAGGACTTTTCACAAGTCATCGCCATCATGTGTAGAGCACAGGGTATTCCGTCGCTTGTAGTTCGTAACAAAACACATGCTGTTACAGTTGTCTACATCGAAAATTACGACAGATGGTTTTTGATTGACAGCACTGCTGACATCGAGAACGATGCTTACCAGAAAGATTATACTGTATGGACAAAAACATCCAGAGCAAGATATAAGAGTTTTGGCTACACCACCGCAACGAATTTCGATGAAATTGCTATAGGGAATTCTGCTGATATGGAAAAATTCGGTATCCCTATGTTCCAGTAACTACTTTCCCTGTCCCTTCGTGGACAGGGAATTTTTTTGATTTTATTCACTTCCCCCTATGTGTATGACAGTGTTTACTTTTAAGACTGTGTAAGTGGCTTATGGCTACTTACTATCTAAGCAATAAGGATTTGTTATGTTTCAAAAGGTTTTGGAAAGTGATTGCTTCGGTGCTTGATTTTCTGAAAAAGTAAGGGTAGAATATTATTGGATGTTGATAAATTCAGTTGTTTTACATTACCTAAGAGGAATTTAATAGTGTGAGACTGTCTTTCATTTTATTCTCTGAAAATTTCCAATAAAAATCGAATCAGGGCATTTCATGGCCTGTCTGGGTCTGCCCGGGCATAAGTAAAAATACTTGCCATTGTTCGTCCTGTTGAATATACTGTACATGATGGTGTAAATGTATCGGACATTCCGACTGATACAGACAAGCCGGAAGATAAAAGACGGAAGGATGAAAGTGAAAATGGGAAAGTATAATGTCATAGATTTATTTTGCGGATGTGGCGGGCTTTCTTATGGGTTTGAGGCAGCAGGTTTTAATGTCCTTCTTGGCATTGACAATGATTCAAAAGCTCTGGAAACCTTTGAATTAAATCATAAAGGCGCAAAATCTATTTGCGGAGATATCACTCAGGTACATTATGAATCGGATCTGAAACCGCTGATCGGTGATAAAACGATAGATGTAATTATAGGAGGACCGCCTTGCCAGGGAATGTCATTGTCCGGACCAAGAAAGTTTGATGATCCAAGGAATAAACTATATCTTTCGTATATCAGACTGGTGGACGAGATTCGGCCGAAAATGTTTGTAATTGAGAATGTGCCCGGCCTGGTTGGACTTTTCGGCGGACAGATCAAGGACAGCATTATCGAAAAATTCACAAAAATGGGCTATGACATTCAGTATAAGATATTATGTGCATCGGAACATGGTGTCCCTCAGAGCAGAAGGAGAGTCGTATTTGTCGGAAGCAGAATAGGCGCTTTTGAGTATCCGGAGGCTAAAAAGGAACAGATTACCTGCAAAATGGCATTGTCTGACCTGCCCCCACTTGTGGATGAACTGGGGGATGAGGTGATGCAATATGAAACCGGGGCATCCAACCCATATCAGAAGCTTATGAGAGCAAGATCCAAAGAAGTGCGGAATCATGTGGCTGCAAAACATTCAGATCATGTGAAAGAGATTATTTCCCTTGTACCGGATGGGGGAAATTATAAGGATCTGCCGGATGAATATGCACACACCCGTAATTTTCATGTGGCATGGACGAGATTTGCCAGCGATAAACCGGCACCGACAATAGACACAGGGCACAGACACCATTTCCATTACCAATATAACCGGGTCCCTACCGTGAGGGAATGTGCAAGATTACAGTCATTTCCGGATGATTTTATTTTTCTTGGAAACAAGACCCAACAGTTCAGACAGGTGGGAAATGCAGTCCCTCCGATCATGGCACAGGAAATAGCCGCGAAGGTGATGGAAACATTGGAGAACAGCAATGAGTGAATACAGAATTCCGGAGCAATATTATTTTAGAATTCATCATGTGAGACCAAGATTCAAAGGGGATATCGAAAATGTTCTGATTTATGTGGCGGAAGAACTGGTCCGGGTAGGAGAAAAACCTGTTGATGAATTTGTACAGGCAGTCAATGAGGCTCTGTACCGGTATCCGGGAAATGCCCATAGAGAACTTAAGACAATCAATAACTGGAGAACGGAAATCTCTGCGTTGTTTGGTTTTATAGAACATACGGAGACAACGGATAAGCCGGGGAGACGGGCAATAGAACTTGCAAAGAATCAGGATCTGGTAGAAAGTTTTAAAATCTTTTTATATAATTTCCAGTATCCCGGAGCACACATCAAACCGCAGAATGTCCTGGAACAGATCGAGGCCGGGATCCGGTTTAAACCGGCACAGTACATTCTTCAATTACTACGGTATGCGAATAAAGATGGCGGTAATTCCGTAGGCATTACGAAATTTGAAGCATGCCACTGCATTTTTAATGATCTGCGTGTGACAAGGGATAATGAAGGGGTGGAAGCCACATGGGAAAGGATAAGCTCCAATCGCAGGAATCACATGGAATATGATCAGACTGGTGATGTAATAAGATATGCCGGAGATATTATCGATTATATGGAAATTGCTAACCTGCTGAAGACATATGACAGCAGGACATATTATCTTAATACGCTTGAGGAAGAAACGATTATCAGGTTCTGTGAATCAACAGAATGGTTTTCGGAATATGATTCCATGATAAAAAAGCGTTCCGGAAACATGGAAGATGTTAAAAAATGTACGGCAGACTGGTTCACATATGTGAACCGGGATATACAGGATACTGATTTTTCAACAGATATCCTTGCCTATATCGCTGGTGATGAGAAAGAACTGGAAGAACTCAAGAAAAACTCCCGTGTGGATGGATGCCCGGATTTTGGCGGATTCCTCGATAGAGAGGAGGCACTGGAATCCAGGGTAAGAGAGTATAGCAGTAGTTATACGACGAAAGATATCGGAGATATCGGAGAAGGCCTGGTGCATGGGCATGAATGCATGAGAGTAAAACTGGGCGGAAGAGAGGATCTGATACATCTGATCAAGAAAATTCCTACGCAATTTGCAGTCGGATATGATATTAGTTCTGTAGAGCTTGATGAAAGAAAGAGATATATTGAAGTAAAAACAACCATCAGTTCCAAGCCCCTTCATTTTAATAAAATTCATTTAACCAGGAACGAGTGGAATACAGCAAGCAGTACACAGGATAGATATTATGTCTATCGGCTTTTACTTAGCAAGACAGAGAAAAAACTGTTTTTGCTGCAGGATCCGGTCGGCTTATATAAGGCTGATAAAATAGATATGGTACCGGGAGATGGGGCTGATATTACGTTTGATCCGTCGAAAGTTGGAGAATTTGAGGAGCTGCTGACATGGAGAAATTAAAAGTTGCATCGTTGTTTTGCGGCTGTGGCGGAACTGATGTAGGTATTTTGGGGGATTTTGACTATCTTGGAAAGCATTATTCCTCCAACAATACAGAGATAGTTTATGCGAACGATATAGAGAAGAGTGCATGTGATATTTTCGAAAAAAACTTTGGAATCATGCCGGATAACAGAGATATTAGAAAAGTATCTTCGGAGGAGTTACCGGAATTCGATATTTTGACAGGAGGATTTCCCTGCCAGTCGTTTTCTATTGTTGCACAGAATCCTAAGCGCCTCGGCATTAAAGACGAAAAAGGAATGCTGTTCTTTGAAATGTGCAGGATACTCAGGGACAGACAGCCAAAGTGTTTCATTGCAGAGAATGTAAAGGGGATTATGACTGCCAATAAGCATGAGGCATTTCCTCTTATTATCAAAGAATTTGAGGAAAGTGGGTATGATGTAAAATACACTGTACTCAATTCGGCAACATTCGGCGTCCCACAGAAAAGAGAGAGAGTAATTATTGTGGGATTCAGAAAGGATCTGCATATAAATTTTGAATTTCCACAATGCGTTATTTCTGAAGAGAATGATTTTGTTGCACTTAAGAACTGCATTGATGAAGACGTAGATGAAAAGTATTATTTCAGCGAAAAGGCAGTTGCCGGAATGATGAAAAACAGGGCATCTATGAATAAGGGTCGAGCACAGGATATTACCAGACCCTGCAATACAGTAGGGGCACATTTGGCAAAAGTCTCTCTGAACAGCACAGATCCTGTTTTATATACTGCAGGAAGATACCGGAGATTTACCCCGAGAGAGGTGGCTCGTATTCAGTCATTCCCGGAAAACTTTGCATTGTCCGGAAGTGAATCTGCACAGTATAAAGCGTTGGGAAATGCCATTCCACCGGTTATGTTCTGGTATGTTGCAAATAAGATAACGGAGTGCCTGGAAACGAATGACCTTTCCGGGGAAAACAGACAAAAAGAATCAAAGATACGTTAAACAACGTACTTTTTAAATGTAATAATCATTGTGAAAAACGCATTTTTAATACATATTTGCCGGAAAAGTCCGTCGATGTCGGCAGGAGGTACGTGAAAACCTAAAAGGCTGAATCTTACGGGAAAAGTAGAAAAAGCGGTTGTGGAGGTCGACGGATTTTTTCTAGGCACAGGGCTTGATTTTATGAAACAGTAAGGGTAGAATATCATTAAATGTTAATAAATTCAGTTGTTTTACATTACCTAAGAGGAATTGACACGCATACTCGTAGATGTTTTTGTATCCCTCAAGCGTTTTACATTACCTAAGAGGAATTGACACATTCACCTGGAATATTATTTATTTAGGAAATTGCAACAACTTACATTACCTAAGAGGAATTGTGTTGCCACTTTCCCACACCAACGTCGGTGTGGGAATTTTTTCGATTATTTAAAAATCCCCAATAAAAATTGTTATTATAATTGAATATAAAACGAAAAAATGTTACCATGTTTTTAGTATAATTTGACCAATGACAGGGTTGTACAAATGCAATGATGAGGACGCAGGGGAATGTTTATTAATTTCACAAATCACAGCAGTTCAAGATGGTCTGAGGCTCAATTGGAGAAGGCAGGAGAATATGGCGGCATCGTAGACATTCCGTTTCCCAAAGTCGAGCCGGATTGCTCCAGAGAAATAATTCAGAAGATGGCAGATAAATATGTGAAGCAGATTGTGGACAGGAAACCGGACTGTGTCCTGTGTCAGGGTGAGTTCTGTCTGTGCGTGGCAGTCATTGAGAGACTTAAAGAAAAGGGGATCAAAGTGGTCGCTGCATGCAGCAGGCGGGAAGCAGAGGAGACTTTTACAGAGCAGGAGACCAGGAAGATTTCCAGATTTGTTTTTGTACAGTTCAGAGAATACTGACAGAAAAGAGGGAAAACAATGAATATACTTTTATTATCCATGAGCAGTTTCCCCAAGGGGGATATGGTAGACGGAAAGAACGGAACCAGGGTCAGACAACTGCAAGAGAGCAGATTTACTTATGACAACAGTAAAGGGGAAAAAATCGAAGGGGAATATTACAGCCAGCTGGAGCCCATAACAAGAATGCTGATCGAAGAGGGCAGACAACCGGATGAAGTCATCATGCTGTGTACTGAGGAAGCTATTGCGAAAAAGAATATTAAGTGGGGAGATGAGGAGGATGCAATTTCCCCCTGTGAATTCTATGAGAGCAGAATCAATGAGTATAGAAGCAAGGATATTATATATACGAAAATACCACAAAGCCTTAACGAGTTGAAAGACTTGGAAAAAGCCGGTGAAGGCACCGATACCATAGATCCGAATCTTCCGGAAAGCAAGAGAGAAGCGGTGGCAGAGGTTGCTGCCTATCTGTTGCAGAAAAAGAAGGAAAACAAGGAGCTGCATGTGTGGATCGATACGCAGGGTGGTATGAGAGATATCTCCCTTCTGATGAATGCGGTAGTTTCCCTGTTGAAGACCAGCGCCATCACCATAGAGGACATCTATTCCATCAATTTTACAGACGGAATCGGGAAAATAATGAAGCAGAATGACACCTACCGCATCTTTGAATTCGTTTCCGGCATGAATGAATTTATCGAGTATGGCAGAGCAGATCAACTGGTAACGTATTATCAGAATATAGAGCAGAAAGAGCCGCCTGAAATCATTCATGCGATGCAAAAGCTGTCCAATGCCATCATGGTATGTGACACAGAGAAATTTGATGCCCAGCTGGAGACCTTGCGAAGGGAAATTAAGCAATATGAGGGTAGCGGAAATGATGTCCTGTTTTCCGTGTTTATGGAACAGATACAGATGGATTATAAAAATCTGTTAAACGATACATGCACGGCACTGGATGTGATTGAATGGCTGAGTGCAAAGAAAATGTATCAGCAGACACTTACCTATCTGGAATCCAAAATCCCGGAGGAGTGGGAAAAACTGGGAATCCTGAATTTCTCGGAGACTGAGGAGACAGTGGGGATAGAAACAGACCGTAAAAGTGAATTTCGGACGGTGGAATTAAATGTACTGACAGGGTGCACCTTCAGAGTGCGTAACATGAATGCACAAATGAATGCCATAAAGAATGGAGAGATTCCAGGCAGGACGGTATGTGATCTGGTAGAAGAAACGAAGCCTTATAGGAAAAACTGGGTCCGGGTACGCAAAGGCTTTTTTGAAGAGGTGAGCAGGGACAGAACATGTCAGAGACTAAAACTGTCTGTGAACTATAAAAATAAAGAGCGCAAAAATATAGAATACAAAAATATAGAAGTATCTACCGGCATTGAGGAGAAGAATGCCGACAAGCTATATCTGCAGCTGTTTATGTACAAGCTTTTGAAGGAAGAAAGAAATGTGTGGTGTCATATGCTGGCAGATAAGCACATGGATCTGGAAGACTTAAATGGTCTGCTAAAGAGGTTTATAGACAATGGAAGAGAACTGTATGAGTCGGTAAAATGATAGAAGGAGCCGGGGAAACAAATGAGAACAGAGCTTTTGGAAAAAGAAGTGCTGGCCATGTATGATGTCCGGGGGATACAGGCATATATTTTTAAAAGCAATAAAGCCAAAGAAATCATTGGAGCATCGGTGATCGTGGCAAACATCATAACGGATGGTCTGCAGAAATACATAGAGCAAATGCCCACAGAGGAACAGAAATACTATCTGACAGACTGGAGAAATGACAGTCCTACTGCGTTTATGGACAATGCTGACATTATGATGCAGATATTATTTGTGGGTGGCGGTAATGCCTATGCTGTATTCAGGACCGGAGAAATCTGCAGCCGGGTAAACCGCTTTCTGGCAAAGTATCTGATGGATGCGACTTATTCCCTGAATCTTGCAGTGGCTGTAGTGGAAAAAACGGATTCCTATGCGGCAGATTATGAAGCTATCAATACAGAGATGAGAAATATCAAGGCATATATGCCATCGACGCAGCCTGTAGGTGCCCTGCCTTTTATGGAAGCGGATTCTATTACAGGATATCCGGTAAGCTATCGACAGGGGGATACCGCCCTGTGCACCGAGGCCAGGCTGAAAAGAGATGCGTTCCCCCAAAATGAAGATGAAAAAATCTTTGACAAAATGGTTACCCGGAAGGGATCGGATTCCCTTCTGGCGGTATGTCATATCGATGGGAACAGTCTGGGCAGGAGAATCATTGCTGTGATGAGTGGAGTTACGGAATATCCGGATGCTGTTCGTAAAATGAGAGCATTGTCCCTGTCCATATCTTCTGCCTACGAAACCGCATTTCGTGAGATGACATCCTATATGGATCAGATATCAGATAAAATCAACAACTCCTCAAAAAAACTTTACAGGAAAATCATTGTAGCCGGGGATGATATTACCTTTGTCTGCAATGCGGGACTTGCAGTGCCTGCGGTGAAGAAATTCATTGACCGCCTGGGTGGGGAAAGTACGGAACACTACAGTGCCTGCGGCGGTATTGCGTTTTTTAACAGCCATTTTCCTTTTTCGGATGCCTATCAGGTGGCAGAGGCCTGTTGCGAAAGCGCCAAGGAGAGGGCAAAGAAAAACAAGGATAGCGAAGGCAGGGCAGGAAACTATATGGATTTCCAGTTTTGCACCAATATCAGTGCAGCCCATCTGGATACTTACCGGGACAAAAACTACAGGTCTTACAGCGGTAAGTATATTGCCAGACCCTACTATATAGAGAAAGATGATGACAGTGAGGGAATCAGGAAAAACGGTAGAAAATATGACTTTGCAAACTTCGCAACTGCGATAGAATATCTCAAAAATATGCCCAGAAGTAAGGCAAAACAGCTTAGAGGTGCCATAACCTCCGGAGAAAATGAAATCCATCAGATGTGCTCGTTCCTGAAATCCAGGGGCTATGACCTGGAAGCAGCCGGAATCGACTGGGCGGTTTACTATGATGCATTGGAACTGCTGGATCTTCATGTGCCGGGGATCTATGAAGAGGGGAAGGATGGTCATAGGGTATGAAAATAGTGATCGAACTGCTGAGTGATACCTGTATCGCCTCCGGGGATGGCTATAATAGCGTAGTGGATACGGATGTGGTATATGATGAACATGGATTACCGTATCTGCCTGCAAAGAGAGTAAAGGGCTGTATCCGGGAAGCTGCATTGGAGCTTTGCGATATGGATGTGATATCAAAAGAGCAGTATACAAGCCTGTTTGGCAGAGAAGGACATCAAAATTCAGCGTTCTGGCTGTCCAATGCCTATCTTGAAAATTATGACCTGATGTGTAGAGAACTGCAGGCGTTTTCCGGGGAACTTACCGGCAGACAAAATGTGCTGGAGCAGTTTACCTATCTGCGGACACAGACTGCCGTTGATCTAAAAAGCGGTGCCGCACAGGAAAATTCCCTGAGAACCCTGCGGGTGGTCAAAAAGAACCTGAAGTTCGTGGCAGAATGCGGAATGTATCATGAACATGACAAAGACACGCTCATAAAGGCTGCCTCCATTGTCAAGCACATGGGAATGTCACGTACCAGAGGCCTGGGGCTGGTAAGGGTAAGGGTTCTGGAGGATGCGGAAGAGAACAGAAAGAATGATCCTATTGCAATACCGCAGTCAGGAGACAGATATAAAATTGAGTACAGTATTTATCTGAAGTCGGCGATGATCTGCAAGTCTGCACAGGGCAATCAGGCAGTAACGCAGGACTATATCGCAGGAAGCAAGGTTCTGGGATTGCTGGCCGGGGCATTGGGTACAGAGGAATACCGTGAGCTCATTGCGGATGATGTTAAAGTAGCAAATGCCTATATCAGCACTGTAAATGGAAGATGTCTTCCGGGAAGTGCTTCCTTGCAAAAGGAAAAGGATACATTTTACGGTGCAGATGGTTCCGTGGAGCTGACAGATATGCTTTATGTGGAGAAGCTGTCGGGAAAACAGATGTCCCCTGCAGGGATAGATTATATCGATAAAGAGGGCTATGTGACCAGCGTGGATACGCAGATTACCTATCATCATCAGAGACCGGAGGATAAATCCATCGGAAGAGCCACAGGTAACGATGATTCCAGCTTTTATCAGCTGGCGAGTATCGCTCCCGGACAAATATTCAAAGGATATATTCTGGCAGGAAAGGCAGGTGCGGAGAAAATCGTAGCTGCACTACAGTCGCTGAAAAATGTGCGGATGGGTTATGGAAAATCAAGTGAATTCGGTGCCGCAGACATTAGTATTGATGGTGTGGAGCCGGTCTGCAAGACCGGAAAAGTAAGGAATGACGCCGTTGTGGAGCTGGCTTCGGATGTCATTTTGTATAATGATGCCGGAATGCCTGTGGCAGATATTCCCGTTCTGACAGAGTATCTTTCCAGGGCGCTGGGAACACCAGATATAGAGATAACGAAGCCGTTTCTGTGCTTCCATACGCTGGGCGGATTTAATGTAACCTGGGGATGTCGTAAACCTGTGTTTCAGACGCTCGGCATGGGAAGTGTATTTATGGTGCATTCCGACAGCGGTTTTACAGTGGATGCCACAGAAAGCATCTTCCTGGGGGAGCGGACCGGGGAAGGTTATGGAGAGCTTGTATTTAGTGAACGGAAAACAGATTCCCGGGTAAAGGTCTGGAAACAAAAGGAGCTTTTCAAAGAGACGACAATGCCTGTCGGTGAAAGCTCCGGAATTATTGATATGCTGATTTTTGCAGAAATCAAGAGGCAGGTTACAGAGGCAATATGCTCATTGGTTTCGAAACAGCACCTTGGAAACAACAAAAAAACGCTAAACGCTGCAATTGCAAAGTACCGTGCAATCTTTAAAAGCACAGATTCCTTTGCTGCCATGAGGGAGCAGATCGGGGGAATAGAGGATAAAGAGAAACAGAAGCTGTGCAATGCACTCAATGAGCTTGTGGCACCGTGGGAGAAAGAGGACCTCGGACAGGAGAAATATAAGGAAGTATGCCGAAAGTATCATAGAGAGGATGCAATGCAATGGAGTGAAGCGGATCGTTATTCCTATGTGTACAGAGTGTATCTTTCAGAACTGAAGCATTATGTGAAGAGTCTGGACGGAGGTGACGAAGATGAGTAACAGCAGGGTGCTGGAACGCAAAGTGTTTCAGATAAAATTTGAGACCGTATCTCCGCTGAGCGTATCATCAGGGGAAGATGAATGGACCGACTCGGATGTTTTAAGAAATTGGGATGGAGAACCTTTTGTATCGGGAAGCTCCCTGGCAGGAGCCATGAGGGCTTATCTGGAAAAGGAGAAAAATGAGAGTTGTCTGATGGGATATTCAGGAATTGATGATGTGGGAAAAATGAGTTCTCTTTTTATCTCAGACATTGTTTTCCAGGATGGATATCAGACCGGAGTGAGAGACGGTGTAGCCCTTGGAATAAATAAAACCGCAAAAACAGGAAGCAAGTATGATGTGGAAATATTAGAGCACGGGGCAGGTGGCACCTTCTATATGGAGCTGGTGGTAAGAGAGGCTGACAATGAAAGGGAAATGGACAAGGAGCTTGTCAGACTGTTTACGGGAATCCGGCTTGGCGAGATCAGACTGGGACAGAAAAAGACAAGAGGGTTTGGCGAATTCCGACTGACATCCATCAAGTGCAGTACCTTTGACCGCAATAACTATCTGGAATATGCCAAAGCCTATGATGCGGACTACTGGGAGAAACAGGCTGACGAAAAAGAGGCATGGGAGAAGCGAGAAAGCTGTGAGCATAAAAAGATACTGATAGAGGTTCCGTTAAAGCTCACAGGCGGCATCAGTATCAGACAGTATGCTGCGATCAAAGGACAGCCGGACTTTACACATATCACAGATAATGGAGTGCCGGTGATTCCGGGAAGCAGTATGAACGGAGCTGTCAGACACCGGATCTGTGAGATACTGAATGAACTTGGTGAAAACAATGTGATAAAGCATGAGAATGTGAAAGGGATTGTTGACACTATGTTTGGATATGTGGATGAAAGTGGGGCAAAGATATCCGCTATTGTCGTGAGTGAATCGAAGATAAAGGGAGCGACGCCTCTTACCATGACAAGGACCGGAGTCAGCCGGTTTGAATCCGCAGTAAAGAAAGGGGCTTTGTATAAGGAAAGAACCTATGTGGGCGGAACGGTTACCTTAAAAATATCAGTAAATAAAAACACATCCGGCGATGAAAAATGGATGATCGGATTGCTTCTTCTGGCAATCAAGGATCTGCAGAACGGGTATCTGTCAGTCGGCGGTGAAACAGCAATCGGTAGAGGCCTGTTTTCGGAGAACGGCCCTATACTTATTGATGGAGAAAGTGGAAAAGAAGATACATATATCAACGATTTGGTGAACAATCTGCAGAACAGTCTGGGAGGTGGCTTATGAATTTAGGATCAGCACCCAAAAGCGGTACAATGTATGCCTTATATAAAGACAGAGTGGAATACAGAAAATATCAGCTGGAGGATCTACGGACGGAAGCACAATTAGAGGAAAATTTACTTGAATTACATCTTTTTGACGATGTCAGCGAATATCGCATGGTGAAAGCAGACCGGGGAGAAATAGAAAATTGTGTAAATGATGCCAATACCCACTTCGATGACAAATACGTTGAAAGGATATATGTTCATCCGGGTTACCATATGCCGGAGCAGGTAGAAGTCATAAACTATATCACCTATGATGAAAATGATCTGGCAAGGATCAATAATTACCGTTTGAGAGAGGCAGATTAATATGGGGGACATGAGAGGATTTGTAAATCCATATAATTTTATAGATTTTCCGAAACATAAGGCAAGAGCATACGATGAGACAGACCGGCATACAGGAGTGATAGAGTATACCATCACCACCAAAACGCCGTTATTTATTCCGAATTCCGGTTCCGCAACAGCTTTTAAGGTATCGGATGAAATGCCGGAACATAAATCATATGACTTTTTCTCGTATACAGAACTTGATATGGGAAAAAGATATGACGGCAGCTATCATATACCTGTGATTCCTGGAAGTGAGATCCGTGGTGTGATCAGAACGATCTATGAGACCCTTACGGATTCCTGCATGGGAGTGTTGAATGGAGAAAGCTATCCGGTGAAAAGAAGTGCAGCCAGATTTATACCGGCGCTGATCCATAAAAGGAAGGATGGAAAAATGGAGCTTCTGGAGGCTGCATCACTCCGGATCGGACGGGAGGTGCCGGGGGGTAAACCGACGCAAGGGTTTGAACAGTATCATAATGGAACGATGTTATATTACAAAAGCTGCGGCAATAATGGGATCATTGATCTGGACACTGTGAAACGATCAGAAGAGGAAGACGGGGAAGACTGGTCGGTGGGTTATCTGATCAAGTGGGGAATGGGAGTAAGAAAGGCAAGATATCATGTCTTTACTCTCAAAAAAGGGTCCGGAAGCCAGTGGCACGGAAAGACCCTTACCCGGGACGATATTGAACGAAAGCTAAAGCCGGTGCTGGAATCCTATCTTTCACAACCGTCGGTCACAGCTGACAATAAAAAGGCATACGAGGCGTATGAAGAAGATTTAAATGTATTTTTGATGGGAGAAGAGGAGGCGTATTTTCCTGTAACATGTACCGGTATCTCCGGAAATGAAATATTTTATCTGGCACCGGCAATTTTTTCAAAAGAGGTTTCGAATCATAATATCGGAAAACTGGCAGGTGAGTTTGCACCGTGTGTACAGAACGAATGCCCTGCCTGTGAATTGTTTGGACACCTGGGCAGGGATAATGAAAATGCAAAGGGTTCCAGACTCAGATTTTCAGATATGTATGTGAGGGATGAGAGAGAACCGGAGGCGTATTATGTTGCAGATACGGTTACGATTCCCACACTTGCAGAACCTAAACTGGGAAATACGGAGTTTTATCTGAAGAAACCTGAAGGTGTGAACTTCTGGACTTATGATTATTACACTTGCGATAACTTTAACACTCGAAAAGCGGAAATCTGTGTGAAAGAAGGACAATTAAGGGGACGTAAATATTACTGGCATCATGGGAACAAAAATGTCTATCAGGCGATCATAAATCGTAAAGACATTGTTCCGGAAAAGTTAAACAGAACAATCCGGCCGGTGAAGGAAGAGGTAGCGTTTACAGGGAAGCTGTATTTTGATGGTATATCGGAGAAACAGGTAAAACAGCTGCTCTGGATATTAAACAGTGGATCCCTTGATATCGGTTATAAACTGGGCGGCGCAAAACCCTATGGCTTTGGCAGTGTAGTCTGTTCTGTGGATGGTGTATTTGAAAGGACGATAGAATGGGATGGACGATCCATTTCTTATCATAACCGCAAGATCAGTGCCTTGAAGGATACGGATGATACCTATGATACGGTTGGCTTTAGTCGTTCTGTGAAAGCTGATTTTATGAAAATATCAGGCCTGCACAGTGTACCTGAGACTGTTGAAATCACCTATCCTAAAACGGAAGATCAGAAAGGCAGGCCCTTAAGCAAGGGATACCAGTGGTTCATGAGTAATCATACAACGAGATACGGAAAGGGTATGCCAAGGAGCAGGGAGGATATTGTGATCAAAGCAGCACTTCCTGCAATAGGGGAAGAAGATTTCTCCCTGAAATATAGTGAAACTGTTAATAAGCCCGGCAGCAATAATAAGTACGGAAACCATAATAAACCCGGCGTTTATCATAAGTCCGGCAATCATAACAAGTACAATAATAAGGACAGAAATGCAGCTGATAATCAACATAAACCTGGATGAACCATTGATCCTGCCATTGAATTATAACCATATCGTACAGGCGATCATTTACAGAACCCTGTCAGTGATTCCGGAATACGCTGATTTTATTCATGATGTGGGATATAGAACAGAAAGCAGAAGCTTTAAATTGTTTCATTTCAGCCAACTGATGGGTGAATACCGGATAGAACGGCGCAATATCATTTTTGATCATTTTGTGTCTCTGGAGATACGAAGCCCACAGCCGTTCTTCATCAATATTTTAAGGGAAAGCTTTGCACAGAACGGCATTACTTTTGGTGGGAAAGTGTATTGTGATATTTCCCTTGAAATGTATGATTATACGGTGGAGGAAGAAGAATTACTGATCGAGATGAAATCTCCGCTGACAGTCTATTCTTCGGATCCTGTGTCCGGCAGAACCTATTATTATGAGCCGGTGGAGCCTGGTTTTGCAGAGATGATCGATGAGAATTTCAGGAGAAAATATGATGCCTGTTATGGAATCAGACCGGCTTCATCTGTAGAAGTAAAATTAAAGGAAGGCTGCAGGCCCCGTAAGATCGTCACGAAGTACCAGGGAATCTATGTGAATGCGTGGCTGGGACAGTATTGTCTGAAGGGGAAACGCAAATATCTGGACTTCCTATATCAGACCGGACTGGGAGCTAAAAATGCGCAGGGCTTCGGAATGTTTGGAATCTTGTAAGATTCCGGGCATTCCCTGACCTTGCGCATTTGAAATCTTATTTTATTGTAACGATGCAGACTTGCCTTTTATTTCTGATAGAAGGATATCAAAGAATCCATTCGGGCGGACATGTTCAGCATCATGGCGTCCAGTACGGTGATGGCAGTCATACATTCCATGACCACAACAGCTCTGGGGACAATGATGGGATCGTGACGGCCGCGGATGGTAAGCTCTGTATTTTCTCCGGAACGGTTCACAGTCTGCTGGGGGCGGAAGATGGAAGGGGTCGGTTTTACATAGGCGCGGACCAGAAGTGGACTTCCGTCACTCATGCCGCCTAAAGTACCACCGGAATGATTGCTTGTTTTTATTATTTTACCGTTCTCCATACGGAAAGGGTCATTGTTCTCACTGCCGGTATGACGGGCAGCCCGGGCACCATCGCCTAATTCCACGGCCTTTACGGCACCGATGGACATGATGGCTTTTGCCAGGTTGGCATCCAGCTTCTCGAAGACAGGATCACCGATTCCGACAGGAAGACCTTCCACGAGACATTCCATACAGCCACCTACGGAATCACAGGCTTCTCTTGCCTGTTGCAGATATGCGCAGGCTTTTTCGTCTGCCCCGGCATCCGGCATGGCGGTAATCGTGGAGCGTGCGGTGCTCCGGTCGAACTTTGACAGATCGGCATCCACAGGGCCGATAGAACGGGTATAGGCAAATACGGTGATACCCATCTGCTCTAAGATTTTCGCAGCAATGGCACCTGCAGCCACGCGCCCGATGGTCTCACGTCCGGAGGAACGTCCGCCGCCGCGATAATCTCTGAAACCGTATTTTGCATCAAAACAGTAATCGGCGTGACCGGGGCGGTAGTTCTCCGCAATTTCCGTATAGTCGGCGGAAATCTGTGAAGTATTGCGGACCATCAGGGAAATGGGAGTTCCCGTTGTCTTTCCTTCAAACACACCGGACAGGATTTCCACCTGATCGGCTTCTTTCCGCTGGGTGGTGATGGCACTGGTGCCGGGCTTGCGGCGGTCTAAATATTTCTGAATATCTTCTTCGGAGAGAGAAAGTCCGGCAGGACAGCCGTCTACCACGACGCCCAGCGCCTTCCCGTGGGACTCTCCCCAGGTAGTGATCTTAAATATGTTTCCAAATGTTGAACCGGCCATGAGGGGCCTCCTTTTCCAATGATATACGAGAATTATACGCAATTACTGAAAAAATCGCAACTTTTTTATAGAAAAATGATGCATCGGGGTATAAAGTATGCTATGATATGACATAAGTACTAACGGGAAGTAAAAAGGTCGACATACGTATGGAGAAAACTACGGAAGAAAAAGCCAGAGCAAAACTTCTGAAACTTGGAAGGAAGAACAAATGGAGCAGAGCGGCAGCGGTACCGTTGCTGTTTTTTGTGATGTCTTTTTTTCATATCCGGAATTATTGCCGCAATAACGGAAAACGTTTTGCCATGATGCTGGGAACCTTTTTCCTGTTTACGGTATACAGCAGTTTTTCTTTTCCGGCATTTATTACGGAAGATTCCGGAACGGATTATGAACTGAAAAATGCAGAGACACAGAATATTTCCCTGGCAGAGGAAAAGGAACCGGACATGGAGGGACTGGAACTCTTAGAGGATGAGGATGTTCTGGAACAATCGGATTACAACAGCATTTTCCACGGATATGCGCTGGTGGATAAGTATGATGCCTCGGATATCCTGCAGGCCTCCGAGGCTATTGTGAGCGAAAATGCCCCGACAGGAGAAGGCAGTGATGGCACGGAGAGTAATGACTCTGCCCAACAGCAGGAATTCCGTTCTGATGACTGGCGGCTGGTTCTGATCAACAAGCAGAATTCCATTCCGGACGATTATTCCTTCCAACTGGGAACCATAAAAGGGAAGATGCAGTGCGATAAAAGAATTCTGGAGGATCTGCTTGACATGCTGGAGACAGCGGAGAAAGATGGTGTCAATCTGACGATCTGCTCGCCTTATCGTGATCTGGAATATCAGCAGATGCTGTTTAACCGTAAGATCAAGCGCTATATGAACCGGGGCATGTCTTATATGGAAGCTTATCAGCTGTCCAGCCAGGCGGTGACGGTACCGGGAGCCAGTGAGCATCAGATCGGACTGGCACTGGATATTGTATGCAATGACTATATGTCACTGGATGAAGGCTTTGGAGATACGAAAGCAGGAAAGTGGCTGGCAGCCAACAGCTGCCGCTTTGGATTTATTTTAAGATACCCGGAGGGCAAGGAAAACATTACGGGGATTGAATATGAACCCTGGCATTTCCGTTATGTGGGTAAAGCCGCAGCAACGGTAATTATGGAACAGGGAATCTCATTAGAAGAATTCTGGGAGGAATATGTAGAAGATGTATCGATTGATTAAGCGGGAGGGACGCGCCAAAAGAGGAGAATTTACTACAGTACACGGTGTGATCCAGACTCCTGTATTTATGAATGTGGGAACTGTGGCAGCCATCAAGGGAGCCGTATCCACGGCGGATCTGGAACAGATCGGTACCCAGGTGGAATTGTCCAATACGTATCATTTACATGTAAGACCGGGAGACCAGATCATCAAACAGATGGGAGGTCTTCATAAATTTATGTCCTGGAACAAGCCAATCCTGACGGATTCCGGCGGATTCCAGGTATTTTCCCTGGCAGGACTGCGCAAGATCAAGGAAGAAGGCGTTACCTTCCGTTCCCACATTGATGGTCACAAGATTTTTATGGGACCGGAAGAGAGCATGCAGATCCAGTCCAACTTAGGCTCCACCATTGCCATGGCTTTTGATGAGTGTGCCCCCAGTAAGGCGGACCGTGCTTATGTGCAGAATTCCGTGGAACGCACCACCAGGTGGCTGCAGAGATGCCAGACAGAAATGAAACGCTTAAACAGCCTGGAAAACACGGTGAATCCCCATCAGTTATTGTTCGGCATCAATCAGGGTGCCATCTATGAAGATATCCGTATCGAGCATGCCAAACGGATCGCAGAGATGAATCTGGACGGTTATGCAGTGGGCGGACTTGCCGTAGGTGAGACCCACGAGGAGATGTATCA
Organism: uncultured Acetatifactor sp.; assembly: GCA_934436245.1. GTDB lineage: Bacteria > Bacillota > Clostridia > Lachnospirales > Lachnospiraceae > Acetatifactor. Next base: position 90,114 of record CAKSAM010000006.1, read on the forward strand.
CATTCTGGATGAGGTGGTACCGTATCTTCCAGTGGACAAGCCAACCTACCTTATGGGCGTGGGTACCCCGGCCAATATTCTGGAGGGCGTAGAGCGTGGCGTTGATTTCTTCGACTGCGTCTACCCTACGAGAAACGGACGTCACGGTCATTTATATACCAACCATGGCAAGATCAATCTGTTCAATGCAAAATACGAGCTGGACAGCAGACCGATTGAAGAAGGCTGCGGCTGTCCGGCCTGCCAGAGATATTCCAGAGCTTACATCCGTCATCTGTTAAAGGCGAAAGAAATGCTGGGAATGCGTCTGTGTGTATTGCATAACCTGTATTTCTATAATACGATGATGACCGAGATCCGGGATGCGCTGGATGCGGGTAATTTTGCGGCGTACAAAAAGCATAAACTGGATTCCATGGCAACACCCCTGGATTGATTCGGACCGGTGGCAGTTTAGAGGAATTTCATATAATTTTACGAGAAAAGACTTGCCCCACAGGCTATTTTTGTGTATCATACTTACTTGATGATAATGTTTTACAGGCGTAACACGCCGGAATGGAGGAACAAATGGGTATTTTATTAACTGAGTCAGAGGCTGCTGCAGCAGGTTCCGGAACCAGCATGATCGTTATGCTTCTTGTATATGCAGTGTTGATCGGTGCAATGTGGTTTTTCTTCATGAGACCGCAGAAAAAGGAACAGAAGAGAGTAGCTGCAATGCTGTCTAACCTGGAGACAGGTGACTGCGTTCTGACCACTTCCGGTTTCTATGGTATTGTAATCGATATTACAGATGATACGGTTATCGTAGAGTTCGGTAACAATAAAAACTGCCGTATCCCTATGGAGAAATCTGCCATCAGCAAGGTTGAGAAGGCTGGAGAGAACTAAGAAGAAGTGAAAAAGGAGCAATGCCGGGGTAAGGTATTGCTCCTTTTTCTTGATTTATTTTAATGTTCAAAATTGTATTTATGTTAATTTTCAATATTGAAATTTCGATGTCCATAAGTTATTATGAAATAAGTATTTCCGACGGAAAATACAGGAAAACTCACAGGAAATGAGGGAAATAGTACAATGGAATTGAATATCACATGTATCCCCGGAGACGGTATCGGACCTGAGATTGTCAGGGAGACGAAAAAAGTATTGGACAAAGTTGCAGAAAAATATGGTCATAAAATGATCTATAAAGATATTCTGATGGGAGGAGCGTCCATTGATGTCCATGGCGTGCCCCTTACCGAGGAGGCAATCGCTGATGCGAAAGCAGCGGATGCGGTGCTGATGGGATCCATCGGCGGTAATACCACCACCTCCCCCTGGTACAAGCTGCCTCCCGAGAAACGTCCTGAGGCAGGACTTCTGGCACTGCGCAAGGCGCTGAACCTGTTTGCCAACTTAAGACCTGCGGTGCTTTATGATGAACTGGCGGCGGCATGTCCCCTGAAGGAAGAGATCAGCAAGGCCGGATTTGACATGCTGATCATGAGAGAACTGACCGGCGGACTGTACTTCGGCGAGCGCAAGACCATCGAAGAGAACGGTGTGAGAAAAGCCATTGATACCTTGACTTATGATGAGAACGAAATCCGCCGTATTGCCATCAAGGGCTTTGATATTGCCAGAAAGCGTAAGAAAAAGGTTACCAGTGTGGACAAGGCCAACGTACTGGATTCTTCCAGACTGTGGAGAAAGGTCGTAGAGGAAGTGGCAAAGGACTACCCGGATGTCACTCTGGAGCATATGCTGGTAGACAACTGTGCCATGCAGCTGGTAAAGGATCCGGCACAGTTTGATGTTATTTTGACGGAGAACATGTTCGGAGATATTCTTTCCGACGAGGCAAGCATGGTGACCGGTTCTATCGGAATGCTGGCCAGTGCCAGCCTGAACGACACGAAATTCGGTCTGTATGAGCCCAGCCACGGTTCTGCACCGGATATTGCCGGAAAAGATATTGCGAACCCTATTGCTACGGTACTCAGCGCTGCTATGATGCTCCGTTACAGCTTTGATCTGGATGAAGAAGCGGATGCCATTGAGGCGGCAGTAAAGAAAGTATTACAGGACGGATACCGCACCATCGACATTATATCCGAAGGCTGCACACAGGTCGGCTGTACGGAAATGGGAACGCTGTTGGCGGAACGTATCTAAGGAATGACACAGCCATAAAAAGCAGCAGAAACGATATGCAGCACATAGAAAGATATTGAAAGAGATAGTTAAAGAGAAAGAGAGATAAACAATATGAGAAGTGATTCCGTAAAGACAGGAACTGCCCAGGCACCCCACAGAAGTCTGTTCAATGCTCTGGGATTTACCGAGGAAGAGAGAAGACGTCCCATGATCGGTATCGTCAGCTCCTTCAATGAGATCGTACCCGGACATATGAATCTGGACAAGATCACTGAAGCAGTCAAAATGGGTGTTGCCATGGCAGGCGGAATGCCGGTGGTATTCCCCGCAATTGCCGTATGCGACGGTATTGCCATGGGACATGTGGGAATGAAGTATTCCCTGGTGACCAGAGACCTGATCGCCGACAGCACCGAGTGCATGGCTATGGCACACGGCTTTGACGGTCTGGTATGTATTCCCAACTGTGATAAGAACGTCCCCGGTCTGCTGATGGCAGCAGCCAGAGTAAATATTCCTACGATTTTTGTATCCGGAGGTCCCATGCTGGCCGGTCATGTACATGGACAGAAGAGAAGCCTGTCTTCCATGTTCGAGGCTGTAGGAAGTGTGGCAGCAGGTACCATGACAATGGACGAACTGGCAGAGTTTGAAGAAAAAGTATGTCCTACCTGCGGTTCCTGTTCCGGTATGTATACTGCGAACTCCATGAACTGTCTGACCGAGGCGATTGGTATGGGACTTCGAGGCAACGGTACCATACCTGCCGTATATTCCGAGCGTATCCGCCTGGCAAAGCATGCCGGCATGAAGATCATGGAGCTGGTGGAGAAAAATATCCGTCCCAGAGACATCATGACCCCGGAAGCTTTCAGGAATGCCCTGACTGTGGATATGGCCCTGGGATGCTCTACCAATACCATGCTGCATCTGCCTGCTATTGCCAGAGAAGCAGGTGTGGAACTGAATCTGGAGATTGCCAACGAAATCTCTGCAAAGACGCCGAACCTGTGTCATCTGGCTCCGGCAGGTCCTACTTATATGGAAGACCTGAACGAAGCAGGCGGTGTCTATGCGGTAATGAATGAACTGTCCAAGAAGGGACTTTTGAATCTCGACTGCCTGACCGCCAATGGTACGACCGTAGGAGAGAACATCAGGAATTGTGTCAACAAGAACCCGGAAGTCATCCGCCCTGTGGAGAATCCTTATTCCCAGACCGGCGGTATCGCCGTACTGAAGGGCAACCTGGCACCGGACAGCGGCGTGGTCAAGAGATCCGCAGTAGCACCGGAGATGCTGGTACATGAAGGTCCTGCCAGAGTATTTGACTGTGAAGAGGATGCCATTGATGCCATCAAGTCCGGCAAAATCGTGGCAGGTGACGTGGTAGTGATCCGTTATGAAGGACCTAAGGGTGGCCCCGGCATGCGTGAAATGCTGAATCCCACCTCTGCCATTGCAGGCATGGGACTGGGCTCCAGCGTGGCACTGATCACCGACGGACGTTTCTCCGGAGCATCCCGTGGCGCTTCCATCGGACATGTCTCCCCGGAGGCTGCTGTAGGCGGCCCCATCGCACTGGTAGAAGAAGGCGATATCATCCGGATCAATATCCCGGAGAACAAACTGGATGTACTGGTATCCGACGAAGAGCTGGCAGCCAGAAAAGCAAAATGGCAGCCCAGAGAGCCCAGGATCACCACAGGATACCTGGCAAGATATCATGAGCTGGTGACCAGCGGCAACCGCGGTGCAGTACTGGAGGCACCTTCACAGAAGAACTAAGCAATCATTAAAATAACCGGAGGAACTTTGTGATGCAGTTAACAGGATCAGAAATTCTGGTAGAATGCCTGAAAGAGCAGGGGGTAGACACCGTATTCGGCTACCCCGGTGGGGCAATACTTAATATCTATGATGCACTTTACAAGCACAGTGGGGAGATCAATCATATTCTGACTTCCCATGAGCAGGGAGCAGCCCATGCAGCAGACGGCTATGCAAGAGCTACGGGAAAAGTAGGTGTCTGCATGGCCACCAGCGGTCCCGGTGCCACCAACCTGGTAACAGGTATTGCGACAGCGTATATGGACTCCGTACCGATGGTAGCGATCACCGCCAACGTTACCTTACCTTTACTGGGTAAGGACAGCTTCCAGGAGGTGGATATTGCCGGTGTGACCATGCCCATTACAAAGCATGGCTATATTGTGAAAAATGTGGAGATCCTGGCTGATACCATCCGCAAGGCATTCCATATTGCCAGGAGCGGAAGACCCGGTCCTGTGTTGATCGATATCACGAAGGATGTGACGGCAGCCACCTGTGAGTATACTCCTGTGACGATCCAGCCGGAGGAGAGAGTGACCCGTTACACCAGGGAAGAATTGATGCTGGCAGCAGAGATGATCCATAAGGCAAAGAAACCTTATATCTATCTGGGCGGTGGAGCCATCATTTCCGAGGCAAGTGCGGAGGTGGCAGAGTTCGCAGAGCTGATCGATGCACCGGTATGTGATACTCTGATGGGTAAGGGAGCCTTTGATGGAAAAAGTGAGCGCTATACCGGTATGATCGGTATGCATGGTACCAAGACTTCGAATCTGGGCGTCAGTGAGTGTGATCTGCTGGTGGCACTGGGAGCAAGATTCTCCGACCGAGTGACCGGTAATCCGAAAAAATTTGCCGAGAATGCAAGAATCATCCAGCTGGATGTGGATGCAGCGGAGATCAATAAGAATATCCGCGTGGACGCTTCTCTGGTAGGAGATCTGAAGAAAACTCTGACAGAATTAAATGCCTGCCTGTCCAGACAGGAACATCCGGAGTGGATGGCGCATATAAAAGAACTGAAGGAAAAATATCCGCTGAAATATGATGACGAGAATCTGTCCTGCCCTTACATCATGCAGGAGATCGACCGTGTGACAAACGGTGAGGCTATCATCACCACAGATGTAGGACAGCATCAGATGTGGGCGGCACAGTATTATCATTATACGAAGCCCCGCACCTTCCTGTCTTCCGGTGGCTTAGGCACCATGGGCTACGGCCTGGGAGCCTGCATCGGCGCACAGGTGGGACAGCAGGATAAGATCTGCATCAATATTGCCGGTGACGGATGCTTCCGCATGAATATGAATGAACTGGCCACCGCCAGCCGTTACAACATTCCCATCATTCAGGTGGTGATCAACAACCACGTGCTGGGAATGGTAAGACAGTGGCAGACTCTGTTCTACGGCAAGCGTTATTCCCAGACGGTGCTGAATGACAAGGTGGATTTCTGCAAGGTGGCAGAAGGCCTGGGATGCACGGCGATCCGTGTGACCAAAAAGGAAGAAGTGGCTCCTGCAATTGAAAAAGCAATTGCCCTGAAGGCACCGGTGATGATCGAATGTATGATCCCGGAGGATGATAAGGTATTCCCTATGGTTCCGGCGGGAGCGCCTATCAGTGAAGTGTTTGACGGAGATGATTTGAAAAGGCAGTCCTGATGAAAAGAACAACAAAAAAAGTATTTTTTGCAGTGCTGATGATGTTGCTGTTCCTTTTGGCAGTATACGTTGTCCTGGCATTTTACTATAGAGAGGGATTCTCTCTGAATACCTGGATCAACGGGGTCTACTGTACCGGAAAGACGGTAGAAGAAGTGAATTCGGAGCTTTTGTCACGTACAGAGGCTCCGAACATTGTAATCACAGACAAAACGGGGGAGACTTATACGATTTCCCTGGCGGATGCAGATTATCGGGCGGATTATAGTAATGGGCTGGAAAAATACAGGCTGGAGCAGAATCCCTATCTGTGGGTGGATAATGTCCTGTTCCATTCCAGACGTACACTGGCTCCGGCAGTGACCGTAGATGAGGATTCACTTCGCAAAGCCTACAATGCTCTGGGATTCGTACAGACGGAACAGGAGAGAATAAAAGATTACAGCCTTACCAGGGATGCGGAGGGTGCCTATGTCTTCACAGACGGACTGAGCGGCCGCATTGATCTGGAGAAGGCTTTTTTGGCGTTAAAAGAAATCGTGGAGAATGGGCAGGAAACACTAAATCTGCAGGAGAGTGGATGTTACTATGAGATAACACCGGATGAGAGTCAAAAAGCCTTGCGGAATCTGTGGAAAGAGATCGAGAGATTTCAGACCTGTGATATTGTCTATTGCTTTGGTGAGGAAAGACATCCGTTGGCTGCGGCTGATTGTGCTTCTTTTCTGCAAAAAGAAGAGGGACTTCCCGTACAGGATGAGAAGGGAAGCTTTATTCTGGAGGAAGAGGCAGTAAAGGAGTATATAGAGAGGCTGGCAGAGGAATATGACGGCTATGGACGTACCAGACAGTTCCACAGCACCAGAGGCGATGTGATCACCATCGAAGGAGGCACCTACGGGAGCAAGCTGGATCAGAAAAAGGAAGTCAGATATCTGATGGAGCATCTATTGGATCCCGGCGTACATACAGGAACGTTACAGACACATATTCCGACCTATGAGAGAGAAGCGTTCTGTTATGGGAAAAACGATATCGGTGATACTTATATCGAAGTGGATATGACGCAGCAGAAAATGTACTATTATGAAAAAGGCGTATTGAAACTGGAGACGGAGATCGTGACGGGCAATATGCGGCGCCGCATGGGAACGCCGGAAGGTGTCAATTTTGTCTATAATAAGCAGAAAAATCGTGTCTTACGGGGACCGGGGTATGCATCTCCTGTGAAATTCTGGATGCCTGTGAAGGGTGGCATCGGTATTCATGATGCCAGCTGGCGCAAGGAATTTGGTGGGGACATCTACCAGACTGCCGGTTCCCACGGCTGTATCAATACACCGAAGGACAAAATGGAAGAACTGTTTGATTGCGTGCAGATCGGTACCCCTGTGGTAATGTTTTATTAGGGAATAGTAACAACGGTCCTTACAAATGCGAGCATTTGAAGTACCATTTTTGATATTTACGTATTCTAAATAGTTACTTTTCTATTAATACAGACATTTTCAGACAAATTGTCTTTGCCAGACGAACAAATTGAAAATAATTTAACAATGTAGTTGACTAAAGCAAATGAAAAGCTTATTCTATACCTATGTTTTTTACAAAAATTTAAGAAAATATCGAGGAGGTCTTTGAAAATGGCAAGAGTGTATAACTTTTCCGCAGGCCCTGCAGTACTCCCTGAGGAGGTATTACAGGAAGCAGCCGATGAAATGCTGGATTATAGAGGAACCGGCATGTCCGTAATGGAGATGAGCCATCGATCTAAAGCCTATGATACGATCATTAAGGAAGCGGAAGCTGATCTCAGAGAACTGATGAATATCCCGGACAATTACAAGGTACTGTTTTTACAGGGCGGTGCGAGTCAGCAGTTCGCTATGATCCCCATGAACCTGATGAAGAACCGTGTGGCAGACTACATCGTAACCGGTCAGTGGGCAAAAAAAGCTTATCAGGAAGCTTCCCTGTACGGTAAGGCAAATAAGATCGCATCTTCTGAGGATAAGACTTTCTCTTACATTCCTGATTGCTCTGATCTGCCTGTCAGTGAGGATGCAGATTATGTATACATATGTGAGAACAATACCATCTACGGTACGAAGTTCAAGACCCTGCCCAATACCAAGGGTAAGCCCCTGGTAGCAGATGTGTCCAGCTGCTTTTTGTCCGAGCCGGTAGATGTGACCAAGTACGGTGTGATCTATGGCGGCGTTCAGAAAAATATCGGACCTGCAGGTGTGGTGATCGTGATTATCAGAGAAGACCTGATCACCGAGGATGTACTGCCCGGCACACCCACCATGCTGCGTTACAAGACTCATGCAGATGCGGATTCTCTGTACAATACTCCACCTGCATACGGCATCTATATCTGCGGCAAGGTATTCAAGTGGCTGAAGAAGATGGGCGGTCTGGAAGCAATGAAGGAGCGCAATGAGAAAAAGGCCAAGATCCTGTATGATTATCTGGACGAGAGCAAGCTGTTCAAGGGAACCGTACGCAAGGAAGACAGATCCCTGATGAACGTTCCGTTCATTACCGGAGATGAAGAACTGGATGCCAAGTTCGTTAAAGAAGCGAAAGAAGCCGGCTTCGAGAACCTGAAAGGCCATAGAACTGTAGGCGGTATGAGAGCAAGTATCTACAATGCAATGCCTATTGAGGGTGTGGAGAAGCTCGTAGAGTTCATGAAGAAATTTGAGGCGGAGAATGCTTAACTATTAACGATTTTGCGAAAGCGGCCTGAATCGTTGAAAAATGTAAGGAGGATATCAATATGTTTCAGATCAATTGCCTGAATCCCATTTCCAAAGTGGGACTGGATCGTCTGACAGCAGATTATAAAGTAACCGATAACATTAATGACGCAGAGGGTGTTCTGGTCCGCAGCGCTTCCATGCATGAGATGGAACTGCCGGAGAATCTTCTGGCTGTAGCCAGAGCCGGTGCCGGTGTGAACAATATTCCCCTGGATAAATGTGCGGAAAAAGGTATCGTGGTATTCAATACCCCCGGTGCCAATGCCAACGGCGTAAAGGAACTGGTAATTGCCGGTATGCTTTTAGCAGCCCGTGATGTGGTAGGCGGTATCGAATGGGTCAAGGCTTCCAAAGACAACGCTGACATTGCCAAGGCGGCAGAAAAAGAAAAGAAGAAATTTGCCGGTACCGAAGTTATGGGTAAGAAACTGGGTGTTATCGGTCTGGGTGCCATCGGTGTTAAGGTGGCAAATACAGCAGTGAGCCTCGGTATGGAGGTTTACGGATATGACCCTTATGTATCTGTCAATGCAGCATGGAATTTGAGCCGTTCCGTAAAGCATGTGATGAACGTGGAAGAAATTTATGCAGATTGTGATTATATCACTGTTCATGTTCCTTTGATGGATTCCACCAAGGGCATGATCAACAAAGAAGCCATCGACAAGATGAAGGACGGTGTGATCCTGTTGAATTTTGCAAGAGATTTACTTGCGGATGAGGCAGATGTGCTGGAGGCATTAAAGAGCGGTAAGGTGGCACGTTATGTGTCCGATTTCCCGAATCCCACGACAGCAGGTCAGCCCGGCTGTATCGTGATCCCTCATCTGGGCGCCAGCACCGAGGAATCTGAGGATAACTGTGCAAAGATGGCAGTGGAAGAACTGATGGATTACCTGGAGAATGGTAATATCCGCAACAGTGTCAATTATCCGGCATGTGACATGGGTGTATGCAGTCAGGCCGGCAGAATCGCAATCTTCCATAAAAATATAACCAATATGCTGAATCAGTTTACCGCAGTCATCGGTGAGAAGAACATCAATATCTCAGATATGACCAACAAGTCCCGTGGCGAAGTGGCATATACCATGCTGGATATCGAAGATGCGGCAACACAGGATCTGGTAGAGGCTTTACAGAAGATCGACGGTGTCTTCCGCGTACGTATCGTAAAGTAAGGTGTCTGCCTCGAAAGCAGAAATAATATACAGGCATCGGCTGTAAAAGGCCGGTGCCTGCTTTACGTTTCCGGTGTAATGCCAAAAGCAGCGGAAACAGTGGTAAAATCAGAGTAAAATGTCAGAAACTTACAGACATTTTTCCGTAAAAGCGTTGTATGCTATGAAGGAATCTGCTATACTTGGCATGGATCAAAGACGTAAGCCACAAGAGAAAGAAGGAACAAAACAGATGAAATTTGATATGCATTGTCATACAAAAGAAGGATCTATGGATGGAAAGGTTCCTATTGAGAATTTTATTGCGGAATTGATCCGCAAGGGTTTTGACGGTATGCTGGTCAGTGATCATAATTCATATAATGGTTACCGCGCGTGGAAACGAAATATTAAGGATCGAAAATATAAAGACTTTGTAGTGTTGAAGGGGATTGAATACGATACCATTGATGCCGGACATATCCTGGTGATCATGCCGGAGACCATTAAGCTGAAAATTCTGGAGCTTCGGGGATTGCCGGTACAGATCCTGATCGATATCGTGCATAAGAACGGTGGGATATTAGGACCGGCACATCCCTGTGGGGAGAAGTATTTAAGCTTTACGAATACCTTGAAAAAGAAAAATCAGATGGCGGTCATGAACCAGTTTGATTTTCTGGAGGGCTTCAATGCCTGTGAATCCCCGGAGAGCAATCATTGCGCCGGAGTACTGGCGGAAATGTATGAGCTGCCCACCTTTGGTGGAAGCGATGCTCATAAAATGGACTGCATCGGTATGGCGCATACGGAGATCCCTCAAAGCATTCATTGTGAATCCGATCTGATCCGGGCAGTAAGAGCAAAAGAAGGAATTACCTGTGGCGGCTCTTATTATAAGGGTACTACAAAAGAAAAAATCGGAAAAGCCAATAATATCCTGGTACAGTCCTTCTGGTTCTACAACAGACTGGGAAGCCTGTACCGGCATCATAGAAGAAAAACGGAAATGCATAAGATGGTATAGGTTCTCTGGGCCTATACCTTTTTAATTCATAGGAAATTTCTTCCTATGAATTAAAAACGCTCCGCAGGGATCGCACTGCGGCGGTTATGAAATATGTCGCAAAAGCGACTCGCCGCAGGCGGAGAATCTCGCAAGCGAGATTCTATTTTATACAAATCATAATGTGAGTTCATAAATTCTTAAGATGCTTTTACTATAGAAATAGGGTATAATATGCATAAATAAGTAAGGAATATGGAATGTTCCGTAGAACTTGCTTTCAGGGGAAGACCGTAAGGCGCTACCCATAATTAAGAGGAGAGAAATATATGAGAAATAATTTTAGGGGCAGAAAAGCAACTGCGATCGCACTGGCATCCGTTATGGCAATGTCGCTTGCAGCCTGCGGTAAGCAGGATGGATCGAATCCTGGGGGACAGACAGAACAGAAGGAATATGTATATGTTCCCGAATATCTGGAGCTGGACGATAATACGAATTCCAGCTACAGTAACATGACAGTACAGGGAGATAAGCTGTATTATACAAATTACCAATGGGATGAAGCGTCCGGTGAGAGCAAGGTCGTGATTGGAGCTTATTCCCTGACAGACGGTACCAGGGAGGATCTGCCGATCACCATTAATGCGGACGGCGGTGGAATCTATTCCATGCAGGCAGACGAGGAAGGTAATATTTATACTGCGGAATTTGAGTGGAATGCCACAGAAGGTGATGACGCTTATACACAGCAGACAACGGTATTGCACAAGTACGATGCATCCGGTACGGAGCTGATGGCACAAGATATCACGGATATCATGCAGCAGGATGAGAATAATTCCTATGTGGGCAGCATGTGCCTGGACGACCAGGGCAGATTTTATATCAGCTCCGATTCACTGATCCGGCTGTTTGGCAGTGACGGACAATTTCAGGGAGCTGTGCAGACGGACAGCCAGTGGATCCAGGGCATGGGAAAGGCAAAAGACGGCAAGGTATACCTGGCTTATTATGACCAATCCGGCAACGTGAAGCTATCTCAGATCGACTTTGACGGCAAAGCATTGGGACAGACATATGATAACTTCCCGAACACAAACGGCAACGGAGGATTATGTGCCGGAATAGAAAATGATCTTCTGGTGAATACGGATACTGTCCTGTATGACTATAGTCTCGCTGACCAGAAGACTACCGAAGTACTGAGCTGGCTGGACAGTGATATTAACGGCAGTTATGTCAACTATGCCGCAGCCACCGCAGACGGTAAGATCCTGGCAGTGGTCAATGACTGGAATACAGGAGAAACTGACCTGGTGAAGCTGACCAAAACCAAGGCCAGTGAGGTGGCACAGAAGTCCCAGATCACGATCGGAACCCTGTATACCTCCCAGAGCCTTCAGGCAGCAGCCGTAGCTTTCAACAAGCAGAGTAATGAATATCATGTCAATATTAAAACATATATCGATGATAATAACTGGACCGAAACTTCCTGGGCGGATGGCATTACAGCCATGAACAATGATATTACCTCCGGAGCCGGGTGCCCGGATATCCTGGATCTGTCCAACCTGGATGTCAAGGAACTGGCTTCCAAGGGTGTATTTGAGGATATGACACCCTATCTGGAGAAGAGCAGTGTATTAAGCAAGGACGATTTCTTTGAGAATATTGTAGACAGTTATACCTTTGACGGAAAACTGGTGGGAATTCCGAAGAGCTTCACCTTAAACACGATCGTCGGTAAGACCTCCGAAGTAGGCGATAAGAAGGGCTGGACCATTGACGATATTATAGCCTATGCAGGCCAGCATGAAGGTGCTTCCCTGTTCGAGGGCATGACCAAGAGCGGTATGCTGTACACACTGTTAGCCTATGATCTGGACAGCTATATTGACTGGGAGACGGGAAAGTGCAGCTTTGATTCGGAAGATTTCCAGAAAGTACTGGAATTTGTCAATACCTTCCCCGAAGAGTATGACTGGCAGAATGACGACAGATCTACACCGGCGAAGATCCAGTCCGGTGAAGTGCTGTTAAATATGACAGGCATCTATCAGCTGAACAGTATTCAGGAGGAGGAAGCTATGTTCGGCGAGCCGGTAACCTATATCGGATATCCTACCTCCGGCGGTGGCAGCGGTACTTATATGCAGGCCAGTGAGCTGTATGCGATTACCGCCAAATCCTCCAACAAGGACGGGGCATGGGCATTTATTGAGAATTATCTGAATCAGCCGTTTGATGATTTATATTCCTATGGACTTCCCGCCAGAAAGTCTGCACTGGATGATATGGTGGAGAAGGCACTGAATGTGACATATATGACAGATGAAAACGGTGAGCAGATCCTGGATGAGAACGGGAATCCGATTCCGGAGGACGGTACTTCCGGCATCAGCTACGGAGACTGGGAGTACACCTATCACACTCCTACCGAGGAAGAAATCGATATTCTTAAAGATCTGATCAGCGTGGCTGAGCCTTCCAGCGCAACCGGTAATGATGAGATCACCAATATCATCACGGAGGAAGCGGAAGCATTCTTCAAAGGTCAGAAATCCGTAGCGGATGTGGCGAATGTCATTCAGAGCCGTGTACAGGTCTATGTAAATGAAAACAGATAAGGAAAGGCTTGATTATCGTGAGCAGGCAGCAGGTGGATCAGAAGCGGAAACGGCATCACAAATTGGATAAGAGAATGCGGAAACTGAAGAGAAGCTCGGGGCTTTTTATAGCCCCAAGCTTTCTTGGGGTACTTGCTTTCTTTTTCCTTCCTTTTCTGGTTGTGATATTTTATTCGCTGGTGGATAACCCTATCAGCATGAACTTTGTATTTTTAGACAACTTTGTAAGTGTAATAAAAAATGCGGCATTCCGTACGGCAGTGCATAATACAATGGTATTTTCCGCAATTGCGGTGCCACTGGCCGTGGTTTTGTCCCTGCTTCTGGCAGTGGTACTGGAAGCAAAGCTTCCTTTCCGGAGTCAGTTCCGTACCTTTTTCTTAAGTCCCATGATGGTGCCGGTGGCATCCATTGTATTGATCTGGCAGGTATTGTTCCATTATAACGGTGCGGTCAATGATCTGTTGGGAGTCTTCGGTGTGGAGAAGATCGACTGGCTGAAGTCAAGCTACTCTATTATCGTAATAGTGATCTTATTCCTATGGAAGAATCTGGGATATAATATGATCCTGTTTATGGCAGCACTTGCCAGCATCCCCAGGGATCTTTTGGAGGTGGCAAGACTGGAAAATGCCACATCGTTACAGACCTTTTTCTATATTAAGATCCGGTATTTGTCTTCCACCTTTTTGTTTGTGACGATCATGTCCCTGATCAGCTCTTTTAAGATCTTCCGTGAGATCTATCTGCTGACAACGGATTATCCTTACGATTCCATCTATATGCTGCAGCATTTCATGAACAATAAGTTCAAGAGTCTGGATTATCAGACCCTGTCTGCAGCAGCGATACTGATGTCTCTCGTCATGGTCGTGATCATCGGACTTCTGTTCGCAGTGGAAAATCATTTCGGAAAGGATGTGGAAGGCTGATGGAGCAGAACAACACAGGTACACCGGCAAAAGCCCCATCCAGAAGACCTGCTTCCCAGGAAGCGAAGAGGGCGGCCGGGTATAAACGCAGAAAAAAACTATTTGAGAATATCCGCATCAGCATAGCAACAGTGATCGCTGCCTTTTTTGCCATACTGTTCCTGATGCCGATCGTTCTGACGATCACCAACTCTTTCATGTCGTCTTCGGAGATATCAGCGAACTATGGTTCGGTATTTGCCACAAATGATAAGGGTGGCAAGGTCTATATTTCCGAAAAAGTGAATTTGAAATTTATTCCGGATATCGTATCCTTCAGCCAGTATATTACAGTACTGTTGAAAAGCCCGGAATATCTGCTGAAATTCTGGAATTCCGTGATCCTGGTGGGACCGATAGTACTGTTTCAGCTGATGGTGGCATCTCTGGCATCTTATGGATTTGCCAGGTACTCGGGGAAACTGAGGTCATTGGTGTTTTTCTCTTACGTGATTCTGATGCTGATGCCGTATCAGGTAACGCTGGTACCCAATTATCTGGTGGCAGAAAAGCTGAATATATTAAATTCGTACTGGGCCATCTGGCTGCCCGGCATCTTTTCACCCTTTGCAGTCTATCTGCTGACGAAGTTCATGAAGAGAATTCCTGTGGGAGTCATGGAGGCGGCACAGATCGACGGTGCCGGAGAGTGGCAGATCTATCGGCTGATCTGTATGCCGTTGTGCAAAGGTGCGCTGTGTTCCGCAGCCATCCTTGTATTTATCGATTACTGGAATATGGTGGAACAGCCGCTGATCCTGTTATCCGATGCGGAGATGCATCCCTTGTCCGTATTCTTAAGCAAGATCAATTCCGGAGAGATCGGACTGGCATTTGCAGTGGCAACGATCTACATGGTACCCAGCCTTCTGGTATTCCTCTATGGAGAAGAATATCTGGTAGACGGTATTACCTACCAGGGCGGTGTCAAAGGCTAGGATCACTGATTTTTGATGACATACCGGCATGAATCTGATGCCCGGGATACAGATAGAAAGTGAAGTATAGAGGAGAAGCAAGATGAACGAAAACGGTGGAAAAAAGAGAAGAGAATGGGTAAAAAATGCAGCCATTATATTCTTGTCTGTAATGCTGGTGCTGACATTTTTTTCCAATACATTTATGAATTATTCCCTTCCGGAGGTGGCAGCGCAATATGTGCAGTCTGGAACGATCACGGCAAAGATCCGCGGTACCGGTACGGTGGAAAGTGGGGACCCCTATAATGTAAAGATTAATGAGACCCGTACGATCTCCAGCGTCCTTGTGAAGACCGGGGATAAGGTGGAGAAGGGAGATCCACTGTTTTTACTGGAGGATAAGGAAAGCAAGGAACTGACAGATGCCCAGGCGGCACTGGATAAAGCGATGCTGGATTTTGAGCTGGCACTTTTGTCCGGTGATATTTCCAATTCGACTTTCCAGAACGTGCAGAACGGCAACGTATCGTCTGTATACACTTATCAGAACCGCATTGTCGCAGCAGAAGCAGAGATCGACAAATGGCAGAAAAAGGTTGATGAAGCAACAAATGCGATCAATCAGCTGAAATCTGCGCAGGTCAATGTGGATGCCGGTGGAACCCCGGATACCAGTTCTGAACAGGCAAAGGTCAACACAGCCCAGGCAGCCTTGAACAGTGATGAAGTCAAACTTGCCAAAGACAAAGTCAGTGAGTGGCAGACAGCCCAGGCAGCCTGTCAGGCAACCATCGATAAATATAATGAGAATATTGCAAGCTCGGTATCCGGCAATGGCTTTGTTAATCAGGTGACAGAGACAGAGTATCAGCTGGCGGTGCAGAACAAGAACCGCTATCAGGAACTGATCAATGGAAAGCAGGGGATTCTCAATGATGAAGCCAAAGTGAGGGCATATAATGATAAAGTAAATGCTTTGGCAGAGGCTAATAAGGAACTGGCAAATAAGCAGAACAGCAAAGAAAACAGCACGAATTCCTTAACAGTACAGACCCAGAACTGGCAGACGGAACTGGACAAACGGAATATTCAGCTGAAGGCGGCACAGGATACCAAGGAGCAGCTTTTGAAGGATATTTCTACGGAGCTGAATCTGGATTATCAGTTAGACAGTCTTCAGAAACAGAGAGATCAAATTGCTGAAATGGAAGAAAATGCTGTAGGTGCCAGCATTGAGGCACCTATCTCAGGTACGATCACCAGCGTAACGGTGAAGGCGGGAGACGAGGCACAGCCGGATACGGCACTGGTGACTATGCAGCCGGAGGGTAAGGGCTTTACCATGAGCTTCTCCGTGACCAATGATCAGGCGAAGAGACTTTCTGTGGGAGATAAGGCAGACCTGGTGAACTCCTGGAGATACAGTGATATGGATATTACCCTGGCAAGCATCAAGCCGGATACCACAGATCCCGGACAGAAGAAGCTGCTGACCTTTGATATCACCGGAGATGAAGTGACATCCGGACAGTCCTTAAATGTATCCGTAGGACAGAAGAGTGCCAATTACGATCTGATCGTACCCAACAGTGCCATCCGTGAGGACAGTAACGGCAAGTTTATTCTGATCGTGGAATCCAAGAGCAGCCCCTTAGGTAACCGTTATGTGGCAACCCGTGTGGATGTGGAGGTACTGGCAAGTGATGACACCCAGTCCGCAGTGAGCGGAGCTTTATATGGCTCTGAATTTGTCATTACGACATCTACCCAGCCGGTAGAGGCAGGAAAGCTGGTCAGACTGGCAAATAATTCATAAAAGGTCTTTCAGACGGAAAATTATTTTAACAGGAAGGAAGAAACAGATCAGATGTTTCGGATTCGAATACAGAATAAAAAGAAATGCATATGGTACTGCAGTGCAGTAGTATCCTTTCTTCTGTTCCTGCTTTTGCTGGGATGGACCAATCATCTGGCAAATATCCAGGATGCCCAACAGATGGCCGGACGCTGGAGTGAAAAAAAGGATGTGGCACAGATCAGCTGCTTTTTCTCCTCCAAAGCGGAAGTGACGGAGGATACCATTCAAAGCTTTGAGTATTCCCTGAAAAACGTTCTACAGGAGGCTTCTATTACGGAGACTTCGGAGAATCCCAGCGCAAGACTCTGGGTGGATGCTTACAGTGCAGATGGAAAAATCACGATGGTAAACGGAAAAAACACTCTGGAGGCCAATGCCATTGGAATCGGCGGAGACTTCTTCCTGTTCCATCCGTTAAAGCTGATCACCGGCTCCTATTTTTCCGGTAACGATCTGATGCAGGACTATTGTATCATCGATCAGGATGCGGCATGGCAGCTGTTCGGCTCCAATGATGTGGTTGGAATGACCGTATATATCGGGAATGTCCCGCACATTGTGACCGGAGTGGTACGCAGACCCCAGGGCAGAATGGAAAAGGCAGCAGGTTTAACTTCCACGGTTGTCTATGTATCCTATGAGACCCTGGAGACTTATGGAACCAACAACGGTATCAATCATTATGAGATCGTGATGCCGAACCCTGTGGATGAGTTCGCCTACGGCAAAGTAAAAGAAGGGATCGGTATAGACGAGAAAAACGTCGAGATCGTGGAAAACAGCAGACGTTATTCCCTGCCCAACCGGATCAGGACAATCCTTGCCTTCGGAACACGTTCCATGAACGGCAAAGCCATCATCTACCCCTACTGGGAGAATCTGGCGAGAGGCTATGAAGACATTATTGCATTACTTACGGTATTTATGCTGTTTCTGTTATTATATCCGGTTGTGACCGTTATCTGGTGCTTTGTACACTGGTGGCGTCATAAGGGCTGGACGCTTAAGGATGTATGGCATACCGGTAAGGATAAGGCAGAGCGGGCTGTGGAACGCCGCAGGGAGAAAAATCACCCCCACAGGGAAAGAGATGTCCTGGAGGAACTGGAACGGGAGCTGGAGGAAGATCCTTACGCAGACAGTGAATTCTCCTGGCTGACGGATGAACCGGAGGTGGGAACAGAGCCAGCGGATCCATCAAATGCAGCTTCAAAGAAGCCGGAGAAAGCGCAGACACCACTGGAGACGGAAGAGGAACAGCAGTCGTAATAACAACAGACACAGACAAGAAAAGGAGAGGGAGAATGAAAAAGAAAGGGAAAAAACTGATCAGTATCGCATTGACCATGGCAATGATCGCAGGTCTGACTGCCTGCGGAAATGGTAACGGTGGGAACGGAAACGGCGGCAGCAGCAGTGCGGCCGATTCCAGCCTTGCAAAACAGTATGTATTTAAGGAGCAGGCTCTGGAACTCGGAATGGATCCAGAGAATACGAATATTGATCTGCTGACCAGAAAGGGAGATACGGTTTACCTTCTGTTTGAGACCTATGACTATTCCGAGAACGGCAATCAGAGTATGCTGCATCTTGCTACAATGAAGCCGGACGGTACAGCTATTGAAACCGTAGAACTGCCTATGTGGAAGGAAGGAGAGGCTCCGGCGACTCCGGCACCTGCACAGGGCGGAGAAGCTTCCGGGGACGGAAATGAAGCAGTGCCTCTTACGGAGCAGGAGGTCAGCACACAGGATATTGCGGCAGCGGATATGGATGTAGTAGATGCACCGGCAGGGAACAGCAGTTATACATACACATCGATCAACAATTGTACGGTCGGTTCGGATGGAAATGTCTACGGAATACGTAATTACTATTGTGAGACATATTCCGAAGACGATTACAGCAGTACGAATGATTATGCATTGATGTGCTGGAGCGCGGATGGGACTATCGTATGGGAAGCAGATCTGAATGATATGAATACAGAAGAAAGCTATTCCTGGGTACATAGTATCATCCCCAATGAGGATGGAACCCTGACACTGCTGTTAAGCGGTGATAAAATCGAGAAATGCACTGTGACGGAAGAAGGTATCACAGACAGGAAGGAGCTGCCGGAGGCAGCAGCAACACTGTTCAACAATGCAAGCTCTAATATCATTACGCCGGATGGCAAGCTGCAGATCATCTATTATGATGAGAGCAATTACACGGATATGTATATCGCTTCCTATGATCCTGCAACAGATGAGGTATCGGAGGGAATAAAGCTTTCCTCGACACTGACCAACGGCGGTTATTACAATATGGTGCCCGGAGACGGTGACATCCTGTACTATGCCGATAGTAACGGACTGTTCAGCTATAATGTGCAGACACAGGAGTCGAAGCAGATCATGAGTTATATCAATTCGGATCTGGCTGCCGGCAGCCTGAACAATTTCCTGGTACTGGACGAGGAGCAGTTCCTGGGCTTCTACTATGATTACAACGAAGGCAAAATATGCGGCGGTCTGTTCACCCACGTGAAGCCGGAGGATATCAAGGACCGGATCGTCCTTACACTGGCCGGTAACTATATCGACTATGATCTGAAGAGAAAAGTGGTTGAGTATAATAAGTCCGGTGGTACCTACCGTATTGTAGTCAAGGAATACAGTACCTACAACACTTCAGAGGATTATACTCTCGGTGTGAAGCAGTTAAATAATGATATCATCTCCGGAGGAATGCCGGATATTCTGGTCGTGGACAACAATATGTCAATGGACAGTTATATTGCCAAGGGACTGGTGGCAAATGTGGATGACCTCATTGCAAAGGATGAGGAATTATCGAAAAACGACTATCTGCAGAATGTCTGGGATGCGTACCGTGTGGACGGTAAACTGTACTATGTGATTCCTTCCTTCTATATCTCTACTATGGTAGGAAAAGAAGCTATTTTCGGTGACCGCACCTCCATTACTATGGAAGAGCTGCAGACGATCCGGGATACCATGCCGGAAGGAACCGCACTCTTTAGTGATATCACCAGAGACAGCTTCCTGTATACCATGATGAATTATTGTGGCAGTGATTTCGTGGATGTATCCACCGGAAAATGTGCATTTGATACGGATAATTTTGTGGCAATGCTGACCTATGCAGCCGAGCTGCCGGTAGAGTATGGAGAGGATTACTGGGGAGAGGATTACTGGAATAACTATGAATCCCAGTTCCGTGAGGACAGAACCCTGCTGGATACTACTTCCATCAGTAACATCCGTGACATGAACGGTATCATCAACGGTGTCTTCGGTGAGGATATCTCCTTTGTAGGTTTCCCGACCGATGGAGACATGGGATCTATATTATGGGCAGGTAACAGGATGTATGCCCTGTCTGCAAAATCCAAGAACCTGGATGGTGCATGGGAGTTCCTACGCTACTATCTGACACAGGAATATCAGGATAAGATACAGGAACAGGAATACAATCTTCCGGTACTTCGCAGCACCTTTGAGAAGAGTGCGCAGGAGGCTATGAAGAAGCCGTATTATACGGATGAGAACGGCAACAAAGTGGAATACGATGAGACCTATTACATCAACGGTGAGGAAATACTGCTGCCGCAGCTGACACAGGAGCAGGTGGACAGGATCGTAAGCTTTGTGGAAAGCGTGAACAAGAGGGGATACTATAATGAGGCAATCTCCAATATCATTTCGGAAGAAGCCGGAGCATACTTCTCAGGACAGAAGAGTGCGAGGGATGTGGCAGGTGTCATTCAGAGCCGTGTACAGGTCTATGTAAACGAGAACAGATAAACGGAAGATAGCACTGCATAAAGCAGAGTAGTAAAAGATGGCGGTCTGTTGAAAAACAGACCGCCATTTGTAGCATAGCACTTCAGCTAAGGCGGATGGGAATGCCCTGCTTTTGGAGATGTTCTTCCAGAGTCAGTTCACGCCCATGCTCCCTTAGCCACTGTTTATAGATCCGGTAATCCGGCATGATGCGCTCGACCATGTTCCAGAAGTCCTTCGAATGATTCATATGAGTCAGGTGGCAGAGCTCGTGGACTACCACATAATCCAGAGGACCGGCAGGACCGTAGATCAGGCGGTAATTAAAGGATAAAGTCCCTCTCGAGGAACAGCTGCCCCAACGGGTCTTCTGATCTCTTATGGTGATGGAGGTATAGTGGCCGCCAGTGAGTCTGTGGTAGTATTCCACACGGTTCGTAAAGACTTCTCTGGCGGCATTCCGATATCGGTTTTCCAAAGCCTGCAGCCTGCGGAGCTCCGCAGGGGTAAGCGGCTGATTGTTATAAGGATTCATGAGTGTGCCTTTCACATACAGGGGTGTTGATCCTCTGGATATCTTTATAAGCTTGAACAGATTAAATATACTGCGGATGGCTTGAAATGTAAACGTAGAAATTGTAGAATAATGCGTGATGGCTCGTGGACGAGGCGCATGTTTTGAAAATAAGGCCGGTCGCAAAGCGGCGCAGGCGCATTCGTGTGACCTGGAGAATGACAAGGACAGAACTGCTACAGGAAAGGAAAACAGAAAATACTATGGGTAAATGTATTTTGATCGGCGCAGGAGATCTCACGATGGGAGAGCTGTCTGTGACGGAGGAAGATTATGTGATCGCAGTAGATGGCGGCTTAAGCTACTGTGGGATCCTGAATGTGGAGCCGGATCTGATCATTGGAGATTTTGACTCGATGAGCGAACAGGAGAAGCTTGCTGTGGAACAGCTACAACAGACCGTTCCGGAGAAGATCTGCCGCCTGCCGGAGTGTAAGGATGACACAGACATGCTGGCAGCTATCAAGCGGGGGCTGGAGCTGGGCTATACCGATTTCCGTATCTATGCGGCCACCGGTGGGAGATTTGATCATACCCTGGCGAATATCCAGTGTCTGCTGTATCTCAAAAATCACGGTGCGGTGGGATATCTCGTTGACGGCACGGGAATGGTGCTGGTACTGCAGAATGAAGCTGTGCATTTCCGGAAGGAGCTGGAGGGCACCATGTCCCTGTTCGCCCTGACGAAGGAAGCGAAAGGTGTGACCATCCGTGGCATGAAATATCCTTTGGAAAATGCCGTGATCACCAACGATTTCCCCATCGGGATCAGCAATGAATTTCAGGGAGAGGAAGCGGAGGTGTCCGTAGAGGACGGTGAACTGGTATGCATGATCCGGTACTATGAGGATGAAGTATAGCCACGTAAGCTGCGAAAAATAAACAGGTCTGATGCGATTTCGCACAACAAAGGTGAAATCGTCAGAAAATAAAAGCGGAGGAAAATTATGAAAAAATTGGTAAGTGGAGAATGGAAAGTAAGTGCCTGCGGAGTACTGCTGGCAGTAACCATGGCAGCAGGAATGACCGCCTGCGGCAGTAAGTCCGGGGATAATGGCAGCACACAGGGAACAGTCCAGGAATCTGTACAGGCGCAGACGGACGGCGTTTTTGCGGACGGTAGTGAGCTGGGAGAGGGCAATACCGAGTTTACCCTG
The DNA here is from genome assembly GCA_934436245.1 of uncultured Acetatifactor sp. Taxonomy (GTDB): domain Bacteria; phylum Bacillota; class Clostridia; order Lachnospirales; family Lachnospiraceae; genus Acetatifactor. Next base: position 112,594 of record CAKSAM010000006.1, read on the forward strand.
ACCGTAACGGATAAGGAAGGCACTGAGAGCAGTTTTACCATTCATACTGACAAGGAAAATGTAGGGGATGCCCTGACCCAGATCGGCATGATCGCAGGGGAAGAGGGAGATTACGGCCTCTATGTGAAGACCGTCAACGGTGTAACGGCAGATTATGATGTGGACCAGACCTACTGGGCATTTTACATTAATGGGGAATATGCTTCTACCGGTGTAGATGCCACACCTGTGACTGCCGGGGATACCTATTCCTTCAAAGTGGAGAAATAAGGATTGAAAAACGGAAAACTGACGATCAGAGAGATGGCGGTTTTCGCAATGCTGGGAGCGTTAATGTACGCTTCGAAGATGATCATGGAGGTGGCACCGAATGTCCACCTCCTTGGTGTTTTTACGATTGCGTTTACCGTGGTATATCGGAAAAAAGCATTGTATCCTATCTATATATATGTGCTGCTGAACGGGATATTCTGCGGTTTTGCCACCTGGTGGATCCCTTACCTGTATCTGTGGACAGTGCTGTGGGGAGCGACCATGCTGTTACCCAAACGGATTCCGGAGAAGCTTCGTCCGCTTGTCTATATGCTGCTGTGTGCTGCCCATGGCTTCTTATTCGGAACTTTGTATGCACCGGCGCAGGCACTGTTATATGGATTAAACTTTCAGAAAATGATCGCCTGGATCATTACCGGGCTGCCATGGGATTTCGTCCACGGTGTCAGTAATTTTTTCTGTGGGATACTGATCGTACCCATAGTTAAAATACTAACATTTCTGGAAAAAAATCTTTAGAAAATCTTTTGTTTTTTCTGTAGGTGAAATTAGAAATTATAACTTAGAATCAGAAACAGACAGGGGAGAGGATCCCCTTGCCGCATGCGGCAGAATGAGAGGGAGTCATGGAGAACAATAAATATCATATTCTCATCGTGGAGGATGATAAGGAGATCCGGGATGGTGTGGAGATTTACCTGAAAAATCAGGGGTATCAGGTATGGAAGGCTGCCAACGGTAAGGAAGGACTGGAGATCGTAGCACAGGAAGAAATCCATCTGGCTATCCTGGATATCATGATGCCGGTGATGGACGGTGTGACGATGTTAATGAAGCTGCGGGAGCAGAATCACGAGTTTCCGGTGATCATGCTGTCCGCCAAGTCCGAGGAAGTGGATAAGATCATGGGATTAAATATGGGAGCGGATGACTATGTGACCAAACCCTTTACGCCCTTGGAGCTGTTGGCGAGGGTGAATTCTCATCTGCGCAGATATTCCAAATATCTGACGGCAGTCAGTGGGGAAGAACAGGAGAAATCCCATGTGTACACCATCGGTGGACTGGAACTTAACGAAGAAACCGTGGAAGTGACGGTGGACGGAGAAGCGGTGAAGCTGACTCCCATGGAATTCAAGATCGTACAGCTTTTGATCAAGAATCCCGGCAGAGTATTTTCCGCAGATGAGATCTATGAGCGTATCTGGAACGAGAAAGCGGTCAACACCGATACCATTATGGTACATGTGCGGAATATCCGGGAGAAGATAGAGATCGATCCACGCAATCCCAAATACCTGAAAGTGGTATGGGGCGTGGGGTATAAGATCGACAAACAATAAATACGGCTGTGGGAAACAAAGCGTTTCGGCAGACAGAGCAGGAAAATGGCCGGAGAGGTGTAAAAATGGAACAGGTAACAGAACTTGTGAAAGCGGAGACAACAGAAAACCGGGAAAGCAGAGAAAACAGAAAGCCTGCAGTCAAATGGCTGATCATCGGATTGATTGTCAGTCTGGCAGCTTCCGGCATTTTTACCGCCTGCTACGGAATCTTCGAGCGCAGGGCGGAGAGCCGGAGAAATGAACAATACATTGCGGATCCGCTGGAAACGTCGAATACGATCACTTATCTGTATCAGAACTGCTATCTGCTCTATAGGGATCTGTATAACAAAGAACACCAGACTTCCTTAAGCTATGGGGAATTATATATGCAGCCCACGGAGGGAAATGAATGGCTCAATGATGACCGGAAACGGGCAGAAGTGGCAAATGGAGATACGGAGGACCTCGCAATACCGGAAGGAGAAGATCCCGAAAACTATATGGCTCAGGGAATCTTTGCGGCGCAGACCGGGGAATATCTGGAAGAACATTTCAATACCCTGGAAAGTTCCTTCAGTCAGTTGAATAATTTATATGATTATAGGATCAGGGATACTAAGACCGGAGAGACCATAAGTAATCTGGCGGATACGGATATCGTGGCGGAGGAACAGAGCTTTTATCTGACTTTTATATTTGATGCCTATGGAAATGATGCAACTCTCGGGAATACGGTGATCGGATCGGATACGACATCCCTTCGCAAGACAGCGGCGGAAGTGATCCGTAACTGCAGTCTTACGAGAATGGTGGATGCCAATATGGGCACCGCAATCTCTACCGGTCATAATACCATGTTCCGGCTGGAAATGCCGAAAAATTGTGAGATCACCTTCTGCATCTCCAGACAGGCGGCACAGAGTCTGGGACAGAATGGTCAGTATATTTATTATGATCAGGATATGAACAATGTCAGTGTTTACTTTTCCATGGGAGAGCAGTATGCATCCTATTATCTGTCCGGATGCCAGCAGGTATTTCTGATCCTGACACTGTTGATCTTACTGCTGGCGCTTGTGTTACCGGGACTTGAGGAAGAGAGAGCCTGGGAGAAGGTGGCGCTGCTGAAGCTGCCTGTAGAGGCGATCGTTGTGATCCTGACTATCATAGCCGGCATCGGAAGTGAACAGGTGGTAGGACTGGTATCCTGGGTAAGAAGCGGTCATGCGCTGGGCACGGTTTTACGGGGGAACAGTGTGCAGATACAGTTATTGACCATAATACTGACCTATGCATTAAATGTTCTGGCAGTGGCAGCCTTGTTTTTCATTGCCTGGTGCCTGGGAGTATCCCTGCGGGCAATGCGGGTTCAGGGAGCCGGAGCGTATTTGAAACAGCACAGCCTGTGCTATCTGTTAGTGCCTCTCTGGAAAAAACTGTGGAGAGGAATGAAGAAGGGATTCTCCATTGGCAGGGATAAGATGTTGGATGTCTATCATGATGCGGAGCATTTTGATGTCACCAAGGATGCCAAAAAACTGATCCTGCGGATCGTATTGTGGAATGCCCTGATTCTGGTGATCGTATGCAGCCTTCCGCTGGGAGGAGTGACGATCGCAGTCATTTATTCTGTGGTACTGTATTTTGTACTGCGGCGCTATGTCAGCAAATTGCAGAAAAAATATGGACTGCTGTTAAAGGCTACCAACGAGATCGCCCATGGCAATCTGAACGTGACCATTGAAGAAGATCTTGGGGTATTCGAACCCTTTAAACCGCAGATCTACCGGATTGAGGAAGGCTTCCGCAACGCAGTGGCGGAGGAAGTGAAGAGCCAGCGGATGAAATCGGAACTGATCACCAATGTATCCCACGATCTGAAGACGCCACTGACGGCTATTATCACTTATGTAAAATTGCTGCAGGAACCCGGAGTGACGGAGGAACAACGGAAAGAATATTTAGAGACACTGGATCGTAAATCCCTGCGGCTGAAAGCCCTGATCGAGGATCTGTTTGAAGTCAGCAAGGCTAATTCCCAGAATATTACTCTGGATATTCGTGATGTGGATATCGTAAGTATGGTAAAACAGGTGGAATTCGAGATGGAAGACAAATTGTCGGCCGCCGGGCTGGAAGTACGGATGAGCCTTCCGGAGAAGAAAGTCATAGTGCCATTAGACAGTCAGAAGACCTTTCGGATTTTTGAAAATCTGTTTGGCAATATTGCAAAATATGCACTGTCTGGGACCAGAGTCTATGTCAGTGGTTTTACAGCAAAGGATGATGTGACGATTATCTTAAAAAACATCACGGCACAGGAATTGTCTGTATCCGGAGAAGAACTGACAGAACGTTTTGTCAGAGGGGATGCTTCCCGGAACACAGAAGGGAGCGGACTGGGGCTGGCGATAGCGAAAAGCTTTACTGAGATTCAGGGCGGAAAGTTCCGGATCGAGTTAGATGGAGATCTGTTTAAGGTGGTGCTGACCTGGAGAATAAAGCAGGAGAGAGGGGATTATGAGAATTCCGGGGACACAATGGCGGCCGGAGAAAAAGAAAAACAACCACTGCAATCATAAAAAATATTACATTATAATATTAAAATAAATCAATAAATTTAAGCTAAAACATCCACAATTTCGTAGAAATACGTTAATTGTGGATGTTTTCAATTACAAATGAGTGTGCTACAATGTATCTATTCCAAAACCCAAAGGAAAGTCTTACAGAGGCAGATTTTATTCGTGAGGGTTGAATAGAAAAGGCGTATGAAGAGAAAAAGGAGCAGTAGACAATGGGAATGACAATGACACAGAAGATACTTGCACAGGCAGCAGGTCTTGCGCAGGTACAGGCAGGACAGTTGATCGAGGCGCAGCTGGATCTGGTGCTGGGTAACGATATCACCAGTCCGGTAGCGATCAAAGAAATGGATAAAATGAAGGTGCAGGGAGTGTTTGATAAGGATAAGATCGCACTGGTACCGGATCATTTTGTTCCCAATAAAGATATCAAATCTGCGGAACATTGTAAATGTGTCCGTGAATTTGCAAGACGTAATGAGATTACAAACTATTTTGAAGTAGGAGAGATGGGCATTGAGCATGCCCTGCTCCCGGAAAAAGGACTTACTGTGGCAGGAGATGTGATCATCGGTGCGGATTCTCATACATGTACTTATGGTGCATTAGGAGCATTTTCTACCGGTGTGGGAAGTACGGACATGGCAGCAGGTATGGCTACCGGAAAAGCATGGTTCAAGGTGCCTTCAGCCATAAAATTTAATCTCACCGGCAAGCCTTCCGAATGGGTCAGCGGCAAAGATGTCATCTTACATATTATCGGCATGATCGGTGTGGACGGTGCACTGTACAAGTCTATGGAATTCGTGGGAGACGGTATCGCTAATCTGTCCATGGATGACAGATTTACCATCGCCAATATGGCTATCGAAGCCGGCGGCAAGAACGGGATTTTCCCTGTGGATGAGAAGGCTATTGCTTATATGGAAGAACACTCCAAGCGTCCCTATAAAGTATTCGAAGCAGATCCGGACGCACAGTATGATGCGGAATATACCATTGATTTAAGTACTTTACGCCCTACGGTGGCATTCCCTCACTTGCCGGAGAATACGCATACTATCGATGAAATTCATCAGATGGAGCCCATTGCTATTGATCAGGTGGTGATCGGATCCTGTACCAATGGTCGTCTGGATGATCTGCGCATGGCTGCGAAAGTGCTTAAGAGCAGGCATGTGGCAAAGGGAATGCGCTGCATCGTAATCCCCGCAACTCAGGCAATTTATATGCAGGCAATGGAAGAAGGCCTGCTTAAGATCTTTATTGAAGCAGGGGCAGTAGTAAGTACTCCGACCTGTGGTCCCTGTCTTGGCGGATATATGGGTATCCTGGCAGAAGGTGAGAGATGCGTTTCCACCACTAACAGAAATTTTGTCGGTCGTATGGGACATGTGAAATCCGAGATTTATCTGGCAAGTCCTGCAGTAGCAGCTGCCAGTGCGATCACCGGCAGGATTTCCTGCCCCTGTGAACTGAAATAGTATTCCATTGACATGGAATATTTGATTCGCAATTCCTCCGACGGAAGGAATCGTCCGTGGAATGGAGACTACTATGAGCAGATCCCGGGCAGGCTTAGGCTTCAGAACAATCCTGAAAGAACGGTTGTGCAAATGCAAAGCTTCCCAGAGGCGATTTTGCGAATAGGGATCTGAATAGTTATGAAAAAATCAGTAAAAGAAATATAAGAAATATATATGAAATAGAAAGGTAACGGAAAATGAACAACGCAAAAGGAATAGTTTTCAAATTTGGTGATAACGTGGATACGGACGTTATCATCCCTGCAAGATATCTGAACTCCTCCGATCCCACAGAACTTGCGGCTCATTGCATGGAGGATATTGACAAGGACTTTATCAAGAATGTAAAAAAGGGTGACATTATTGTAGCGGAGAAGAACTTTGGCTGTGGCTCTTCCAGAGAGCATGCCCCTATCGCAATCAAGGCAGCAGGGGTCAGCTGCGTCATTGCAGAGACTTTTGCCAGAATCTTCTACCGCAATGCTATTAACATTGGACTGCCTATCATCGAGTGTCCTGAGGCATCCCGGAAGATTCAAAAAGGCGATGAAGTAGAGATCGATTTCAATACCGGCGTGATCAAAGACCTCACCACCGGAGAAAGCTTCCAGGGACAGGCGTTCCCCGAGTTCATGCAGAAGATCATTGCAGCAGAAGGACTGATCAACTACATCAACGGACAGAACTAAATTGAAAGTTACGAGCCATGCAAAAATAGAACGGAATACCTCGGTGGGAGCTTGCTCACACAAGAGGTTATTTCGTTCTGTTTTTATAAGGCGACAGCCGTCAATGAAATAAATGTGGAGCGCCCTTTGCGACACATTTATGAATTGAGTGCATGGCTCGTAACGTAGGTGCCCATAAAATCCACGCAGAAAGGGCTGCCCACCCCGGACTCGGATGCTAGCTACAACTGTGGATTTTCTAAAGGAAAGTGGCCAAGTGCTTCTCATCATGACGGGGCCGCCTTTACGT
>CAKSAM010000007.1 GCA_934436245.1 uncultured Acetatifactor sp.
ATCTTGTTGATACATACGATAACGGGAAGCTTTAATTCCAGGGCCTTACGGAGTACGAATTTAGTCTGGGGCATAGCGCCTTCGAAAGCATCCACTACCAGGATAACACCGTTTACCATTTTCAGGACACGTTCTACTTCACCGCCGAAGTCTGCGTGACCCGGGGTGTCGATGATGTTGATCTTGGTCCCCTTATACATAACAGCAGTGTTCTTGGACAGAATGGTGATACCGCGCTCACGCTCGATATCGTTGGAGTCCATGACACGTTCTGCAACTTCCTGATTTTCGCGGAATACACCGCTTTGTTTTAACAGCTCATCCACCAGAGTGGTTTTACCATGGTCTACGTGAGCGATGATCGCAACGTTTCTGACATCTTCTCTTTTTTGTCTCATAAAAATCCTTGCCTTTCTAAAATGCGTGGAACTTGCGAAAATTACGGCAGATTTGTCGAGCGCCGTTATTTTTCGTTAATGAAATTATTGACCCATTTTTCAAACTGTTTCAGTATAGCACTTATCCATTCCAGGTGCAAGAAAAAACCGTGTAAATTCAATGTTTTTGGTGGTTTTACATATTAAAAAGTATGGAAAAGAAAGTGCTTTTGTGCGGTATTTGCCGATTTGTGCGACGCTTTCCGGTACTCAAGCGGCAAAATATAGAGTATAAATATAGAGAACTATTCAGAACTTCTGAATATTACATAAGGGAATGAAAGAGTCAGAAGATGTAGAAGGGAGAACAGAAATGACAGATAAGGTTATTGAAAACAATCAGGTAACGGTGATGGGGGAAGTGGTAAGTGATTTTTCCTACAGCCATGAAATTTACGGGGAAGGATTTTACATGGTGGATATCAAGTGCACAAGATTGAGTGACAGCTATGATATTATACCGGTGATGGTGTCTGAGCGGCTGTTGGATGTGACAGCAAGCTATGTCGGAATGCTTTTGTGTGTGAACGGACAGTTCCGCTCCTATAATCGTCATGAAGAGCGCAAGAACAGGTTGGTATTGTCCGTTTTTGCGAGAGAAGTGAAATTTATTGAAGAGATGGAAGAGAGTTCAAAAACAAATCAGATTTATCTGGATGGATATATATGTAAAGAACCTGTATACCGTAAGACTCCGCTTGGAAGAGAAATCGCAGACCTGTTGTTAGCGGTTAACAGACCGTACGGAAAATCAGATTATATTCCCTGCATATGCTGGGGACGGAATGCACGCTATGCCGAACATTTTAAAGTGGGAGAGAGATGTGCTGTCTGGGGGAGAATCCAGAGCCGTGAATATATGAAGAAACTGGATGAGGAACATGTGGAGAAGAGAGTAGCATTTGAGGTCTCCGTAAGCAAACTGGAACTGCTGGAGGAAGCACAGGAGTCCATTGTCTGACGACAAAATATTGCAAATTTTTACAGAATATGGTATAAAGGAATGCATAGACATTAGCAACTGCGAAACAGGTACGGCATACGCAGATAGACCATGAGGTGTGGAATGGCAAAGGGATGCATCTATATTTATACCGGCGATGGCAGAGGCAAATCACCGGCAGCAATCGGAAGGGCGGTACAGGCAGCTGTAGAGGGAAAAAGAGTTGTTATTATTCAGTTCCTGAAAGGAAAGGGATTGAAGGATTCAGATTTCCTGCGCAGGATGGAACCTGAGATCAAGTTATTCCGTTTTGAGAAATCTGACGGCAATTTTGCGGAATTATCTGAGGAAAAGAAGCAGGAAGAAATTCAGAATATCCGCAATGGAATCGGATTTGCTAAAAAAGTATTGACAACAGGGGAATGCGATCTTTTGATCCTGGATGAAGTACTTGGCCTTCTGGAGAAGGACATTATCACAGAAGATACGCTGAAGGGACTTCTGGAATGCCGGGGGGATACGGATGTGATCCTGACAGGAATTACGTTGAAGGATGAAATCTGTGTTCTTGCAGATGAAGTATCCAAGATAGAAACAGTAAAATTCAAGGTCTGGGATTGACAGTAGCATAGGTTGATGCTATCATGATTATATATTTCAAAGATAGAGGTTGCGTTTTTCAAGAGTATTTTTTCGGAGGTAACAGGTACCGTGGAAGGAAAAAGAAAGGGGAACACGCCGAAAGATAGGATATCCTGTATATGTTATCTTGGGCATACGTTTAAGAAGCGTATGACTGTCATCTCGTAAGCAGATGGGGCGCTATCAAATAAGCTTGGATAATCAGCGCCAGCGCCATTGTGCGCTGGCGTTTTGCAAATGGAGGAAACATATGGCTATTTTTAAAGGAGCAGGCGTGGCAATCGTCACACCAATGAATGCAGACGGATCTGTGAATTATGACAAGTTCGGAGAACTGATCGAGTACCAGATCGCAAACGGCACAGATGCAATTATTGTATGTGGTACGACAGGTGAATCATCTACCCTGACTCATGAGGAGCATCTGGATACTATCAAATACTGTGTGGACAAAGTAGCGAAGAGAATCCCCGTAGTGGCAGGTACCGGTTCAAATTGTACCGAGACTGCGGTATATCTGTCTCAGGAAGCAGAGAAATATGGCGCAGACGGCATTTTGCTGGTAAGTCCCTACTATAATAAAGCAACCCAGAAGGGACTGTACCGTCATTTCCGTACGGTTGCAGAAGCAGTAAAAGTACCTGCTATTTTATATAACGTACCCAGCCGTACCGGTTGTAATATTCTGCCGGAGACCATTGTGAAGCTGTGTAAGGATGTGGAGAACATCGTAGGTGTGAAGGAAGCCAGCGGCAACATCAGCCAGATTGCGCATCTGGCAGCTATCGGTCAGGGCGTCGTGGATATCTATTCCGGCAATGATGACCAGATCGTACCTATCCTGTCTCTGGGCGGTATCGGAGTTATCTCCGTACTTTCCAATGTGGCACCTACACAGACTCATGAAATCTGCCAGAAGTTTTTTGATGGAGATGTGGCAGGCAGCCGTCAGATGCAGTTAGATGCCATGGATCTGTGCAATGCACTGTTCTGCGAAGTGAACCCGATCCCGGTGAAGACAGCACTGAACATGATGGGAATGGGAGCCGGAGCGTTCCGTATGCCTCTGTGTGAAATGGAAGAGGCCAATGCCAGGAGGCTTGAAAAAGCCTTGAAGGATTATGGTATCCTGTAGGCTGGAAATAGAGAGCAAGAGTGGAAGAATCCCGCCTGTGAAATTTTTATCATGGGCGGGATCTTTTTTCAAAAAAGTACCGATTCATAGTGCGTTTTGCAAATGGATATGTGGGGATCTGAATCGTTACTTAAAATCATAATAGAAGAATAGATAGGAGAAAAGAAAAATGGTAAAAGTAATCATGCATGGATGTAACGGTAAAATGGGACAGGTGATCAGCGGACTGATCGCAGCAGATCCCGATATGGAACTTGTGGCTGGAATTGATGCCAGAGATGACGGACATAATCCTTATCCGGTGTTTACAGACATTGAAGAATGTGATGTAACAGCGGATTGCATTATTGATTTCTCAGCGGCAGTGGCGGTAGACAAGCTGTTGGATTACTGCGTAGAGAAGAAAATACCCTGCGTACTGTGCACTACCGGTCTGTCCGAGGCACAGCTGGCGAAAGTAGACGAAGCCGCAAAACAGGTGGCCATCTTAAAATCCGCCAACATGTCCCTGGGTATTAATCTGATGCTAAAGCTGTTGAAAGAAGCAGCCGGAGTACTGGCAAACGCAGGCTTCGATATGGAGATCGTGGAGAAGCACCACAATCTGAAACTGGATGCGCCTAGCGGCACAGCGCTGGCACTGGCAGATTCCATCAACGAAGAATTTAATGGTGAATACGAATACGTCTACGACCGTAGCACACGCAGAGAACGCAGACCCAAGAAAGAGATCGGCATCAGCTCCGTCAGAGGCGGCACCATCGTCGGCGACCACGATGTTATCTTTGCCGGAGCAGACGAAGTCGTTACGTTCTCTCACACCGCATACTCCAAGGCGGTCTTTGGCAAAGGCGCCGTACAGGCAGCCAAATTCCTGGCAGGTAAGTCCGCCGGCATGTACAACATGTCTGATGTTATCAATGCAGCGATGTAATTACCTGGTAGAGTCATGAACTGACGAAGTGGATGGATGTCATGGCGATGATGTTTGTCGTAGAGTGTTGACATTTTCTTGAAAAGTGTTGAAGAACAGGGTGGAGCAAACACGATGTTTGCGACAGCCAAGCCATGTGTGCATGGCTTTTGGCGCACACGGATGGCGCGTGTAGGCGTGCCCGTGTTAAGTAGAACAACTGAATCACTTTTCCTAGAAAATTCACACTCGGAGACATTACATCGAGACATGGTATCCGTACGCTTCGTGAACTAACATAGAAAGGTGAATTTCATGAACGAAATGGAACAGAAGGTTCTAAAGACCCTCTCACACCAATATAAAACACAAGCGGCAGCCTCCACGGAGATCATCAACCTCCAGTCCATCCTGAACCTCCCCAAAGGCACCGAACACTTCCTCACTGACATCCACGGCGAATACGAGCAGTTCAATCACGTCTTAAAGAACGGTTCCGGTTCCGTACGCCGTAAGATCGATGAAGAATTCGGCAATACCATCAGCAGTAAGGACAAAAAAAGTCTGGCAACCCTCATCTATTATCCGGAGAGCAAGCTGGAGATTGTCGAGAGAGAAGAGGACAATCTGGAAGACTGGTACAAAATCTCCCTTCATCGTCTGGTACAGGTCATCAAACGTGTCTCTTCCAAATACACCCGTTCTAAGGTCAGAAAGGCATTGCCGAAGGATTTCGCCTATGTCATAGAAGAACTTATTACAGAGAAGGAAGAAATCCAGGATAAAGAGGCATACTATAATGAGATCATACACACCATCATCCGTATCGGAAGGGCACCGCAGTTTATTATTGCCTTAAGTCATCTGATCCAACGTCTGGTGATCGATCATCTGCATATTGTCGGAGACATCTATGACAGAGGACCGGGACCACATATTATTATGGATACTCTGTGTGAATATCATTCCGTGGATGTCCAATGGGGCAATCACGATATGGTATGGATGGGCGCAGCAGCCGGGAGCCTTGCCTGTATTGCCAATGTGATCCGCATGTCTGCCCGGTATGGAAATCTGGCGACGTTGGAGGATGGCTATGGTATCAACCTGCTGCCACTTGCCACATTTGCGCTGGAAACCTATGAGAATACCGATTGTGATGCTTTTACCATCAAGTTTAACACTGATTATAATACCAAGGATCTGGGATTGGATACCAAGATGCACAAAGCAATTGCCATATTACAGTTTAAACTGGAAGGGCAGTTGATCCTGCGTCATCCTGAATTCCATATGGAGAGCAGAATGCTTCTGCACCGGATAGATTTTGAAAAAAAGACGGTATGTCTGGATGGAAAAGAGTATCCCATGAAAGATGTGGATTTTCCTACCGTTGATCCGGAACATCCCTATGAGCTTACAGAAGAAGAGAGCAAAGTCATGATGCGGCTGCAGCAGGTATTCATGCGCTGTGAGAAACTGCAGCGTCACGTAAAATTTTTGTTTTCCAAGGGTGGTATGTATAAGATTTATAATGGGAATCTGTTGTATCATGGCTGTGTACCGCTGAATCCGGATGGAAGCTTCCGGCAGGTGGATATCTGTGGGAAAAAATATTACGGAAAAGCATTGTATGATATTCTGGAATATTATGCCAGAAGGGGCTATTATGCCAAGGAAGCCAAAGAGCGTGCCCTGGGGCAGGATATGATCTGGTATATCTGGGCAGGCCCCGGTTCTCCGGTGTTCGGCAAGGCGAAAATGGCCACCTTTGAACGGTATTTCCTGGAGAACAAGGAGACTCATGTAGAAGAGAAGAACAGTTATTATAAATTACTGGAAAACGAAGAAGTCATCGGCAGGATCCTGGAAGAATTCGGTCTGGATAAGACCGATGCCCATATCGTCAACGGACATGTACCGGTGGAACAGATCCATGGAGAATCTCCGATTAAATGCGGTGGAAGATTACTGATCATTGATGGCGGATTTTCCAAGGCATATCAGAAAAAGACAGGAATTGCCGGGTATACGTTGGTGTGCAACTCCAGGGGGATGCGGCTGGTGGCCCACGAGCCGTTTGAATCTACTGAGGCGGCCATATTAAAGGAATCTGATATTTTTTCAGATTCCATTGTGGTGGAGAACTTCCCCCACAGAAAGCTTGTGGCAGATACAGATACCGGTAAGGAGATCCAGGAGAACATTTTTTATCTGGAAGAACTCCTGGAAGCTTACCGGGAAGGTACGATCATGGAAGAGATATAGATTATCTCTGCCCTGCTCCGGTGGCAGCATTGGTAGTAGTGCTGCCGGTGTTGTCATTACCGTTGCCAACCAGATCGTTGGTGATATCGGAGACCCCGTTTGCAGCATCCTCAACAATATTGCCTACGGTATCACCGGCTTCCCCAACAGCATTGCCAGCATTGTCTAACAGGGAATCATTTTCCGTAGCAGCCGTTTCAGCCTCTGCAGGCTGTGTTACAGTGCTCTCCTGTGTGACAGGAGAGGAAGAGGGGGAAGGAGAAGCAGCCATGCTGCCGGAATTATTATTGTTCTTGTTGGTGCCGCAGGCAGTCGCCATACACAGGTAGACGGTAATGATACCAAGTACCAGTAGTTTTTTTCCTGATTTAGTTTTAGAATTTTTTTTCATAATGTCCTCCATTTCAAGTTGCTCCACTATAGGAATATTCAGTCCGGAGTATTGGAGACCGGCTTGAGGGTAGTATGTGCGGTTAGCTGAAAAATATTCAAAAAAACAAATGGAAAACATTCGAGGAAACGAGGAAACAGATGGAATTTCGACCTTGTATTGACATTCACAACGGAAAAGTAAAACAGATTGTCGGAGGAAGCCTGAAAGACTTCGGCGACCGGGCACAAGAGAATTTTGTCTCTGAACAGGATGCTGCTTTTTATGCAAAACTTTATCGGAAAAATGAATTAAAAGGCGGACATATTATTTTATTGAATGCGTTGGACAGCCCTTATTATGAAGCAACCAGGGAACAGGCACTGGCAGCCTTGCGCGCATATCCGGGAGGACTTCAGGTCGGTGGCGGTATTACGGCAGAAAATGCAAAGGAGTATCTGGTGGCCGGAGCTTCCCATGTGATCGTGACCTCTTATGTGTTCCGGGGAGGACGGATTGATTACGACCGATTGGATAAGCTGGTCCGTGTAGTGGGAAAACAGCATCTGGTGCTGGATGTCAGTTGTAAACGTGTGGGAGAGAAGTACCTTGTGGTGACCGATCGCTGGCAGAAGCTGACGGAAGAAGCGGTTGATGAGGCACTGCTTGAAAAACTGTCCGCATGTTGTGACGAATTCCTGATCCATGCCGTGGATGTGGAAGGAAGGGCGCAGGGAATCGAGCAGGAACTGGTAAAGACTATAGGAGCTTATACCGGGAATTCTGTTACCTATGCAGGGGGTGTGCATTCCATGGAAGATCTGCTACTATTAAAAAATCTGGGGCAGAACCGGATGAATGTAACCATCGGAAGCGCACTGGATCTTTTCGGAGGCAGTATGAAATGGGAAGATGTGATGTCAGTGTGCAGTGCAAAATAGAACAACAAAATCCGCAGGTCTATAAAACCTGCGGATTTTATTGTCTTGTTATTCTCTGTTTATAATTAAAGCCTGGTTACATTAACAGCCTGGGGGCCTTTTTCACCGTCTATCACATCGAAAGAAACTGCTGCACCCTCTTCCAGAGTCTTGTAACCTTCCATATTCAGCCCACTGTAGTGTACGAATACATCCTTGCCGGATTCATCGGAGATGAAACCATAGCCCTTCTGGTTGTTGAACCACTTTACTGTACCTTTGTTCATAATAGATACCTCCCAAAAATCTTTCCTGTCATTTGCCTCATGACAATGTATACAATATTGTCTCAGCAAGTGCATCATAGCACAGCAGATAATAAAAGTAAATAGACGATTCTGTAAAAAATGCACAAAAATTTATATGCAATTCCTTCAAAAAAACAAAAAAATAAAGAAAATATTGGGAAAATATTACAAAATTATTAAGAAAAGATTGCTGTAAGGGCTTTCCTGTGGTAAAATGGGATGATGTTTAGCGGAGGTGACTCTATGAAAAGACGTAAACATAAGCGTAGATTGAACCATGTGCTGATTCTTACGTCCGATGCAGCGGATGCTGATTTGAAGCAGATCCGCATACGTGCATGGATCGTAGAGGTAGTGGTACTGTTGCTTTGCGTACTGATCGGCGGAGTGATCGGTTACTTTATCTACGAAGGACAACTGTGGGAGAATGCCAACAGACGAAGCTATGAACAGGTTGCAGCACTGGAAGAAAAGAATCAGACGCTGAGTGAGCAGAACAGTAGACTGGAAGCTCAGGTAACAGAACAGGCAGAGGAAATACAGATTTTAAGTGATACGGTAAGCCAGAAAGTACAGAGTGAGAGCGAATTGTCGGCAACACTGGAGAAACAGAGTCTTCCTACGGAATTTCCGTTAACGGGATCTGCTTCCATGGAAGAGGTATCGGAAGGTGATCCTATGTGCATTTTCCATGCATCGGTGGGTACAACGGTTGTTGCAGCGGCGAGCGGTACTGTGATCGCAGTAAATGATGATGAGACATATGGTCACAGTGTCTGGGTAGACCATGGCAATGGCTATGTTACCATATACCGGAACAAAGGAGATGCCACAGTAGCTGAGGGAGATTCAGTAGTACGGGGAACGACATTGTTTGTGATTGGCGAAGACAATGCGGATCTTGGGTACCAGATGCAAAAGGACGGAAACTATATCAATCCGATGGATATGCTTGCAATCAGTGGTTGATTGCGGAAAGGTTTGGAGATACATGTTAGGTAAAAAGAATGCAGATATGAAAATGAATACACTGATTGGAAACGGTGCAGAACTGAACGGAGATTTTACACTGGATGGATCTGCCAGAATTGATGGAAAAATCGGTGGGAACGTAACGGTTACCGGGAACCTGATCCTGGGAGCCGGAAGTGTGGTTACAGGAGATGTTCAGGCATCCTCCGTACTGATCGGTGGGGAAGTGACCGGAAACATTAATGCACCGGAAAAAGCAGAATTGACTGCGTCAGCAAAGGTATTGGGAGATATTGCAACCAATGTGATCGTTATCGATGAACATGCTGTATTTCAGGGAAAGATAGATATGAATCAGACAGTTCCCGATAAAAAAGGAAAGGCAAGAACCGCCAAAGCTGTCCGTGCGGGACGCAAGAGTGCCAAGGCTGCTCTCGCAGAGGCTCTGAAGGAAGTAGAAGAGGAAGAAAATAGAGAGAAACAGGAGATAGCAGCGGAAGCTGTCACCACCCCGGAAGCTCCTGCAACGGAAACAGCAGACACAAGTGAAGCATAAACGCAGAAATAAAAACAGGGATATGGAAAATACTTTTTGAAAGAAGTGATTTTCATATCCCTGCTTTATTGTGATTAATTTTGCTCCGGCGTTTTTTTCTCCATACGTCCGAATACCAGTTCATAACCATCGTTTCCATAATTCAAAGAACGGTTCACACGGCTGATGGTAGCAGTGGAAGCGCCTGTCTTCTCTGCAATTTCCAGATAAGTTTTGCCGTCCTTTAACATGGCAGCAACTTCGAAACGCTGAGACAGAGAGAGCAGCTCATTTACTGTGCACAGATCTTCGAAGAAGCTATAGCATTCCTCCCGGGACTGTAGACATAACACTGCATCAAACAGGGAATCTACCGCATCCGTTTTGATTTTTTTATTCATGATTGACACACCTTTCCATAGTTGTAAAACATACAACGTAACTACCTGTATTTTAGCATACTAAAGTTGTAAAGTAAAGATGTGAAACAAAATAGTTAGAATTTGTCAAGAAATCAGAGCAAGGAGGACAGGTACGGGTGTTGACATGTAGTTTTCGATACTATATAATAGCCACATAGAGAAAACAAGTAGCTGCGTAGCAGATATTTGTTTTCTTGTGGCTATTAACGAGAGAACCGTCTGCGAAGCAGACAGAAGAGTGCGAAGCACGGGTTCTCGAGTTAATGTAACCTGGGAACCGCAATGCGAAGCACGGGTTCTCGAGTTAATGTAACCTGGGAACCGCAATGCGAAGCACGGGTTCCCGAGTTAATGTAACCTGGGAACCGCAATGCGAAGCGCATGTTCCCGAGTTAATATGGCTTGGGGAAATCATCCATGAAAGGACAGCAGGATAAATTATGGCAGCAACAACGGAAGAATTACTTGAGACAATTTTGCAAAGTCTGGAAAAGGTAGAATATATTAAATCGGAAGATATTCCAAATATTGATCTGTATATGGATCAGGTGTTGACTTTCATGGACAGAAAGCTTCGATCCGCTGTTCGACCTCAGACCGAGGATCATGTTCTGACCAAGACCATGATCAACAATTATGCGAAGAATGATCTGCTGCCGCCTCCTGTAAAGAAAAAATATTCCAAAGAGCACGTACTGCTTCTTATTTTTATCTACTATTATAAAGGGGTGATCCCCATGAATGAGATCCAGACACTGCTAAAGCCACTTACTGACCGTTATTTTCAGAACGGACAGGCTTTCGATTTAGAAAGTGTCTATAAAGAAGTTGTAGTGTTGGAAAAGGAACAGCTGGAAGATCTGAAAAAAGATGTAGTAGAAAAGTTCCGCAGAGCAGAGGAATCCTTTAAAGAGGTGTCGGGAGAAGAACAAGAATTTTTACAGAAATTCGCTTTGATCTGCCTGTTAAGCTTTGATGTCTATATGAAAAAGATGATCGTGGAACAGCTGGTGGCAGAACTGGCAGATACAGGTAAAGACAAAGAGCCGGAAAAAGATGTTCATAAGAAAAAGAATTAAATGTGAATCGTGTCCGGAAATAGAAGGATAATGCAATGAAAGCAATCATGGATCTTCATACGCATACTCTGGCAGCAGGGCATGCGTATAGTACCTTATTGGAGAATATTGATGCGGCACTGACAGTGGGATTACAATATCTGGGAATGAGTGAGCATGGGCCGGCTTCCCCGGGAGGTCCCCATGAGTTCTTTTTCAGCAATTACAAAGTGATTCCCAGAGTGTATGACAGGGAGAAAAACACAGGCAGAGTCGTACCGGAGAAAGACGGCAGGCTGCGCCTGTTATGCGGTGTGGAAGCCAATATCTGCGATATGGCCGGCAGCCTGGATCTGGAGGAACGCTATCTGCAGAAAATGGACTATGCGCTTGCCAGCATACATCCCTTTGCGTTTACGGCAGGAAGCCGCAGGGAGAATACACTGGCTTCTGTCAGGGCATTTCAGAACCCTTACGTGAAAATACTGGGGCATCCCGATGATGGCAGATTTCCGCTGGACTATGACGAACTGGTAAGAGAGGCCAAACAGGCACAGATCGCACTGGAAGTGAACAATTCTTCGCTGAATCCCCAGTCGGCAAGACAGGGCGGCAGAGAAAACATCACGGAGCTGTTAAAGACTTGCATGAAGTATGACCAGCCTGTTATAATGGGTACGGACAGTCATATGTGTTTTGCCATTGGCGTTTTTGAGGATGCCGAGCAGCTGATGCGGGAACTGGAATTCCCAAAGGAACTGGTATTAAACTATGATCCGGAGAACATCCGTAAGCTGATCAATATTACACTGTAGCTGATTCCTGTTCAGACATTGCCTGAATAAAATTTTATGCCAAAGACGGCAGGCCCCATAAGAGGGCAGATAGGAGAACAAATGAAAGACGCAAATTGTGGATATTGTATGAGAGGAGAACTGTTAGATAAGTTCGGTATTTTTATCTGTGATCTGAAGGTCAGCAGCCTGATCCTGTTCAAGGAGCAGAGCCATCCCGGCAGATGTATTGTGGCATACAAGGATCATGTCAGCGAGATCGTGGACATCAGCGAGGAAGAGAGAAGATTATTTTTTGAGGATGTGGCACATGCAGCCAATGCTATTCATGCAGCCTTCCATCCCGATAAGTTAAACTACGGCGCTTACGGAGACACCGGATGCCATCTGCACATGCACCTGTGCCCGAAGTACAAGGATGGTTTTGAGTGGGGCGGAACTTTTGAGATGAACCCCGGCAAGACATTCCTGACTGATGCAGAGTATCAGGAGATGATCGACAAGATCAAGGCGAATCTGTAAATGATCCGGAACATTTTTCCTGGAATTTCATAGAATAGATATGTAATCTCAGGGAGGATGAACGATAATGAAAACAAAGAAAGTAACGGCAATCGTACTGTCTGTCTTACTTGCAACAGCAGCGTTTACAGGCTGCGGCAGTGCAGAACAGACGAACGGACCAAAGAAGACCAGAGTGGTGCTCAATGAGGTAGCCCACTCTGTTTTTTATGCACCCATGTATGTGGCTATTGAGGAAGGCTACTTCGAGGATGCAGGGATTGAACTGGAGCTGGTAACGGGATTCGGTGCGGATAAGACCATGACTGCGGTGCTGACAGGGGAAGCGGATATTGGCTTTATGGGCAGTGAAAGCACAATATACACCTATGCCGGCGGTACAGAAGATTATGTGGTGAATTTTGCACAGCTGACGCAGCGTGCGGGTAATTTCCTGGTGGCGAGAGAACCCATAGATGATTTTGACTGGGATATGCTGAAGGGTATGAAAATCCTGGGAGGCAGGGCAGGCGGTATGCCTGAGATGGTATTTGAATATATTCTGGAGAAGAACAATATTGATCCTGCAACGGATGTGTCAATAGATCAAAGTATTGATTTCGGTTCCACAGCAGCCGCATTTTCCGGTGGACAGGGAGATTTTACCATTGAATTCGAGCCCCATGCCACTCTTTTGGAACAGAAAGGTGACGGCTATGTGGTAGCATCCCTGGGAGAAGAATCCGGGTACGTTCCCTATACCTCTTTCTCTGCAAAGAAGAGCTATCTGGAAAAGAATGCGGAGACGGTCCAGGCCTTCACAGATGCCCTGCAAAAAGGCATGGATTACGTGCAGGGGCATAGCGCAGAACAGATCGCCAAATGTATTGCACCACAGTTTGCAGAGACAGAGAGTGATACCCTCACGGCGATTGTAGCCAGATATCAGGGACAGGACACCTGGAAAGAAAACCTGATTTTTCAAAAGGATGCATTTGATCTTTTACAGAATATTCTGGAGGATTCGGATGTGCTGAAAGAGAGGGTACCCTACGAGACACTGGTAACTACGGAGTTTGCTGAAAAAGCGGCAACAAGATAGACAACAGGGAATGGCAGGAGAATAAATAAAAGAAAGGGAGAGGATCAGATGTCCTCTCCCTTGATATGTATATTTTTTATGGCCCATAATTTTAAAGCCTTTGCATTGGTGCTGATCTTTTCCAGAGAATCCAGAATATCCTGAAAGGCAGGCTTTTCATCCTCTGAAATGATACCGTCTTCGGAGATAGAGATCAGGGAGGCACGGAGAGTATCGATATCCTTCAGGGAACCGAGAACTTTTAAGGCCAGCCGGTCAAAATCCACGATATCAACTTCCGACACACTGTTGCGTCCCAGAGGACATTCTCTGGCACAGTAAGAGTTACATAATTCCGGTGTGTTGTAAGCCTCGGACATGGCTTTTACTTCTTCCGGATAGGGAGCAATCGTGTCCAGTTCAATCCTGGCCAGTCTGGTACGGTCGATGCCTACCAGCTCGGCAGCTTTTTCCCGGCTGCTGAAGTCGGGACTGGTCTCCGCAGCTTCGCAACGTGCGAGATAGTACATATTATCTGCAGCTTTTGTAGCTTTTTTACCCATTTTTCTTTCAATCCTTTTGTATTATAGTGTAATCAAACATCTCTAGTAAGACAGTTTAGTGGAAAATGGACACATTGTAAAGGAAAAATGACGATATTTTACGAAAAGCAGTTGAGGGAATGTGCAAAATTTGCTAAAATGTAAGAGGTGCGAAAAAGAAAGATTTTTCATATATAAAACGGAGGTGCGGTAATGGGTTTAATCAGAGCAGCAAAAGATGCAGTCAGCAGTATGATGGCTGACCAGTGGAGAGAGTATTTCTATTGCGATTCCCTTTCCAATGATGTGCTGGTGGTAAAAGGACAGCAGCGTGTAACGAATGGAAGAAACAGCAATACCAAGGGTGTGGAGAATATCATCTCCAACGGTTCTATCGTGGCAGTTAACGAGGGACAGTGTATGATCATCGTGGATCAGGGCGGAATCGTAGAGTTCTGTGCTGATGCGGGTGAATTCGTATATGATTCTTCCACAGAGCCCAGTTTATTTTATGGAAGCCTTGGTGAGAGCGTAAAAAATACATTTTCCAATATTGGAAAGCGTTTTACTTTTGGTGGCAATGCAGCGAAAGACCAGAGAGTATACTTCTTCAATATCAAGGAGATCATGAATAACCTTTTTGGCACAGCAAGCCCCATTCCTTTCCGTGTGATCGATAATAATATCGGTCTGGATCTGGATACTTCCTTACGCTGTAACGGTGAGTATTCCTTCCATCTGGTAGATCCTTTATTATTCTATAAGAATGTATGCGGTAATGTAACAGAGTCCTACACCAGAAGCGAACTGGTAGCGAAGATGAAGGCAGAACTGCTGACGGCGTTACAGCCGGCACTGGCCAGAATTTCTGCAAAGGGAGTACGTCCCAGTGAGGTTCCTGCACATACCGAAGAACTGACAGAAGCATTGAAGGAAGAGCTTTCCGATCTGTGGACCAAGCTTCGTGGTATCGAGATCGTTACGATCAATATTAATTCCGCCAAGATTCCCGATGAGGATGCGAAGACCATTGCAGATCTGCAGAGAACTGCAGTACTTCGTAATACCGGAATGGCAGCAGCGACCATGACTGCTGCGCAGGCAGAGGCTATGAAGATGGCAGCATCCAATACCTCTACCGGTCCCATGATGGCTTTTGCCGGCATGAACATGGCAAATATGGTCGGCGGTATCAATGCAGGACAGTTGTACCAGATGGATGCACAGCAGAATGGTGGAATGCAGCAGGCACAGGCAGCACCCACACAGCCCCAGAGCCCTAAGATGCAGGCACCGGTACTGGGATGGACCTGTAGCTGCGGCACTGCAGATAACCGTGGTAAATTCTGTACCGAGTGTGGAGCCCCCAAGCCTTCTGACGCCGGATGGACCTGTAGCTGTGGTGCAGTGAACCAGGGCAAGTTCTGCACGGAATGCGGTGCGAAAAAACCGGAAGGCGCACCAATCTATAAATGTGATAAATGTGGCTGGGAACCTGAAGATCCCGCACATCCTCCTAAATTCTGTCCGGAATGCGGAGATCCTTTTGACGAGAATGACAGAGTATAATACATACTCAGCAGAATATTTTTTACAAAACAGCAGTACAGCGGATGCCTTTTCGGTGTCTGCTGTACTGCTGTCATTAGATAAATTGAGGGAAACAGGATGAATTCAGGTCTGATCGCAATCATCATTATATTAGTATTACTTCTGACATTGGCAGGAATCATCTATTATGCCTATTGTAACATTAAGAAAAAAATGCAGGAAACGTCCCAAATGTTGTTTGGCACGGACTCTATGATAGAAGGAATGAAGCAGAGAGAACTGGAAATGGAGACGACGCCCAAATCGGTATCCTCTGCCACGAATCTGTATATGCCATCCATTATGCGTGATTTTCCGGAATTTCACTATGATGAGATGAAAAGCAGGGCGGAGAATGTACTTACCTCTTATCTGCAGAGCATTTCTAAACAGAATGCTTCCCTTTTATCGGAGGGAACAAGAGAACTGAAAGAACAGCTCAGATTGCGTCTGGAGATGCTACAGAATCAGTCCCAGAGAGAGAGCTTTGAGAATATTCATATTCACAGAACCGAGATCCACCAGTATCGGAAACAGAAAGGACGGCAGAGCATTGTCCTGCAGTCTGCGGTGGAGTATTTCCATGCGGTAAAGGAAAACGGAAAAATAATAAAGGGCAGTGAAGACCGTAAAGAGCAGGCAAAATATAATGTGGAGCTGGTCTATATTCAGGATCAGGATATGATCGAGAACCAGGAGGATGCAGGGCTGGGACTGAACTGTCCGAACTGTGGGGCACCGCTTCCGGGACTGGGAGCCAAAAAGTGTATTTACTGTGATACGCCCATTGTGGAATACAATCTGCGTGTCTGGAATTTCAGCAGGGTGGAAGAGGCATAGAGAAAGCAAAAGAGGGGCTGCATGGAAGAAAAATGTAAGGGATTTAACAACAGAGTTACACAACAGGAGAAAACGGTTGATGTAGACAGACGCCTGGACGCTGCAAACAGAGAACTGCACCGGGAGCGGGAAAAGCTGATGGCTGTGATCCGGATGTCCGGAGATCTGATCTTCGAATACGATATTGTAAATGATAAGATGTACTACGCCGGCCCGGGAGAAGGGATTCTGTATTCCAGACAGATCACGGAAGGGTATACAGATCATCTGCTCAGAGAAGCAGGGAACCGGACGGAAACGGTGGAACAGCAGCTGGCGGAGGCACTGCGCAGTGGGAAACCGGATATCTATATCGAACTCTGCAAGACAGATGCAGAGGGAATCCCACGGTGGGTGAAAGTCATCGGACAGACCTTTTACGATGAAAAAGGAGCGCCGGAGCGGGTTCTGGGCAAGGTCTGTGACATTGATGCCCAGAAGAAAAAAGAGTGGGAACTGCGGGAAAAGTCTCAGAAGGATTCCCTGACCGGATTGCTGAACAATTCTACCATCAAACAACAGATCGGTGCCAGACTGCAGAAACTGAAATGCGGGCAGACAGGATATCTGGTCGTACAGGATGTGGACAGCTTTAAGAAGATCAACGACACCAACGGCCATCTGTTTGGGGATGCGGTATTGTGCTCTTTTGCAGATGAACTTAGTAATCTTTTCCCTGAGGCATTAAAAGGTCGGATCGGTGGGGACGAATTTGTCTTTTATGTGGAGGATATGGACAGAGAACAGCTGGAGGAGAAATTAAAACAGCTGAACCGCTGTATGTCCGACCGTTATGACGATGACAAGACAGGGATGCACATTTCCTGTAGTCTGGGTGTGGCGGTGACAGACGGCACAGTGACGGATTACAATCTGTTGTTCCAATGGGCAGATGCAGCCCTGTATCAGGTAAAGAGCAGGGGAAAGGGCGCGTATTACCTGCTGGATGTCAAAGAAGGTGTGGCATTGCCCGGCAAGAGTTATCTGGACAGTGAGGAGAACAAGGAGGACGAGATTGCCCATAAAGAGGCACAGTTTGAGAGTGCGGAAGATCTGGTATTATTTTGTATGGATCTGTTGGAAAATGTGCCGAATCTGACCAGTGCACTAAAGGTGATCTGTGAGCGGACCTGCAGCTTTTTTGGAATTGATGACATGATCTGTATGGAAGTCAACGAGGCCGGACCAACGATCCGTTATCAATGGAATCGTGAAGAAAAGAAAGATTTTGCCAAAAGAATCCTGAATCCCGGCGTGTTCGAGTGGGACAGGATCCGGAAAAAGGCCGATGAATCCGGTGCCGTGATCTACCGGCAGTCAGAGACTCCGGATGTCTACAAGGAAGAGGCAGAGTCCGTGATGATTGTAATGTCCACGGCCTCCAAGGGATTAAAGGCAAGCGTTATCTTTTCTAATCGTCACACAGACAGAAGCTGGCAGGAGGAGAAAAATGCACTGTGCAGAATCTCTCACCAGATTTTTAACAGACTGCGCATGCTGAAGAATGCGGAGAAGGATCAGCGTGAGTTGAACCGGAAACTGAATTATGATGCCCTGACCGGACTGCCGATATATAACAAGTTTGTGGATAAGCTGGAGACTTATATGGCTGCCCACGGGAAAGCAGGATTGTTTTTTGTGTCCTCCGATTTTTCCAATTTCCAGTATGTGAACGAAATGTACGGTTATGAGGTAGGAGACCGGATCTTACATGATTTTGCCATAGCATTACAGGAAAAGTGCCAAAACGGCGTGCTATTCTGCCGTGTGACTTCTGATCATTTTGTGGGGGTATTAAAGGAAGAAACGGTGGAAGATGCCCGGGATGAATATCTGGAATTCACCAATGCTTTTGTACAGAAGACCAACAGCCGGTATGACCAGTGCAATCTGGTCATTGCTACAGGAATGTATGAGATTCTGGAGAATGACTGGTCTGTGTCCTCCATGATGGACAATGCCAATGAGGCCAGAAAGCAGTGCAAGACCCAGAAAGTAGACAGTGCTGTGGAAATCTATACGGAGAAAATCCGTAGGGATCTGGAGAATACCAGAGAAATCGTATCTGGTATGGTCACTGCATATAATAACAAGGAATTTCGGGCGTACCTGCAGCCGAAGGTTTCTCTGCACACTGGAAAAGTAGTGGGTGCCGAAGCGCTGGTCAGATGGATCCGGGCTGACGGTTCTATGGTAATGCCTGGGAGATTTATTGATGTCTTTGAGAGAAACGGATTTGTGACCAAGGTGGATTTTGCTATTCTGGATCAGGTACTGGAATATTTGCAGGATGCTTTGACACAGGGAGAAGAAGTGGTGCCGATCTCGGTGAACTTCTCCAGGAGGCATAATGAATACACAGACTTCGTACCGAATATCTTAAAACGCCTGAAAGACTACAAAGTACCCAGCAAACTTTTGGAAGTGGAAGTGACGGAATCTGTTTTCATGTCGGATCTGAATAAGCTGACCAACAATCTGGAGACTCTCCGGGATAAAGGAGTAGAGATCTCAGTAGATGATTTCGGCAGCGGTTATTCATCCTTAAATCTGTTGTCCAAGGTAGCGGTGGACACGGTAAAGCTGGACAAACAGTTTCTGGATGATACCATGAACAGCGAACGGGAAGAAACGGCATTGACAATTATCAAATATCTGACTAAAATGTTGAAGCATCTCGGTTTCAGGGTATTGGCAGAGGGCGTGGAGACGAAGGAGCAGCTGGATATGCTGCGACTGGCAGATTGCGATATTGTACAGGGATATTTCTATGCGAAGCCCATGCCGATCGAGGATTTCCGAAAGTTTTTGCAGGAATTTAATGAAAGGGATAATGCGTAATTCATGAGTATTTATGATACCTTAAATAAAGAACAAAAAGAGGCGGTGCTTCATACGGAGGGACCGCTCCTTCTGTTGGCGGGGGCAGGAAGCGGTAAGACCCGTGTCCTGACCCACAGAGTAGCTTATCTGATCGATGAGATGGGAGTAAATCCCTGGAACATTCTGGCCATCACTTTTACGAACAAGGCGGCACAGGAGATGCGGGAACGTGTGGACAAGATCGCTGGCTTTGGCGCTGATCAGGTGTGGGTAGCAACCTTCCATGCCACCTGTATGCGGATCTTAAGAAGACATATTGATCGTCTGGGATATGATACGAATTTTACTATCTATGACACGGATGATCAGAAGACTGTGATCAAACAGGTATGCAAGAGATTGAATATTGATACTAAGATATACAAGGAGCGTACCTTGCTTTCAGAGATTTCCTCTGCAAAGGATGAGCTGGTGGATGTGCGTGAATTTGAAGTGAAATCGGTGGGAGACTACAGAAAAACTGTGACAGCCAGAGTCTACAGAGAATATCAGGAGACACTGAAGAAGAGCAATGCGCTGGATTTTGATGATATTATAGTGAAGACCGTGGAATTGCTCAGAAGCTGTCCGGAAGTGCTGCATAACTATCAGGAACGCTTCAAATACATCATGGTGGATGAGTATCAGGATACGAATACCGCACAATTCGAGCTGATCCGGCTGTTGGCAGATGGTTACCGCAATCTGTGTGTGGTCGGCGATGATGACCAGTCTATCTATAAATTCCGGGGAGCCAATATCCGCAACATTCTGGATTATGAAAAAGTATACCCGGATGCAAAAGTGATCAAACTGGAGCAGAATTATCGTTCTACCCAGAATATTCTGGATGCGGCAAACACAGTGATCCGCAACAACAGGGGGCGTAAGGAAAAGGCTCTGTGGACCGAAAAAGGTGCCGGCAGCAGAATTCATTTCAGACAATTTGACAACGCCTACGAAGAGGCGGAATACATTGCCGATGACATAGAAAATAAGATAAAGAAAGACGGGATTTCCTACGCTGACTGTGCGGTACTGTACCGGACCAATGCCCAGTCAAGACTTTTGGAGGAACGTATGGTAGTGGAAGGAATTCCCTATCATGTGGTAGGTGGGGTAAACTTCTACGCCAGACAGGAGATCCGTGATATTCTGGCATATTTAAAGACGATTGACAATGGAAGGGATGAAGTGGCTCTGCGCAGAATCATCAATGTGCCGAAGCGTAGTATCGGCACAGCTTCCCTGGAAAAAGCAGCTGATTATGCGCAAATGAAAGATATCACATTATTTGAGGCTCTGTGTGAAGCGGACCAGATTCAGGGCTTGGGAAGAGCAGAGAACAAGATCAAAGGGTTTGTGAACCTGATCCGGGTGCTGCGGAGCGGTCTGTCCTCCTATACGCTGCCAGATCTGATCAAAGCGCTTCTGGAGAACATTGAATATGCAGAGTATCTGAAGAACCAGGATGAGGAATCAGCCGAGGATCGTCTGGGAAACGTAGATGAATTGATCACAAAAGCGGCAGCTTATGAAGAGACTCACGATGAACCGAATCTGTCGGAGTTCCTGGAAGAGATCATGCTGGTGGCAGATATCGATAATGTGGAGGATGGAGACAACAGAGTGCTGCTAATGACTTTGCACAGCGCCAAGGGACTGGAGTTCCCGGTGGTCTATCTGGCAGGAATGGAAGACGGCCTGTTTCCAAGCTATATGACAATTGTCTCTGACGATCCCATGGAAATAGAAGAAGAGAGAAGACTGGCCTATGTGGGAATCACAAGAGCCAAGGAAGACTTGACATTGACCTGCGCCAGAAGCAGGATGATCCGGGGAGAGACACAGTATAATCCGGTAAGCCGTTTTGCCAGAGAGATTCCGAAAGAACTGATGGATAACACATTGCCGCCCAGCAGAAGATATCAGGATGATGACCTGGATGATTTTCAGGCAAGGAGAGCCAATGAGGCAGCACTTCGTGCTATGGGGCTAGAGGCAATCGCTTCGCCAGGATCTGGTTCCGGCAGTGGTTTCGGAGGCTTAGGCAATACCGGATTTGATCCCAGACCCAAGGCAACGCTGAAACCCAGAGTTACGGCGAAGGCGGATAAACCTTATATTTCCAAGGGAATCAGTGGCCTGAATCAGCTGGCGGGACTGCAAAAAGGTACAGCATTTCAGGCACCGGATGCATTGGACTATTGCGTCGGTGACAGGGTGCGCCACATCAAATACGGAGAAGGTACGGTACTTAATATTGTGAGAGAACCCAGGGATTATAAAGTCACTGTGGAATTCGATCAGGCTGGACAGAAGATCATGTACGCATCCTTTGCAAAATTAAAACTTGTATAAGATATTCTGTGAAGTCTATAGTATTTTTTCTGAAAACATGGTATGATATAAGGGAATGAAAATAATTGCTTTGCATCCGTGAAGATAAGATGGATGCCGGAAAGGCAGGTAAATGATATGAACAAATTAGAGAATCTGGTAGACCTTGACAAACTGAACGAGCTGAAAGTCAGCGAACTGAAGAAGCTGAATAAACTTCTGGGCAAGGAAGTGGAAGAGAAGAAGGAGCGCAATGTTCTGATATGGGTACTGGCCATTGTCGGTGCGGTAGCTGCTGTGGCAGCAGTTGCTTATGCAGTATATCGTTTCTTCTTTGCACAGGATTATCTCGATGATTTCGAAGATGACTTCGAAGATGAAGAGGATGAGGCAGAAGAAGATGACGATGACTTCTTCGAGGATGAAGGAGAGAACTAAGGAATGAAAAAAGGACAGGTATATGAAGGATCTGTTGTAAGGGTCGATTTTCCCAACAAAGGGATTGTCTGTGTGGGAGATGAAACTGCTATCGTCAAGAACAGCCTGCCCGGACAAAAAGTGAAGTTCTCAGTAAATAAGGTACGCAAAGGGAAGGCGGAAGGAAGGCTTTTAGAGGTGACGGAGAAGTCACCTTTAGAAACCGGCCGGCCGTGTTCCCTTTTTGGGTTGTGTGGTGGATGCACTTATCTGTCTTTGCCTTATGAGGAGCAGCTGAAGGTCAAAGAGGAGCAGGTAAAGCGGCTGCTGGACAGTGTGCTGGACAGACAGACGGAAGAATGGACTTTTGAAGGCATCAAGGGCAGCCCTAAGGCTTATGAATACCGTAATAAGATGGAATTTTCCTTCGGAGACGAGTACAAGGACGGACCGCTGGCACTGGGCATGCATAAGAGAGGCAGCTTTTATGATATTGTCACAGTATCCGACTGTGAGATCGTGGATGCGGATTACCGCCTGATCCTGCAGACGGTGAGAGATTATTTTGCACAGGCGAAAGTGAGCTTTTTTCACAGACTGAGCCATGAAGGGTTCTTGCGTCATTTGCTAGTACGTAAGGCGTCCCACACCGGAGAGATCCTGGTGGCACTGGTGACAACATCCCAGGATCCATGGCAGGGAGCAGAGACGGCGGTGGAAGGATGCTTGGATGCGGATGCACTGATCACAGGATTTAAGAATCTGCTGCTTTCCCTGGAACAGGGAGGGAAACTGGCTGGTAAATTCGCAGGAATCTTACATATCACCAATGATTCCATTGCAGATGTGGTGCAGAGTGATCATACGGAGCTGTTATATGGACAGGAGTATTTTTATGAGGAATTGCTGGGGTTGAAATTCAAGATCTCCACATTCTCCTTTTTCCAGACCAATTCTTACAGTGCAGAAGTACTGTACCAGACGGCGAGAGATTATGTGGGAGATTTAGGCGGCAGCGACAAGACCGTATTTGATCTATACAGCGGCACCGGCACCATAGCGCAGCTCATGGCACCGGCCGCAGGGAAAGTCATCGGTGTGGAGATCGTGGAAGAAGCCGTGGAGGCAGCGAAGAAAAATGCCGCAGCCAATGGACTTCATAACTGTGAATTCATCGCCGGGGATGTGTTAAAGGTATTGGACGAAGTGGAAGAGAAGCCGGACATGATCATCTTAGATCCCCCCAGAGATGGCATCCATCCCAAGGCTTTGCCGAAAATTATAAAATACGCAGTGGATCATATTGTCTACATCTCCTGCAAACCTACCAGCCTTGTGAGAGATCTGGAAGTATTTCTGGAGAATGGCTACTGCGTGGACAAGGCCGTGGCCGTGGACCAGTTCCCCTGGACCGCAAATGTCGAGACGGTGTGCCTGCTGCGAAAATATGGGGAATAAAGGAAATACACGGAATAAACCACAAGATACTGTGGATTGAGGGCAAAAATTGGAGTGGAAAATGACCGGTTTTTGCCTGTTTTTTTACTCGTTTTATTAAAATATAAATTAGGGAGGAAATGGAAATGTTAGCAGATGAGATTAAGGCTGGGGAATCAACCAATATCGAGTTTAAAAGGGAAGTTCCTAAGAAAAGTGAAAAATATATAAAAAGTGTTATCGCATTTGCTAATACCGCAGGAGGAAAGATTGTTATTGGTGTGGATGATGAAACACATGAAATAGTAGGTGTAGACAAGAACGAAGTTTTTAAAATTATGGATGGTATTACTAACACTATATCTGATATGTGCTATCCGCAGATTTTCCCCGATATCGAGGTAGACACTATTGACGGAAAGTGCGTAATTGTTGTTGAAATATACCCAGGGGCTAGCAGACCGTATTACATCAAATCGTTTGGAAAAGAAGCCGGTACCTATATTAGAGTTTCAGGAACGTCAAGACCTGCTGATGAGGCAATATTAAAAGATTTGGAATTGCAGGGAACCAACCTTTCTTTTGATGAAATGGTTTGTGTAGGACAGAAGTACGATGAGAAGGCTGCAGAATCATTATGTATGGCTATCAAAAATCGTATGATAGAAGCAGCACGGACAAATAGCGAGAAAGAGAATGTAAAAGATGTTACTGTGCAAAATTTGGTTAATTGGGGTGTCTTAAAAAATGTGGAAGGAACATTGATACCGACAAATGCCTTTGTTTTATTGACGAATAACACATTTCCGTTCGCTAAAATCCAGTGTGCTTTATTCAAAGGAACGGAGAGAGTTGTTTTTATTGATAAAAGAGATTTTGAGGGACCACTTTATGAGCAGATTGAAGAGGCTTATGAATTTGTACTGAAGCATATCAATCTAGGAGCAGAAATAAGAGGTCTTGTCAGAACAGATGCATACGAATTACCAACAGAAGCAATTAGAGAGGCTATTGTAAATGCCACAACACACAGAAATTTCTTGGACAGAGCTTGTGTGCAGGTAGCGGTATATGATGATAGAGTAGAAGTGACTTCCCCGGGAATGCTTTATGGAGGCTTGACAATAGAGCAAATTAAGGAAGGTGGTTCCAAAATTCGCAATAGATGTATTGCAGAAGTATTTAGCAGGATGAAAATTATCGAAAGCTGGGGAACTGGCATTAAGAGAATGTTCAGCTCATGCAAAGAATACGGTATCAGGGAGCCGGAATTAGTAGAGATTGGTGATAGTTTTAGAGTGAACTTATATAGACCATCTTATAAGGTTATTGATCAAAGTGTACCAAAAAGTGAACCAGAAAGTATACCAGAAATTACACCAAAAAGTGTACTAGAAAAACTTAATAAGACCCAACGGAAAATTATAGATATTATTTTGGAAAATCCGAAGGTAACACAGTCAGAAATTGCAGAGCAATTAAATATTTCGATAAGTGCAGTTAAGAAGAGCATGAAGGAAATTGCTAACGCGGGAATATTAGTGAGAATTGGTGCTAATAAGGGTGGTTATTGGGAAGTAAAGGATAGCTAAGAGGACATTTGACTACAAAAACATTATGCATGTGGGAAAATTAAGCACTACCGGTAGAGTTATAATTGAAATAGGTGGTATACAACAACGTAGAAATGCTGAAAGCATATGCGTTGGATTATTTTGAATTGATATTAAGGAGTGCTAAAAATGTTAAAGGGTGTATTTATTTGTAAAAAATGTGGTAACATACAGGAATTTGATATCGGAAAGGAATGCGAAGTATGTCATGAAATAATGAATTGGGAAAATAGCTTTCCACCTTTAAATGCATTGGATTTTGTACATTCAGCGAACGAATTATTTGAACAATCTAAAAGATGTGATAAAGAAAATTTAAATTTACAATATCAGTTTTTAATAAAAGATAGATGGTGCGACATTGATAAAACCTTATTGGATAAGTACAATAACATGTATGAGAAAATGCTTGAAAACTATCCTGATAATGATGATGCAACTTGGATAGAAATAGATGATAAATTTGAGGATGAACTTTGTCATATTATGTATAGTGAACAAGCAACGGCAATTTTTTCAGCAATAAAAGTATTTAATAAAAATCCTTTTAGAAAACCATACGTTATTATGGTCGCATCGCTAATTGAACAATTGTTTAATGATTATTTTGAAACAGTGGTTAGTAGAAAACTGACGGGAAAGGGACAAAAAATATTTTTAAATAAGTATGAAACTGCTGGAATACAGTCTGCAATAGATATTATTGATTCTTTTTTAGATGAGAGGTTACATCATAAAATGAATCGATATTCAGAAAATTTTTATGATAAATGGTCTGAATTAAGAAGGGTAAGAAACAGCATAATTCATAGTAATAATAGGTATATAACAAAAATCAAGATCACGAAAATAAATAAACTGATAGTTGACAGCTTAAAAGTTTTTTCTGAATTGAAAGGTGAAATATACAAGATGGAAAATTAAATTTCCAGACAGCTGAAAAATACATAGGAAAGAATAAAAGATGAGTGATTATGATGATGCAGATAAAAGAATGAACTGTTGAATAGGTAGAACGAATGTCGGATAACAGCATGCTTTATGTGATTAAAGACATTGAAGGAATGTCATCTAACAGAGAAAATGATAGAAAACAGGCAATGAAAGGACTACAAAATATACTAAAGTTTAGCGAAAAACTGCCAGAGAATTTTGATGCAGATAGAGAACGGGAGAAAGCAGGGAGGAGGTAATTGTATGATAGAAATAAAATCACAGATTATAGGAAGGATACCAGATATTGCAAAACTGGAATTGTATAGAGTGATTGGCGAAGGCTATAAGGCAATGCAGGATGGCAGGACCAATACAATCGAAGAAGTACGGGAGAAAATAGATAAGAGGAGAACGTGGCAGAGGTAGTATTTATAGAGCTGGCAAAGTATGATCTGATGGATATAGAGCATTATATTTTGGTAGAACCTCTGCAATCTGCGAGCAACTGAGAGAATAACTGAAGACATTTTGCAAGCAACGGGAAGTTTGATGGATTTTTTTCCGGGACATCCGTTATTAAAATTATCTACTTTTAAGTGCTGCCGGCTTAAGAGTGACACGCTTTGATAATTACAACATATTTTACAACTACCATTAAGAAAAGCATAAATTTATAATAAAGTGGAAAGAAGGATTAGCGCATGGCGAATATCGAAAATAATTACCCTAATTTAACATGGATGCAATTTGCTGTGTGCAATGATGATGCAACAGGTGCCTTTGAAGATATGACAAGACGCTTGTTTTCAGTGGAATATTTAGGCGAGGGAAGAATTCCGCATTCTGATCACAATAATCCAGGAGTGGAACTCTTATATATATTGTAGAGTTAAATAATACCATCATGATTTTATTCCATGTATATATTTCGTTGACAGATATTGCGAAATATAGAAATGATAATGATCCCAGATTTGTCATTCAGAACTGGATGCGAAACAGAAATACAGTTGAGTTTTTGGCTGTTTGGGAAGAACTTCATAATCCAGATTTTAACCGTGTGCAATTCGAGGCGGTTAGAAGTGAGGCAGGATTAAACAGGTTTGTTATGACGCCAACCAAATGGATTGAACAGACCAATGCTATTGGAATAGTGTCAAAAGCAGGCAGATATGGTGGAGGAACTTATGCACATAGCGATATTGCAATGGCATTTGCTACATGGATTTCTCCGGAATTTCAACTGTATATTATGAAAGATTACCGCAGGTTAAAACAAGATGAAAATAGTCGACTTTCATTGGACTGGAACTTGAACAGGGCTTTATCAAAGGTGAACTATCGTATTCACACGGATGCGGTGAAGAAAAATTTGATTCCACCAGAGCTCACACCGGAACAGATTGCTTATACATATGCCAGTGAAGCAGATCTTTTAAATGTTGCGTTATTTGGTCAGACTGCAAAGCAATGGAAAAATAATAATCCGGGTAAAAAGGGGAATGTGCGTGATGATGCTCTCCTATGGCAGGAGACGGACAGAGAAGGTTCATGGTACGAGAAATGAATATAGGCAGGTTAAGAAAGACGATTGAGGCATTTCAGATTGATTTAGTAAAATTGATGGTGTGTCACGGCAATATCACTAGATACTCCTACAAAGCCTATAAATAAGCCATTTCTCGGCTGGAAAAGTGCTCTACTACACACTTACTACACGTTTTTAGAGAAATAGCTCGGTATGATTATATTAAATGGATAATTGACATTATGGTATATATGCCATATAATATTTACAAAGGTGATTACATGACAGAATTTAAACTGATAGCATATGAAAAAGAAAATGGCGAAGTTCCAGTAGAAGAATTTCTGGATTCTGTTAATCCTAAGATGCGAGCTAAAATATTTGGATTGCTTGGTATATTACAAGAAAAGGGAAATATGCTTAGAGAACCTTACAGTAAACATCTGGATGACGGAATATTTGAATTGCGTTGTAAATTCGGGAGTGATATTACCAGAGTCTTATATTTTTTCTATTATGAGGGAAAAATAATATTGACGAATGGATTTGTTAAAAAAAACACAGAAAACTCCTAAAGAGGAGATTCAGATTGCAAAGGATAGAAGAAAAGATTTCATAGAAAGGATGATGAAGGATGAGAACATTTGATGATATGCTTTCTAAGCAGTTAAAAGATGATGAGTTCAGAAAAGAATATGAAGCTATTCAGCCTGAGATGGATGTTATAAGAGCTATCGTGGATGCCCGTACTTCCCAGAATATGACACAGAAGGAACTTGCTGAACGTACTGGTATTAATCAGGCAGATATCAGCAAGCTTGAGAATGGAACACGAAATCCTTCTGTTAATTTGCTTAAAAGATTAGCGGATGGTATGGGAATGGCTCTTAAGATTGAGTTTGTACCTAAACAGAAAGCGTGATTATATGACCTCACTGGATTGGTGTCTGGTGAGGTTATTTTTATAGGTTATGAGTTATTTGAATAAAGTGATTATATATACAGAAAGGGGAAAATATGGATTTTTTTAATGAAATCATGAAGTTTGGTGATATATTTGAAAGTCAAGAAACGATAGATGAATTGAAGGACATATCTGACGAGATAAAAAAGTATGATGTTTATGATGTCTTAGCAAGAATATCAGGCTTAAATTTAATGCCTCATAACTAAAATAAATCTGTTTTATTAGATTCCTTGATAGCAGGTATTATTTGTGAAGAGGAAAATACATACAAATCAACAAGTAAAAAGAAATATAGAAAGATTTCCGGAAGATTTTATGTTTCGACTATCTAATAGTGAAATTGATTCCGTGAGGTCACAAATTGTGACCTCACGGAAAAAGGATTTTTTGCTGGACAACTGTGAAAGAGAGTGAGAATCGAATGGCTCGTGCAATGTACAAGCTGCAGTAGAAACTTCCATGTGATCGCATACAGCCATGAAGTGGATGCGCAGGCACTTAATAAGCTGCAAGCAAAATGCGCAGAAGAAATAAAACGGATCAATGGAGCAGTGAAGTTTGAAGAAGCATATAAATACCAGCAGGAGGATATTTTTTAAGAAATAATTCATTGAAATGCGGTAAGACTTACAGTATGATAGAGAAAAGAAAGAATATAATTATAATCAGAGGAAAGGAGAGCTGAGTAAATGAAAGCAAAAACTTTTTCAAAACCTAATATGGCAAATTTACATGGTCGAATGGGAGAACAAATATTGGAGACGCTTCGTCGTCAGACCGTGAAGTCAGATGATAATATTCGTAAAGTTGCGGATGAATGCAAGGCGAGGATCTTAGCAGAAAGAAAGCATGAAGGATAAATTACTTGAAAATGAAATTTTTTATTGTGAACCGTTGCTAGCAGATGAAGATAATATTCATCAGATACAGGAATCGGAAGTATTATCTTTTTGGACTTTGTGTTGCCAATGATTAAGATGGCAGCCGAAAGAGTTGGAATTTGCATTGTATATATATTCGCCCTGCCATATAATAATTTGATTAAGTATTATGAAACACTGAACTTTAGAAGACTGAATAAAGCAGAAGAGACATTTATTCATAGAAAATATAAGCCAAGATACGATGAAGGATGTATTTTTATGAGTAGACCTTTGTATGCGGAAGACTAAGACCATTACTTCGGTAGTGGTCTTTTCTGCAAATAGGGCATAGGAGGATCCCATGCCAAAACTGATCTTGCGTTGCAATTACCTCAAGAATTCCCCACCAGCGCACCTAGCCAATTACATCAACTACATTGGCGTTCGTGATGGTGTGGAGAATGTAAGCAGCACGACGGTCTTGTTGCCAGCTACTGCTAAACAGAAGGAACTGATCGCAGATATTCTGACCAAGATCCCGGATGCCAAGCGGATGCATGTGTATCATGACTATGTTCAGACACTAACCAGGGAAAATGCGTCGGAGTTTATCACGCAGGCATTGGAAAACAACCTCGACATTATTACAAAGAAGAAAACTTATATGGGTTGCAGTTTATTTCGAGAAGGAGAAGATCAATACCCTGACGGAAAAGGGAGAAATGCTACTGACAGTATTGGCATCGGTTGCACAGGGAGAATCCGAAAACATATCCAGCAACGTTCAATGGGCAGTCCGGAAAAGATTTCAAGATCCATATCAGATGCTTGAATATACCAAAATGCGACTTGCAGATTATTCAAAGCCAAGCATAGGCTGTCAACTTTATTTATACACCATCATATCTTCTGATCAAAGAGAATACACCATAGATGAGCTAAAGGATTATCCGGAAGATATCATATATTTAGCATTAAATGAAATATATTCACGGCATGGATATATTTTTAAAAACGAAGATCTGCAAAATTATTTTATGGGACAGGTATGGTATACCCCTTTAGTGGAGGGAGAAAACTTCAGCGATGAAGTATTTAATGATTATGAAAAAGAAAATTTAAAAGTATTGTTAAAAATCTTGAACCGATAAGTTTTCATGAAAACGTGGAGACGGAGTGCTTGATGGCTCGTAACCTTGAATGATTTGGGGGGGGAGAATATAAAATTGGAGTTTGTACCAGAGAATGACGGAGAAAAAGAGAATAGTTGATACAAAAATCCGGATTTTGGCATGTGAGGCTATGGAAGATTTTTGCAGTAAACCGCAAAAATCTTTCGTATGTTGGTTGCAAACCAGCTCTGAACGGGGTATAATGCTATTGAAGATTTCTGCGTGTGACCGCAAAAATCTTCAATAGGAGGCGCTATACATGGAAATTAAAAGAGATTGCTACCTGAATACGCTCATCAGCAAGGAGCATAATGGTCTTATTAAAGTCATAACCGGTATGCGAAGGTGCGGCAAGTCGTATCTTCTCTTTACGCTTTTTAAGGAACATTTGCTGTCAGAAGGAGTAGGTGAAGATCACATCATTGAGATCGCTTTTGATGCTTTTGAAAACAAGAAATATCGTGATCCGGATGTGCTGTATCCATATCTGAAAGAGCAGATTAAAGATGATACTATGTATTATGTACTGCTTGATGAGGTACAGCTGCTTGGAGAGTTTGAATCTATCCTCAACAGCCTGATACGTATGAAAAATGTGGATGTATATGTAACCGGAAGTAATGCCCGCTTCCTTTCCAAGGATGTTATTACTGAGTTCAGAGGCCGCGGCGATGAGGTGCATATGTATCCCTTAAGCTTTGCTGAATTCATGTCAGTCTATCAGGGTACAAAGCAGGACGGATGGAATGAGTATATGCTCTATGGCGGTATTCCACTTGTGACCACGTTTACCACACCGGATCAGAAAATTGCGTTTTTGAAATCTCTCTTTGAGGAAACCTATATTTCGGATATCGTTGGCAGGCATAATATTCGCAACAAGGCAGAATTGGAGGAGCTATTGAATATTCTGTCTTCGGTGATCGGTTCTCTGACCAATCCGGAAAAGCTGTCAGCGACATTTCAAACGGTTAAGAAAAAGAAGATCAGCAATTCGACAATCAAGCGGTATATTGATTATCTCTGTGATTCCTTCCTGATTGACAGCGCAATTCGATATGATGTGAAGGGAAAGAGATACATTGATACGCCGGTAAAGTATTATTTTACAGATATGGGACTTCGCAATGCCAGATTGAATTTCCGTCAGATTGAAGAAACTCACAGCATGGAGAATATCATTTTCAATGAGCTGAAAATGAGGGGCTTCAATGTGGATGTGGGTGTTATCGTACAGTACGACACCAATGATAAAGGTAACAGCATCCGCAAACAGTTGGAAATTGATTTTGTCTGCAACCAGGGTTCTAAGCGCTATTATATCCAGTCTGCTTATGCGATTCCTAATCAGGATAAAATGGAGCAGGAGCAGAGATCTTTAATGTTGACGGGAGATTTCTTCAAACGGATTATTATTACCAAAGATACACCTGCACCTTATTACAATGAGTCTGGCGTGTTGATTATGAGTGTCTATGACTTCCTGCTCAACGAGAACAGCCTGGAAAATTAAGAGAAATGGGTAAGGACAACAAGGTCTGCCCTAACCGTGGGCAAAAAATGAAGCTTTAATGATATTGATGATGCTTTGATCGGAGGCTTGTCACAGAATCAGGACTTCTTCTCAATGCTTATGGGACAGGTATGGTATAGCCAAAAGTGTTAAATAAGGTGGCCTGCGAACATTAGAAATAAAATCTGATGTCCGCAGGCTTTTTGTTTACAGAGATTTTTTTCGCAGATATAATAAGCATGACATGACCCAGTTGGAACTCTCAAGAAGAACCGGCATTGCAACGAGTAACATCAGTGACTGGAAGAAGAAAAAGACAAATCCCAAAGCGGACTGCTTGTTGTCTATATGTGATGCATTGGAGATTACTCCCGAACAGCTTTTGACAGGAAAAGGCATTGATCCGGAATATAAGGATGAAGATGCGAATTATGAAGTAACCAGGTCGGATATTAAGATTTTAAAGCAGATTCACAGCCTTGGAGATGAGCAATATAAAAGACTTATGGCGTATATGAAAGCCTTGCAGAATCGTGTTGAAAAAAGAGGCAGACATCTATCTGCCGCAAACGTATATTCGGTTCAAGAAAATGCGGATATTTTTAAATTGATTGTGTCAATTCACAATCAATTTCTATTCAATATGGTTTTCCGGCAGGTTCTGTAAAATAAGTTCAGATCAAAACAATGACGGGAGGAGCTTATGCAGCAGAATATTGAATTTGAGCGGTGCATTGATTTTCTGGTACGGATGATTGATAAGTACGGCGCTGAAGTCCTCCGGGAGTTGGAGGAAGAAAAACAGAATAAAGAAGAAAAAGAAGCGGCAGTTTCCTGAAATATAAAATGTAAATCAGACTGTCGCTTTTTTGTAAAATTATTCGGCTGCGTTATCTTTTACTTCTGCAAGCATATAAGGATTATGCTTACTTTCACGCTCAAATATAATATAATTTAAGCACAAAAGCAAATATCGAGGATAAGGAGGACAACTATGTCAACATCAGATGTTTTGGAATCGCTAATTGAAAAAGACAATGGATATTTGATTACATCGAAGGCCGTTGAATTAGGTGTATCAAAGCCATCTGTCTCAAAATACGTCAGAGAGCATGATATGGAAAAAGTGGCACATGGCATTTATATCTTAGATAATGTGTGGCCAGATGAGTTGTTTGTACTCCAGCAACGAAATAAGAATATTATTTATTCGGGCGAGACCGCCCTTTATTTGCATGGTCTTATCGACAGAGAATACAGTCATATTTGTTTCACTGTTCCTACCGGGTATAATGCAACACATATCAAAAAGAAAAACAAAGAAGTTCGTTATGCAAACCCAGAGATTCTTGATATGGGAACCTGTGAAATCCCGTCAAGCAGCGGTAATTTGGTTAAAGTATATGACAAGGAAAGATGTATTTGTGATTTGATTAAAGATCGAAAGAAATATGAAATTCAGTTATATCAGACAGCAATCAAGGAATATATGTCCTCGAAGGAAAAGAATCTTTCAAGATTGATTGAGTATGCGGTTAAACTTGGAGTAAGGGATGAAGTAATGATGTATGTGGAGGTAATGGTATGATTCATACAGCGAAACAACTTAAAGACAAAGTAAAAAACATGTCCGGCGGAAATAGTGAAGTTGCGCAAGCATTAATTAGAACATATTTTATGGAAAGGTTCTTAGAAAGAGTTTCTGCTTCTGAATACAGGAATATCCGGTATACTGCGGAAAACTGGCTTATGGACGAAGAAAGAACGAGAAAGTTTCGGGAACAAGAAATGAATAATACAATTGTTTTAAAGAATTATGTATGTTATACATGTCAACATGTAACTAACATATCAGACAGACGATAGGAGAAAACAAATGAAGAAAAGAATAATCAGCACAATATTGGCAGCATGCATGGTGCTTGCACTTGGGGCATGCGGTAGTTCTGCAGCTGACGAGGAACAAAGCGACGCAGAGAGTAGAGAACAGAGCACAGATTCGAAGCAGAGTATCGGTTTGTTCTCACGAAAAGATGACAAGAATGAAGGTATGACAGTTATCGCAGATGGGAAAGAATATGATCTTACCGGTGACTTTCAACAGACCGTGGTGAAAATGACTAAAAATGGATTGAATGTTCTTAATCCTCATGCTGGTACCATTGTGAAGTATGATGAAAATGGTAAATTATATAATGTTCCTCATGAAGATTGGTCGGAGGTTGATACTAATTGGGTTTTTGCAATAGAAACTCCTGTATATGGTGATATAGAAGATTGCCCTATTGTTGAAGCTAGCTATGAATTTTATAAACGTAGGGATGCTTGGGAAGGAAAGTATGCAACCTTTGAGACTGCGGATGGCATTACCGGAGAGTCCGATGATGATGATTTGAAAATGCTGGAAGATTTTATACCGGTGGGGGTTGGAGATGATTATGTGGTATATATGGCACTCTATGCAGATGGAGAAAAGGTGGATTTACAAAGGTATAGGGATGCTTATGATGAGTTCGTGAAAGAAGCAGAAGAGAGTAGTGTTGGCCGTGCTGGTAGAAACAGACTTTTTCTCGGAGGAAGAGGTTCTGTAATGAGCATAAGATCATGTGATTGGTATCAACCGGATATGTCAATAGAAGAACTTGAGAGAGAGTTTTCTC
This sequence comes from uncultured Acetatifactor sp., assembly GCA_934436245.1. Classification (GTDB taxonomy): domain Bacteria; phylum Bacillota; class Clostridia; order Lachnospirales; family Lachnospiraceae; genus Acetatifactor. The sequence continues at coordinate 34,619 of CAKSAM010000007.1, forward strand.
ATGTTAGAGAGAATATAATGTTTTATTCTGCTGTCAAGGAGAAATTTGAGGCATTGGAAGCAAAGGAAATCGACTCCGTTGATATTGTGATATATGATTATTATAAAAGTGATGTATCTGAGGTAATGCAGGTTAACTATCTTCATTACTATGTTGATGAAAACTGGGACGCAAGTAAGTTTGAATAAGCCACTGCAATTTATAATTATTTAGAAGAACCTTAATATCTAATATTATAGATAGATTTTATATAAGGCTGCTATTCTGTTTATGGAATAGCAGCCTTTCGTGCGTAGATCATTCTTTTGAAATTACAATGTCTGATGTACCGGTGTGATCACTGCTTCACTCAGCTCCGGAGCCTTGGCAGGATCTAAGTCTGTGGGGAACTCTACATCGATGGCAGAGACCTCGGGGCGGTAGTTCAGGCGGATCGCATGGGCCTGAATGAAATCAGTTGCCCTGTCATAAGTTTCTTTGGTAACACCGTTTAAAGTGATCGTATATAAATTTGTCATAGTCTGTACCTCCATATTTTTTGATTTCAGGTATCTTCCTGATGGTTATAGTATACCTTGTTTGTCACAAAAAATAAATTCGCAAAATAACCAAAATATAATAATAGGAATCATTACTGATTTATACAATATGTATAATCCTGCCAATAATATGAGAAAAATATTGATTGAGACCTGCAGAAATTATAAGAAAGTGCAGGAGAAATAGGTCACAATGATTGACAGAATTTGCAAATTTCAATATAGTTAAAGTGATAAAAATTTAGGGGGCATTATTTCGATTGAATACGTTAACGGATGAATTAAAAAAGTACAAAGGAACCGTCATTAAAGGTATGTTTACCTTGTGCGGAGTCTACGGTGTGGCATATCTGTTCAGTCTGCAGCCGGTGAACCGGATTTATTACAGCGTTCTGAACGTCCTGTTGGCGGTGGGAATCTTTCTGATGCTGCAGCAGACAGAGGAAAGTCTTCAGAATATGGAGAATAAAAGTAACAGGAAACGCAGGGTCTGCTATGTGGCAGTCATCAGTTTTCTATTTGCTTTGTCTATGGTAATGGGATATCAGCTGCAGAACCAGGGAATGACAGAGTGTGGAATCCGGGGAAAGGGGCTGATCCTGATCCGCGCCTGTTGTCTGGCAGTGACGGCATTTCCATTTGTAAATCTATTATTTGAAGGAATAGAAAGAGTGAAGCCGGTTGAAGTAGAAAAGACCGGGAAAGGCTGGAAAAATTGGACAGTGTTTGCAGCTGCCGCAGCAGGCATCTTTTTATGTCTGATTCCGGTATGGCTTGCGTATTATCCGATCATTATGTCTTATGATTTTCACAGACAGGTAAATGAAGCTTATAAGGGGCTGGCATGGTTCTATCCGCTTCAGCCGATTGCCCATACCTGGCTCATATGGTTTTTCCTGAAAGTGGGTGCGGTTCTGGGCTCTTACCAGACGGGTATGGCATGTATGGCGGTATTTCAGATGCTGTTGTATGCCCTGGTAATGGGTTATGGGGTAACAATGGTCTGGAGACTGAGTGGGAAAAAGTGGCTTGTGATCATAACCGCACTTTTCTTTGCTGTTTTTCCTTATAATACCGTATTGGTGGTGTGTACGACAAAAGATACATTATTTACGATTTTGTTTACACTTTTCTTTTTAATATTTCTGGAGAGGAATTATTTCAGCAACGGTAAAAAGAAAATAGTTATGAATGTTCTGATAGTAGTGGGAGGCTGCCTGATGATGCAGTTCCGTAATAATGCAATATATGCAGTAACGGTGTTTATGCTGCTTTTTTTGATCTTTCGCCCGAAAAAGGAAAAACTGGGAATCCTGATCCTGGGTCTGTGCCTGGTGCTGGGAGAGATCGGAATGCGGAATGTCATCCATATAGCCATAGGGAACCAGCTGGGGATGGAGGCACCGAAGATCGAGGCCTACAGTGTTCCTATCCAGCAGTTTGCCAGAGTGGCATATTATCATGGGGAAGAATTGGAAGCACAGGATCCGGAAATGGCAGCACTGTTGGAAAAATATGTAGGCAGAGATCATTGGGACTCTTATTATGCTCCCATCGCAGATTCTGTAAAGGGTACAGTAACTCCGGCTCCCTACACCAATGATCATAGACAACTATTGAAGGACTGGCTGCGAGTGGCAAAACGGTATCCCAACGAATTCCTGGATGCATTTCTGGAATTGACCAGAGGCTATTGGTTCTGGGATGATTTTTCTTGGGCAGAGAATCTTGGGTATGGCACAGATGACCGGTATGGAGTCCTTTTTACCTATAATTCTTCGGAGATCGAAGGATACGGCAGTATCGAACATCAGTCAAAGCTGCCGGGGGTTGAGAGAATTCTGGAAAAAATTGTAAGTGGAAACTGCTTTAATAACTGGCCTGTGATATCCATTATTTTTCATGGAGCTTTTTACAGCTGGGGGCTTTTCCTTCTGATGGTATTCTGCCTGTATAAGAAGCGGATACAGAGCTTTCAGATGAGTCTGCTGCCGTTTCTTTATTTTGGTACAATGCTGCTGGGACCGGTGGTACAGGTCCGCTATTTGTTCCCGGTTATGGTGATCCTGCCGGTACTGACTGCCATGTTTTCATCACAGGTGGCAGATAGCGAAATGGCAAAGAGCTCCCCGGTGGAAACAGAGTCAGATAGACAGACAAAGGTGGCATAACCAATGGATGGTCAGGAAAAGGACGAAAGTGTAAAGAATCTGGAGCAAACCGGAAGAAAGCAGACCGGAAGTAACGAAAAACGCAGAAGCAGTGGAGGAGGCAAATGAGCTATTATCTGATTGATTTTGAAAATGTAAAAAGTCGTGGCATGGAAGGGGTGGAACTGCTGACGGAGGATGATACTGTCTGCATATTTTACAGTGACAATGCGGACTGCATGACGTTTGATCTGCACCAGATGCTGAATGAGACGAAAGCGAAGATCATTTATCACAAGGTGGCGGTGGGAACCAAGAACGCACTGGATTTCCAGCTGGCAACGTATCTGGGATATCTGATCTGCGAGCAGCAGAAGGAAGACATCCACCCCAATTATTTTATTGTGACAAAGGACAATGGATTTACCAGTCTGATGGTATACTGGAAAGCACAGGGCGTGCCGGTACGGATCATCCGAAATCTCCTGTGGGGCAAAAATCAGACGATAGAGCAGAACCTTTCTGTCGAAGAAAGTGCCGGAAATGTGGAAGAAACGGTAGAGGAGACAGCAATACCGGTTGATGTGACAGTACAGAGTATGGAAGAGCTGTTGCCAGTGACAACAGAATCCAACGATACCGAAGAAAAGAAATCCGGCAATACAGAAAAACAGGATGAGGCTGCGGAACCTGTGAAAAAGCCGGCTCAGAAGAGCAGCAATACCCGGAAAAAGAGCACCTCAAAAACAACGGAGAAGAAAGCAGCAGAAAAGAAAGCCACAGATAAGAAAACCACAGATAAACCAGATGAGCTGAGCCAGGCAGTGTCAAAAGTGCTGGCTGACCAGACGATCGTCCCCCAGGTGGTAAAATTCATCCGTCAGTATAAGACCAAGCAGGGCATCAACAATGCCCTGAACAAGGAATTCAAGGACAGCAAACGTACCAGTGAGATCTATTCCGCAATCAAGCCGCTGATTGCCGATAAAAAGGGAAAGTAGGAGCATGCGTAAAATTTCATGATTCGCAGTAGAAAATAGAGAACGGATATGCTAGAATAGGGGACGGTCAAGAAGCGAATAGCTTTTTGACCGTTCTTTACGTTGGAGTGGAAGCCGGTGGAAGAATAACAGAAAATGAATTTAGGAAGAGGATAAGAAATGAAACAAAATATGCGGGATCTGACAGAAGGATCTCTGGGTAAAAAAATATTGATCTTCAGTGTGCCGCTGATGCTGTCCAATCTGCTGCAGGTGCTCTTTAATATGGCAGATATTGCGGTGATCGGACAATTTGCAGGTTCATTGTCACTGGGAGCTGTAGGATCGACAGCCACTCTGGTTACCATGTATACCGGATTCCTGATCGGCCTGTCAGGAGGTATTAATGTACTGACCGCTTTGTATTATGGGGCAAAGGACAGAGAAAGCCTTTCCAGGACGATTCATTCCGCCGCACTGGTCAGTCTGATCATGGGGATTTTATTGCTGGTATTAGGGGTAGGATTGTCTGAGTGGATGCTGACGGCATTGAAGACAAAAGATGAGCTTTTGGATAAGGCGGTATTGTATCTCAGAATTTATTATCTGGGGATGCCGGCACTGGCAATTTATAACTTTGGCAATGCAGTATACAGTGCAGTGGGAAATACAAAAAAACCGTTGTATTATCTGGGATTTGCCGGTGTGCTGAATATCATTTTAAACCTGTTTTTTGTGATCGTATGCAGGATGGATGTCGCCGGAGTCGCCCTGGCAAGCATTATTTCCCAATATGTATCTGCAGTACTGATTCTGCAGGCATTGCTTCGTTCCAGGGAGATCTATGCACTGCGTCTTGACCAGCTGAAACTGAATCCGGAGCTGACGAGGGATATTTTAAGGCTGGGAATGCCTTCGGGTCTGCAGAATGTGATTTTCCAGTTTGCCAACAGCTTTGTACAGATGGGTGTAAATTCTTTTGATGCCACCATGGTGGCGGGAAATTCCGCAGCAACCAATGCGGATGCCATGGTATATGATGTCATGGCAGCGTTTTACACAGCCTGCGGTAGCTTCATGGGACAGAATTACGGAGCCGGCAGGAAAAAGAGGGTACGTGACAGCTACTTTATCAGTCTGGCATATTCTTTTGGAATCGGATTGCTCCTCGGTGTATCTCTGGTATTGTCCGGCAGACCTTTCTTATCTCTGTTTACCAGGGATGCTGCGGTTATGGATGCCGGTATGTACCGGTTGACTATCATGGGGTTTTCCTATTGCGTCTCGGCATTTATGGACTGTACGATTGCAGCTTCCAGGGCTATGGGCAAGAGCGTTGTACCGATGTTTATTGTTATCATGGGATCCTGCGTGTTCCGTGTAATCTGGGTCTACACGATATTTGCACATTTCCATACGATACCGTCCCTGTATCTGTTGTATGTATTCTCCTGGAGCATTACAGCAGTGGCGGAAATATTATATTTTATAAGGATCTACAAACAGAAAATGGCTCTCCTGTCGTAAGACAGAGGAGCCATTTTGAACTGCATGTGAAGCGGATATTATGCTGCTTTGTTTTCTGCAGAAACTGATTTTGCCGGATAGCGGACCGGCAGCAGACGGGCACGCTCTAATGCTACATAGATGGCAGGAAGCAGAAGCAGCTGAATGACAATGCCGGGGAAGCAGGACACAAAATATCCGGTGGCCCAGGCAGACCAGCTGTATGAGCCGCCTGCAAAAATCAGGGCACGCAGAATACCGGTGATCACACGACCGCCCAGCATGGCAATGACCAGGGCTGTATACAGATCGATCACCAGCTTACCGCTGTGAAATAACTTCATGACCAGACCACTGATCAGACCATAGAGACCTAATTCGATCATCATAACAGGAGCATATCCAAGAACAGGCATACCGGTGAGCAGGCTTGACAGCATGGGACCTAAAAGCCCACAGGCGAGACCAAAGGGAGCTCCACAGACCAGACCACACAGAAGTACGGGCAGATGCATGGGGGAGAACAGGATACCGCCCTGAGGAATTGCATGCAGTGTCATGGGCAGAACCACACACAGGGCAACACACAGAGCTGTAATGATACTCTTGTTTAAAACAGTTAATTTTTTCATGAAGATAAGACCTCCTGATAAGAATAGGACTGTTCAGAGCTTCAATTCGAAAAATGTCTCTGAACAGTAACAAAAAAGCCAGAATGGCATAATCCCCCTTCTGAGGGTAAGATGCCTTCTGGCGTTAAGCTCCTTCCTGAAGCATAATTCATAATAAAGGGTCAGCATTTTTTTGTCAAGATAAATTGCAAAAAAGCATTAGCCATGCTATCATAAACGATATATGTGATTTTTTTACAGGAGTAATGATATGCGTATTATGGTAATGGACGGTCAGGGCGGAGGTGTAGGCAGAAGCCTTCTGGAGACTTTGAAAGAGCGTTTTCCGGGGGCTGAACTGATTGCTGTGGGGACAAACGCCACAGCTACGGCCAATATGATGAAGAGCGGTGTGACAAATGGTGCTACCGGAGAAAATGCCGTAGTATTTAACAGCAGACGGGCAGATGTGATCGTCGGTCCGGTGGGGATTGTCATGGCAGATGCCATGCTGGGAGAGATTACGCCGACTATGGCAGCAGCGGTTGCCTCCAATGGTGCAAGACTGATTCTGATCCCCATGAGTAAATGTCATGCCACGATTGTCGGGACTACTGGAAAAAAACTGGGAGAATACATTGCGGAGGCGGCAGATGAGATCTCCAGAATGTAATCCCGGAAAGCTGACAGGCCGGGAAGAATTGCTAAAAGAATTGCAGACATTATCCGGGGAGAAAAGGATCGTGGCCATTGACGGGCGCTGTGCCTCCGGAAAGACGACGCTTGCTTCCTGGCTGGCCGGGAAACTGGATGCGGATGTCGTACATATGGATGATTTCTTTTTGCCGCCAATGCTTCGGACAGAAGAACGCAGAAAAGAACCCGGTGGAAATGTACACTATGAACGCTTTCAGACAGAAGTGCTGCCGAAACTGAAATCGGGAGAGCCCTTTTCTTATCAGAGATTTGATTGTTCCCGTATGGCGCCGGGAGAACGGATACCTGTGAAAAACAAAGGATGGGTTCTGGTAGAGGGTGCCTACAGCTGTCACCCGGTGCTGGGAGACTATATGGATCTTAAGGTTTTTCTGGATATTGACAGTGAGCAGCAAAAGAGGCGGATCATAATGAGAAACGGGGAAGACCGTCTGTGGGATTTCCTTCAGAAGTGGATTCCCATGGAGGAAGCATATTTTGCAGCATTTTCAGTGGAAGAAGGAGCAGATTATACAATCTCTGCCAATAATCAGGAAAGGTGATAATGATGCTACAACAGTTCTATCCGGATCATGAGGCGGATTCCGCATATGGAATAGATTACAATTCTTTATATCAGCAGGGCTACCGGGGGATTATTTTTGACATTGATAATACGCTGGTTCCCCATGGGGCACCGGCAACCCGGCAGGCAGCAGAGTTTTTCGCAAAGCTCCGGGAAATGGGGTTTTGCACGTTGCTTTTGTCGAATAACAAAGAGCCCCGCGTAAAAGGTTTTGCGGATGAAGTGGGTTCATCTTATATTTATAAAGCAGGAAAACCGGGACGGAAAGGGTACTTTCGGGCTATGGAGCAGATGGGGACAACGAAAGATACCACGTTATTTGTGGGGGATCAGCTGTTTACGGATGTATGGGGTGCAAAAAAATGTGGAATTGTAACGTATCTCACAAAGCCGATCCATCCGAAAGAGGAGATCCAGATCGTCCTTAAGAGATATTTGGAAAAGCTTGTCCTGTTTTTCTACCACAGACAATGCAGCCGGAAAGGAAGAAGTCATGCTGAATGATATCAATGGATATACCAGAACCTGTGGATTGATCGGAAATCCCGTGGAACACACACTGTCTCCTGTGATTCATAATACGCTTTCCATGGTATTAGGGAAAAATCTGGCATATGTTCCGTTTCATGTGGAGACGGGAAGGCTGGAAGATGCGATCAAGGGAGCGTTTGCTTTGAACCTGCTGGGAATGAATGTTACGGTTCCTTATAAGAGTGAAGTAATTCCTTTCCTGGATGAAATCGATCCGCTTGCTGCAAATATCGGAGCAGTGAACACACTGGTGCGTACGGAAAAAGGGTACAAAGGCTATAATACAGATATGCCGGGACTGTACCGCGCCATGTGTGAAGACAGGGTAAAGGTAAAGGGAGAAAAGGTATTGATCCTGGGTGCCGGCGGAGTGGCAAGAGCGGTGGCCATGTTATTGCTGGATAAGGGGGCAAAAGAGACGATCATTTTGAACCGCACGGTGCAAAAAGCACAGAAAGTGGCAGAGGAAGTGAATCATCTGGCAGGAAGAACATTTGCAAAGGCACTGTCCGTAGACGAGTATGATTCCCTGCCGGAGGGGGAACGTTATCTGGCAATTCAGGCAACCAGCGTTGGAATGTATCCTGATTGTGATGCGGCAGTGATTGAAGATCCCGGCTTTTATCAAAGAGTTCATACCGGGTATGATCTCATCTTCAACCCACCTGAGACACGTTTTATGAAGCTGGTGAAGGAACAGGGCGGAAGAGCATATAACGGTGCCAGAATGCTTCTGTATCAGGGGATCATTGCCTTTGAACTGTGGACAGACTGTGAGATAGAATCCTGGCTGGCAGATAAGGTATATGAACGTATGCAGAATGCGAAAAAGACAGAGGATGGAAAATAGTGTGAAAAATAAGCGGAAGAATATTGTGCTGATCGGCTTTATGGGATCAGGGAAGACAACACTGGGGCTCAAATTGTCCTATCTGCTCCGGATGCCGGTGGAGGATACGGACAAACTGATCGAGCGGCAGGAAGGAAGAAGTATTGCGCAGATTTTTGCAGATGACGGAGAAGCATATTTCAGGGAACTGGAGACAGAAATGCTGAGGAAATGCGGAGAACAGAAATACGAGAGAATTCTGTCAGTCGGTGGAGGCACTCCGGTAAACCCGGTAAACAGGTCTCTTTTGCATAAATGCGGAACCGTAGTATACTTAAGAGTATCACCGGAAGTGGTCTACGAGAGACTGAAAAATGATACTACGAGACCCCTGCTTCAGTGTGAAGATCCCTTAGGGAGAATAAGAGAACTTTTGTCGGTCAGAGATGCTATCTATACAGAATGTGCAGATATCATACTGGATGTGGATAACCGGTATTCGGATGAACTGGCGGAGGAACTGCAGCTGCGGTTACGCAGGAAAGAAACAGTACAGAAGGAGAGAAAAGGAATGAAAATACTTGTGATCAATGGTCCCAACCTGAATTTCCTGGGCATTAGAGAGAAGAAAATCTATGGAACGCAGGATTATCAGTATTTACTGGATCTGATTGCCCAAAAGGCAAGAGAGACAGAGAATGAGATACAGGTATTCCAGAGCAATCACGAAGGTGCCATCATTGACAGGATCCAGGAGGCATATTCTGACGGGACAGACGGCATTGTGATCAATCCGGGTGCCTATACCCATTACAGCTACGCTATCCGGGATGCACTGGCAAGTGTGGATATTCCGAAGGTGGAAGTGCATATTTCCGATATAACGAGTAGAGAAGAGTTTCGCAAAGTCTCTGTGACGGCACTGGTATGCAATAAGCAGATCTACGGTCAGGGACTGGACGGATATCTGCAGGCGATCGATTTCCTGTGGGGAGACAGACAGTAGTTTCGCAGAAAATTGAAAAAATGCTGAAAAATTTTTCAAAAGTAGTTGAAATGTGCATGTTTTTATATTAAAATGTTAAAGAATTATGACGTGAAAATATTTAGGAGGAATACATTATGATTTCTGCAGGTGATTTCAGAAATGGTATTACCATTGAGTATGATAACAATGTTTACCAGATTATCGAATTCCAGCATGTTAAGCCGGGAAAGGGTGCAGCTTTCGTAAGAACCAAGCTGAAGAACATCAAGAGTGGTGGTGTGGTTGAGAAGACTTTCCGCCCTACTGAGAAGTGCCCTCAGGCGCGTATTGATAGAAAGGATATGCAGTATCTGTATGAAGATGGCGATCTTTATTACTTCATGGATACTGAGACTTATGATCAGGTTGCACTGAATGCTGAGACTGTAGGTGATGCGCTGAAGTTCGTAAAAGAGAACGAAATGTGCAAGATCTGCTCTCACAATGGCAGCGTATTCTCTGTTGAACCTCCTCTGTTCGTAGAACTGGAGATTACTGAGACTGAGCCCGGATTCAAGGGTGATACCGCTACCGGTGCCAGCAAACCCGCTACCGTTGAGACCGGAGCTACCGTAGCTGTACCTCTGTTCGTTAACCAGGGTGATAAGATCAAGATCGATACCAGAACCGGTGAGTATCTGTCCCGTGCATAATCAGCCATGGACAGGTCTGTTCTGAATAATATCCGTTAAGAACCTGTAAGGCAATAAGTTATCCTTGTGAAAGGTGGCTTGTTGCCTTTTATTGTACTACTGATACCACACATGGGAAAACAGGGACTGGGGAGTCTGCATCGGAGAGGCATGGAGGTATAAAGTATGGAAATTTCAACATTTATAGTGAAAGTACAGAAGGCAGTCAGAGAAGCATTGGGACAGGAATATGCTGTGGAGCTGAAGGAAGTGCGGAAAAACAATGGTGTGGTACTTCAGGGACTGATGATCCGGAAGAAAGAGGAGCATGTGATGCCAACGATTTATCTGAATTCCTTCTGGGAGGCATATGAAGGCGGAGTGGCTTTTGCGGAAATTATTAAGAAGATTGTAAGCATCTTCAGGGAAGATGGTGTTGGCAGAAAAATTGATGTTGCCTTTTTCACAGAATTTGACAAGGTGAAAGATAGAGTGTGTTTCCGCCTGGTGAATCGAGAGAAAAACGTGGAACTGCTGGAGAAGGCTCCTTATATTCCCATGCTGGATCTGGCAATTTGCTTTTATTATGCATTCGACAGTGGCGGAGTGGAGAATGGGATGATTCCCATTTACCGGTCACATCTTGATAACTGGGGAGTATCAGAGAGGGATCTGATGGAATGTGCAATGGAGAATACACCCAGACTGTTTCCGAGTGAGATAATTCCGATGGAAAATGTATTGGGTGATCTTTTGCAGGAGATCCCGGAAGAAATGAGACAGGATATTATGCAAAAAGTGTCCATGAAAATTCTGACCAATTCCCGTAAGACCTATGGTGCCTGCAGTATTTTGTATCCGGGAGTGCTGGAACGGATGGCAGAGCAGCTGAACGGAGACTTCTATCTGATTCCCAGCTCGGTACATGAATTTCTTTTATTGCCGAAAGAACAGGAACGGGGTGAGGACGAACTGAGGGAAATGATCTTAGAGGTAAACAGAACGGAGATTTCGCCGGAAGAAGTTCTGTCGGATCATCTGTATTTTTTCTGTAAAAAAGAAAAAGAGATAAGGATGCTATAAAAAACTAAATTTTTCCAACAATTTAAACTGGACATATGTAGTGATATATGATATTATAGTCGAGGTGATGTAACAAATTTGTAATATTTGCATCCGTAGTCTAATGGATAGAACGGAGGCCTCCGACGCCTTTAATGCAGGTTCGATTCCTGTCGGATGCATTTACATCACCTTGACTATAGAGAGTGATAAGAGAAGCCGCTTGCGGCTTTTTGCGATTATAGAAACTTTTTAGCTGAACAGTTACAAGGTTTTGAGAGTTGGAAAGGACGTCATATGTGGAAGGAAAAAGTACATTCTGTTGGTAATTATATCATAAAGCATAGTAAGATGATTTTGCCCACGGTAGTTGTTGTAGCCGTGGCTGTCACAGTATCTGTAAGCCTGAGCCTTGGAAATAAGCACAGAGAAGAGCAGCAGGCGGCAGAAGTGGCAACGGTTTCCGGAGAAGCTATCACGGAAGCGGCAACGGAAGAGGTTCCTCTGGTGGCCAATGAAGAAGGAGCAGTTTATACTCTGGTGGCGACGTATTATAATGCAATGGCTACGGGAGATGAGACTACACTTCGCTCTGTATGTGATGAAATTTCAGATAAAGATATGTATCGTTATCTGGAGCTGTCACAGTATATTGATTATTATCCGACATTGGAAATTTATACCAAGACGGGACCGGAAGAAGGTTCTGTTATTGCTTATGTATATTATAAGATTGCCTTTGTAGACCATGAAGAGGAGGTTCCCGGATATCAGGCACTGTATATCTGTACAAATGATCAGGGTGGACTGTATATTAAACGGGGAGAGAACAGCGAAGAAGTAAATGATTACATCAAGAAAGTAAGTACCCAGGATGATGTTGTGGAATTTAACAACAAGATCACGGTAGAATATAATGAACTTATGGTAGAACATCCGGAAGTATTGCAATATATCAGTGAACTGGATTCCCAGGTAAGTATTGTCGTAGGTGAAAAACTGGCAGACCAGGTAACCGGTGAGCAGAATACAGACACCGGAAGTGAAGAGGGAACCACAGATGGTCAGGATACGCAGACAGAGGGCGGTGAACAGCCTGCAGAAGAACAACAGGGACCGCAGTATGCGACTGCTACAACTACTGTGAATGTGCGAAGCTCTGACAGTGAGCAGGCTGATAAGCTGGGCAAAGTGTCAGGAGGTACCAAGCTTCAGGTAATAGAACAGCGCCCGAACGGATGGACCAAGGTAGATTATGAAGGCAAGGAAGGCTATATCAAGACAGAGTTCCTGCAGGCGGCAGAGAGCGCTGCCGGAGCAGAGACTGTAGGAACTGTTACTGCCTCAACCAATATCAATGTACGTGCCTCAGCCAGTGAGACGGCAGACCGCCTGGGTGTTCTTTCCGGTGGCGATTCTGCGGAATTGGTGGGTACGGAAGGCGACTGGAGCAAAATCAAATATAACGGTCAGATCGGATATGTAAAGAGCGAATATGTGCAATAACAGATTTTCCAAGTTCGTAAGGTCGCGGATGCTTGCATACAGCGACTTATGAACTTGAGAAAATCACACCTACATGAGGAAGAAGCGATTTGCGGAAGCAAATCAGCGGAATCCGAATGTAGGTGGAATTGCGAGAGCAGCATAGCTGCAGAGCAATTCGTGTTGCGTGGAGAAATAGGGCGAATGCCCGACAGCGAATAGAATAAGATAATTCCGGGAAAGCTTCTTACCAAAAAAGGTAAGGAGTTTTTTTATGAGTAAATCTAAGAATATAACCCTGAAAAAACAGGAAATTAATATTTATAGAGAAATTCAGCGAAATACAGAGATGGCTATGAAAGCGTTGGATGCTATTACAGATAAAATCTATGATGACAGACTGGCATCGGAGGTAGCGGAGCAGGAACTGCATTATTCAAGATTTCGTGACAGGGCAGTGCAGATACTGATAGAAGGCAAAGCACAGACTTATCGTGAAAATGCCATGGAGAATGCAATGCTGCGAATGGGAATTGGTTACAATACGCTTTTGAATACCAGTACCGGTCATATTGCAGAAATGATCATTAAAGGATGCAATAACGGAGTACTGGAGATGGAAAAGGTGCTGGCTCACAATGAAGAGTTCGCAGGGACCTCCTGCCGTAGTCTGGCAAGGGAACTGATTGAGATGGAAAATTCCAATATCCGTACATTAAAAGAGTATTTATAGCATACAAAACGACCGCTTTCGTCAAAATAACATACACTATAACGCACAAATTGTATACTTGCATACCTTTTTGTGCAATTTTTATAGAAAATGGTCTAAAACTTTTACGATTTAGTGAAATAAAGTTTATTGTACAATTAAAAAAGTCGTTTTATAATAAAGCATATGGCAACCAGGTTGTCATGAAACTGTATACCAATTGAAGGAGGACATTCAGATGTCATATGTTGATGAAGTATTTGATTTGGTAGTCGCAAAGAATCCTGCACAGCCCGAGTTCCATCAGGCAGTCAAAGAGGTTCTGGAATCTCTTCGCGTGGTGATCGAGGCAAATGAGGAAAAATATCGTAAGGATGCTCTGTTAGAGAGACTGGTAACTCCCGAGAGACAGATCCTGTTCCGTGTACCCTGGGTGGATGATAAGGGTCAGGTACAGGTGAATAACGGTTTCCGTGTACAGTTCAATTCCGCAATTGGACCTTACAAGGGAGGTTTACGTTTGCATCCTTCTGTAAATTTAGGTATCATCAAGTTCCTTGGTTTTGAGCAGATCTTCAAGAACTCTCTGACCGGACTGCCGATCGGTGGTGGTAAGGGTGGTTCCGATTTCGATCCCAAGGGTAAATCTGATAGAGAGGTTATGGCTTTCTGTCAGAGCTTCATCACAGAGCTTTACAAATATATCGGAGCAGATACCGATGTTCCCGCTGGTGATATCGGTACCGGTGCAAGAGAGATCGGCTATATGTATGGACAGTACAAGAGACTGACAGGCCTGTATGAAGGCGTTCTGACCGGTAAGGGCTTAAGCTACGGCGGATCCCTGGCAAGAACCGAAGCAACCGGTTATGGACTGTTGTATCTGACCGAGGAAATGTTAAAGTGCAATGGCAAGGATATCGCAGGCAAGACCGTTGCTGTATCTGGTGCCGGTAACGTAGCTATCTACGCTATCCAGAAAGCACAGCAGCTGGGGGCTAAGGTTGTTACCTGTTCTGATTCCACCGGCTGGATCTATGATCCTGAAGGAATCGACGTAGCACTGTTACAGGAAGTTAAGGAAGTAAAGCGTGCAAGACTGACCGAGTATGCTGCTGCAAGACCCAGTGCACAGTATCATGAGAAGAAAAACGGCGAGCACGGTGTATGGACCGTGAAGTGTGACGTGGCTCTGCCCTGCGCAACCCAGAACGAACTGGATCTGGAGGATGCTAAACAGCTGGTAGCTAACGGCGTATTCGCTGTAGCAGAAGGTGCCAACATGCCTACCACCATGGAAGCTACCGAGTACTTCCAGAAGAACGGTGTTCTGTTCTGCCCCGGTAAGGCATCCAATGCAGGTGGTGTAGCTACCTCTGCTCTGGAGATGAGCCAGAACAGTGAGAGACTTTCCTGGACCTTCGAAGAGGTTGATGCCAAACTGAAGACGATTATGGTAAACATTTTCCACAATCTGGATGATGCAGCCAAGAAGTATGGCATGGAAGGCAACTATGTAGCAGGTGCGAACATCGCAGGCTTCCTGAAGGTTGCAGATGCTATGACAGCACAGGGTATTGTGTAGTAGTTGGATATAAGTATCAGAGATATAAAAAGTCCCCGGAATCTGAAGTTCCGGGGACTTTTTTTTAAGTGGTGCGCCCTGCGGCGCACCTTTTTGCTTTATTCCTGTGGCTGCTGTGCAGCGGCATTTCTTGCATTGATCTCAGCCTGCTGCTGATTGATCACGGCTTCGTAATCCGGGTTGGCGAAGAAAGTGGCGTCATGCTGACACTGACTTCTGGTATTCGGCGTGATTACTGTCTGGGTACCGTCAGGGTTGTTGACAATCACGGTAGAACCCTGCTGTAAGGCAGGATCTTCGACCAAAGGCATAGTAGCTACACCAACGTACTTAAACGGACAATCAGGACTTGCAGGCAATCCGTCGTAAGCACAGATCTCACCCTGATAATGAACATCACAGCTTTCCGTAGGTTCCGTGCCTTCTGCAAAGTATTCCGTATAAACACATCCGTCACAGAGACCGGGGATCGGCAGCTTTCCTGACTGGGAACATACCGCAACCTGTACGATTCCGGTAGGAACCGGGAACTGGGTATTGGGAAGATCCTCATGTACACGTTTCATCACCTTACGCCATAATGTCTTGGAGACACCGTCTTCCGCACTGTTCAGGTCTACGTTGTTATCGTAACCGGTCCAGGTAGCAGCGGTGTAATAAGGTGTATATCCTGCAAACCATGCATCGGTAGGTCCTGTTGTAGTACCTGTTTTACCGGCAATGGCCATTCCGCCGAAGTTAACCTTTCCACCGGTACCGGAAGTAACTACATCCTGCATGGCACTGGTCAGCAGGAAAGCAGTTGTTTCCTTGATCACCTGTCTGGTGGGAGGATTCGTATTATCCAGGATTACATTACCGTCGGAATCTGTCACTCTGGTATACAGCTTCGGCGTCACATAAGTGCCGTTATTGGCAATGGCTGCATAAGCGGCAGTTAACTCATAAGGAGTAACACCGTAAGTCAGACCGCCCAGAGCCAGAGACTGGTTCACATCGGACTTGATCTCGTTGCCTACCTGAACGCCGTCGGTCAATGTGGTAAAGCCGAAGTTCAGCAGATAATCATAACCAAGTCTCGGCGTGATCACAGTGATATTCTTGACTGCGATGATATTCAGGGAGTCACGGATCGCACTGCGGATATTCTGGATGCCACGGTAGCCGGACTTGTACCAGTTACGTACAGGAGTACCGTCTGCGTAATTAAACGGTGCATCGTTGTAGACCGTTGCCAGAGTCTTACCGGCACTGTCCAGAGCGGGAGCGTAGGAGGCCACTACCTTGAAGGTAGATCCGGGCAGACGCTTTGCACTGGTAGCACGGTTCAGGGTCCTACGGCCTTCCTTGGAGCCACGGCCGCCGATCATGGCTACAATATGACCGGTACTCTGTTCTTCGATGACCATAGCAGACTGCGGCTGAGGTGTCATGGTGATCGTCTCTTCGTAGTTATCCGCATTGTCTTCCACACCTAACTGGGCTAACATGGCGGAACGGTACGTATCTACAGCCGCATAAGCATCATCCTGGGAGGAGAAGATCAGATTGAACTTTTTATTCTGATTTTCCTTGAACCAGGTCATCATGTTTTCTTTACTGAAGTTATTTTTGGTGCCATCAGGAGAGATAATGGTAAGTGCATAGTTCAGATACCATTTCACGTTCTCCGGATAATTGGAGGGATCTGCATATTCTTCGTTCAGAATTGCCTGAATCTTGGGATCCAGAGTGGATTCCACACGCAATCCGCCGGAAGTAAGCAGCGTCTCTGCCATGGCTTCGTTATAACCGGACAGGATCAGATCCTGTTTTACCTGTTCATATACGGCATCGGAGAAGTAGGAGCCGGTAGTGGCATTTGCTTCCTGATAGTCAATATCGTACAGACCGATACGCTCATATACCGCATCGGTATCCGCTATTGCTTCATCGTACTGAGCCTGAGAGATAAATTCCAGCTCCAGCATCTTTTTCAGACAGGTTGCGCGACGCTTCACATTCTCCTCCGGATGACGGATGGGGTTATATTTGGAAGGGTTCTGTGTGATGCTGGCGATGACTGCACATTCGGAAATGGTCAGTTCACTGCAATGCTTGCCGAAGTAACGCAGGGAAGCGGATTCCACACCCAGGGTGTTCTGACCCAGGTTAATGGCATTCATATAGCGCAGCAGGATCTCGTCTTTGCTGTAGTACTTTGTAATCTCCAGTGCCAGATACTGCTCCTGAATCTTACGTTTGATCTTTTTGATCATGTTGTCGCCTTCTGAGGTCCAGTCAGTAAAGACGGTGTTTTTTAACAGCTGCTGGGTGATGGTACTTGCACCCTGGGCCTCTTCACCGCCGGTCTTTAAAAACTGATAGCCGGCACGTAGCATACTCTTGAAATCGATACCGTTGTGCTGGTAGAAACGTTCATCCTCGACGGCTACGAAGGCTTTGCCCATGTAGTCAGGAATCTCGTCCATGCCTACGGAGAGACGGTTGGAGTTGGTGCTGACATATTGGTCGATCTCATTGCCTTCCTTATCATATACGATAGTAGCCTCGCCTACTGCCACGACATCGGACAGCCGGATCGTAGGAGTCGAAGAGAGGATGCCGCGGAAGACACCGATACCGGCAGCTACACCGCAGATGCCGATGCCTACGACAGCGGCCAGCATGACCTTGACACAGATCAGTGCGAGCTTCCTTCCCCATTTTTGTGATTTAGAGTTGAGTGTCTTCTGCTTCGTTCGGACACCTTTTTTACCATAATTCATAAAACAAGTCCTTTCTGTCTGAGATACAGACGAAAATATTATACCAAATAATGCTATGTAAATAAAGGTTTTCTTTCCAGTCTTTAGAATTCCTTAATAACAGTTCCGCCATAGAACGGTAAAAACAGGGCTTGGGTGCTTGCACACAATGCACTGTTTTAATCGTTCTATGAGCGAAGCGCCATCAGGTGAATAAAAAGATGAGCCGCACAGCGGCGCTGACTGCGTAGCAGGCACTTTTATGAAAATGATGGCGGAACTGTTATAAGGGTTTCACATTTTGGAAAAGTTATGCTACACTGGAAAAGAATCCGAAGGAAAACAAAAATAAGTGAGGTTAACATGGGTGATACGGCAGCAACAGACAGCTACAGAGTCCTTCTATCCGGCGGCGAAGGAGAGATCGTGGAGAAAAAATCCCGTTTCATCGCAACGATCCGTAAGTGCGAAACCGAGGAAGAGGCCGTAGCTTTTATAGAAGAAATGAAGAAAAAATACTGGGATGCCAGACATAACTGCTCGGCATTTATAATAGGAAACAGAGGAGAACTTACCAGATGCAGTGATGACGGAGAACCTTCTGGCACTGCCGGGAGACCGATGCTGGAAGTACTGACAGGTTCGGGAATCCGCAACATTGCAGTGGTGGTGACGAGGTATTTCGGCGGTACCCTGCTTGGCACTGGCGGACTGGTGAGGGCGTATAGCCAGGCGGTAAAGGAAGGGCTTGCCCATTGCCAGACCGGTGTCATGCGGAAGGGCTGCAAACTGGAAGTGACTGCTGATTATAATGATGTGGGAAAGCTGCAATATTATTTTGGACAGCAGGGTATCGTTCCTGTGGACAGCATCTATGCGGAAAATGTAAAATTTATTTTACACATCCCGGTGGAAGAAGAGGAAAATATCAGGAAAAACCTGATAGAAATCACTTCCGGGAAGGTAAAAATTGAGAAATTGAAAGAGATGTATTTCGTTGACAAAGAATAGTCAAAAAGTTAAAATATGATTAACTGTTCAGAACCATGAAATGTTGATGGATATTCGGTGAAGGTTCACATTCGTAAGAATATAAGGCAATATTTATTTGTTGAACCGGGTCCTGAACTGATTCCATGAGGAAAGGTGGTGGTTTTTATGAAGTGTACACAGAAGAGCTCTGACAACCCACTTCCGGGGCGAAGTTGCCATGTAAGTTACACCCATAGAAAACATCATAAGGAGGATCATCATGGAACAGATCAAAGAACTGGAAGAGGTATTAGAGCTTCTTAACACCAGGCAGTACACCAAGCTGCGCCAGTACCTGGCTGAACTCAACGATGCCGATATTGCGGGACTTCTGGAAGAACTGGAAGAGGAAGAGATGTTAAAGGTCTTCCGCATTCTTCCCAAGGACCTGGCGGCAGACGTTTTTTCCTATTTAGATATGGATAATCAGCAGAAGATCATCACTTCCCTGTCAGATAAGGAAGCAGCCAACATCATCAACAACCTGATGGCGGACGATGCGGCCGATCTGTTGGAGGAGATGCCTGCCAATATTGTCAAAAAGCTTCTGACCAACGCAAGCCCTGATGTGCGGAGAGACATTAACCATCTGCTTCGTTATCCCGAAGACTCCGCCGGAAGCATCATGACGGTCGAGTATGTAGACCTGAAGGAAAATCTGACGGTGAATCAGGCGATTGAACGGATCCGTAAAGTGGGTCTCGACAGTGAGACCATCAACATCTGTTATGTGCTGGATGCCCAGAGAAGACTGGTGGGAACGGTAGCACTGCGGTATCTGCTCTTGATGGATGGTGACGAGATCATAGGTGACATCATGCATGAGAATGTCATTTCCATCAATACACTGATGGACCAGGAGGAAGTTGCCAGACAGTTTAAAAAATATGACTTTACGGCCATGCCGGTGGTGGATAATGAAAATCGGCTGGTAGGTATTATTACCGTGGATGATATCGTGGATATCATGGAAGAAGAGACCACGGAGGATATGGAAAAAATGGCGGCTATCGTGCCAAGCGATAAGCCTTATATGAAGACCGGTGTATTTGAGACCTTTAAAAAGCGTATTCCGTGGCTGCTGCTTTTGATGGTGTCCGCAACCTTTACAGGTGCCATTATCTCATCCTTTGAGGATGCACTGAGCGTCTGTGCGGTGCTGGTGGCATATATCCCCATGCTGATGGATACCGGTGGTAATGCCGGAAGCCAGGCAAGCGTTACGGTCATCCGTGGATTGTCTCTGAATGAGATCGAATACCGGGATGTTCCGAAGGTCGTTTTCAAGGAGATCCGCGTGGCACTGATCTGTGGAATCACACTTTCCGCAGCGAACTTTGTAAAATTACTGTTGTTGGATAAAGTAGGAGTGCTGGTGGCGGCTTCTGTATGCCTGACACTGGTAGCAGCTGTTGTGATTGCCATGATCATCGGATGCTTACTGCCGATCCTGGCAAAACGCCTCGGCTTTGACCCTGCGGTCATGGCGAGCCCCTTTATTACCACCATCGTGGATGCTATGTCACTGTTGGTATATTTCCGTGTGGCATCTGCAATTTTGGGCCTGTAGCACTTCAAAAAATTCAAAAACATATATAAGCCATGCGTCTGCAGAGGGATTATTTTGCGGTGCATGGCTTATTTTATGCACTGTTATTATGATAAAAATTTGACAGGATGTTTTTTTTTCAGTACTTTCCTACAAGCTCTTTGCAAGATTGTAAATTTTTGCTAGAATCAAGTTAAATAGCAAATGTAACCGCTTTCGTAATTATTTTTCTTAAGAGAATACTTAAGGGCAGCAAAAGCAACGGAGGAATAAATCATGAGATATTTTTTTGAATCTAAAGTAGAGAAGAAGGATGTAGGATATACCATTCAGATTCCTTTCAATGTATGGGAAGTATGTCAGCAGAGAGAAGTCATCAAGGGAGATATTGTACTGGACAACAATATTATTGAGTGTGAACTGCATCCCAAGGAGAAAGGTAACTATGAAATCGTTATTACAGGGGAAGACGCAGTGAAAGTAGAACTTGGCGTTCCCCATAAGATTCTGCTGCATATCAATGGTTCCCTGATCCGCATGGATCAGAACAGCCCTTACAGCTTCGAAAATCCTATCCGCAGGATCGACAGCATGAACGTGATCATCCAGCCGGAAGACGGTCTGTGCGGTCAGGCATGCGTGGCAATGCTGGCCGGTGTTACCATTGCCGAGGTGATCAGCGTTATGGACTGCAGAGAGTGGCAGGCTACTATGGGACGTGTGATCTCCGCACTGAACTATTACGGTATCGATCACACAGACATCATCGTATATACCGAGGGCAAACCCGCTGTACTGCCGAAATGCTGTATCATGATGGAAAAAATGGGACGTTTCTGCCATTACCTGGTACATTATGACGGAAAATTCTACGATTCCAATCTTGGGGTACTGGAAGAGTACGATATGAGCAAATTACTGGGTTACCTGGAAATCAAGTGTTAAATCAGAAAGAATAAATATAAGCTGCAGGGCTATCGCCCTGCAGCTTTTTGCATAAATAGCTAAAAAAGCGTATTGGGGTTGTAAGGTAGCGCAGTAAAGTGTAAAATAGATGAGGTATGATTTTATCAATACGAAAGATAGGGAGAGAGAAATGAATAAGAAAAAGATAATCGAAACATATCAGGAAGTGGCAATGGCTACCGGATTGCGTTATGACGAGGCAAATGATCTGTTCCATGGCGCAAGGGACGGATTTGACTTCATTGCATATCCTTACGATGAAAGTCGACCTTTTGCCATTGTCCTGCATACTGCAGCGAAAAGTGCAGACGGTTCTGTATTGGACAAAAAGGCGATCAAGGCATTTCAGAAGAGCAGCAAGAGTATCGGCTGTCTGGGACAGAAGAATATGGATATCCGGGTCACAGTGCAGGCTACGGCAAAGAATCTGAAGGATGCCATGAATGAGTGTCTTACGGCAACTACCGCCTTTTTACGTGCCAACAGTTACTACCCCTGCTGCGATCTGTGTGGACAGCAGGTAGAGACTGCTGCAATGAAAATGAGTGGGGAATACTATCATCTGTGTCCGGATTGCGAGATGAAAATGCGCAGCGACACGGCAATGAAGGCACAGCAGACCGCTCAGAAAAAGGAAAACATCATCGGTGGTATCGTAGGTGCCCTGCTGGGATCTCTGCTGGGAGCACTGAGCGTTCTTATTCTCAGTCAGCTGGGATATGTGGCTGCACTTTCTGGTGTGATCATGGCAGTGTGTGTCCTAAAGGGATACGAAATGCTTGGAGGAAAGCTCAATAAAAAAGCAGTGGTTATCAGCGTGATCATTATGATCGTGATGACCTATTTTGCAGATCGTGTGGACTGGGCGATCATCCTGTTCCGTGATGCCGGTGCAGGAGAGGCCGGTTACAATATTTTTGAATGTTACCGTCTGGTTCCTTATGCACTGGCAGAGGAAATCATTGATATTGGAAGTTATATCGGGAATCTGTTCCTGCTGTATCTGTTTGTGGCACTGGGAGCCGTACCTACCATTCGCGGAAAAATGAAGGAGAAAAAAGAAGAGGGAATTATTACAAGGTTAAATTAATCTCTTTGTTTTCGAAAAGTTATGTGGTAAAATAGTACTATAAAGATACAGGTACAGACAACTGTACGGTATAAGTGACAGAAATGAATTGGAATTGGGGGACAATAGAATATGAGAAGGTGGAAAGCATGGTTGCTGTCGTTGGCTATTCTCATAGGCATGGGAGCTATGGGAACGGCTTCCATACAGGGAGAGGCACAGGAAAATAATCAGGGAAAAAGAGTACTGTTTATCAGCTCGTATTCTTATGGATGGGACACAGTCCAGACACAGATCGAGGGAATCAAAGCAGGGGTGGACGAAGGTACCACCATTGATTATGAATTCATGGACACGAAGCGCTTCCGGACGGAAGAATGGTTGAATATGTTTCATGATATGCTGCAATACCATCTGGAAAATACGGATCCCTATGATGTTGTGATCGTGGGAGATGATGCAGCACTTCAGTTTGCGATGGAATACAGGGAAGAACTGTTTGATGATATCCCTATTGTGTTTGAAGGTGTGAATGATGTAGAATATGCCATGAAAGCGGCAGAAAATCCTCTTGTGACCGGAATTCTGGAAACACTGTCTGTGGAAAAAAACATTGATATGGCATTGAAAGTGAATCCTGCGGCAACCAAAGTGGTGGCGATACTGGATGATTCGGTGACGGGCGAAGCGGAGAGGAAAAACTTCTATAGTGTGGCACAGGAATATCCAAATCTGAAATTCTCCGAGATTAACGCTTCAGAGCTTGTAACATCCAGACTTCAAAAGGCTATCAGCGGGGTGGATGATCAGACGATACTGATCTATATCACCATGTCAAAGGATGGCAGTGAGAAGCAATATAACAGCGCACAGGCAGTGCGTACGATCGTAAAATATGCCAAAGTGCCCGTCTACCGCATGGTGGAAGCAGGCATCGGCGATGGATTGTTGGGCGGCAACGTGGTTTCCATGTTTAAATCAGGGGAAATTGCGGCGCATATGGCTATGGACATTGCGAACGGGACGGACAGTGGAGAGATCAGTGTAGTGCAGGACAGCCCTAATATCTATTGCATTGATGAGGAAGTAATGAAAAAATATCATCTGGAAGCAGGGCAGTTTCCGAAGGACACAGAGTTTGTGAATCATGAAGAGAATTTCTTTATCAGAAATAAGGAAGCATTAATTCCTGCATTGATTCTGATCATTGCACTGACTGTGATCATCCTATGGGTATGCTTTGATAATTTCCGCAGAAGAAAATTACTTGAGGAACTGGAAGAAGCCAGGAACGTGATGGAGTCGGCTGCACAGCATGACTTCCTGACCGGACTGCCGAACCGGAGCAAATTCATGAAGGATCTGGAGCAGCTGATCGGTGCAAAAGTACCCTGTACTGTTATGATGCTGGATATTGACAATTTTAAGAAAATCAACGATACTTATGGACATACCGCAGGAGATGAGGCACTGCAGCAGGTGGCCAGCCGTCTGAGGGATATGCAGTCCCAGATCCTGACATCTTACCGCTTCGCCGGGGATGAATTCATTCTGATCCTGCGCAGCAGTCAGAATATGCTGGTAGAGAGGACTGCGTACCAGTGCAGACAGGTGTTTACCAAGGATGTGGTACTCTGCGGAACGAAACGCAGGATCGGAGGAAGTATAGGTATTGCAAGCTATCCGAAGGATACAGATAATCTGGAACAGTTGATCGTGTGTGCGGATGATGCCATGTATCAGGTGAAGAAAAACGGCAAAAATGATTTTGCTTTTTATAAGAAGCCGACAGAAGAAAAATCGGAATAGATAGGATCCAAGAGACAAAAGAGAAAAATAATTGTGAAAAACGGGAGGCAGAAACTTACTGTTGTCATAACAGGGGTTTCTGCCTGCTTGTAGGCAAAGAAATCGAGGTAGAAGGATGAAAGTATTATTGGTAAACGGAAGCGGACATGCAAAAGGGTGTACTTATACAGCGCTGGAGGAAGTAGCGGGAGCCCTGGAGAAAAACGGTATTGAGACAGAGATCATACAGGTGGGCACACAACCCATTGCCGGATGCATCGGCTGCGGTGCCTGCCTGAAGACAGGAAAATGTTTCAGGGAAGATGGCGTGAACGAATTTGTGGAAAAGGCAAAAACTGCGGACGGCTTTATCTTTGGATCTCCGGTGCATTATGCATCGGCCTCCGGAATGATCACTTCTTTCCTTGACAGGGCTTTTTATGGCAAGAGTGCTCTTTTTCAGGGCAAGCCGGGAGCCTGTATTGTAAGCTGCAGACGAGGCGGAGCCTCTGCGGCATTCGACCAGCTGAACAAATATTTTACCATCAATTGTATGCCGGTGGTATCCAGTCAGTATTGGAATCAGGTACATGGCAATACCCCGGAAGAGGTAAAACAGGATCTGGAAGGAATGCAGACAATGCGCACGCTCGGTAACAACATGGCATGGCTGCTGAAATGTATCGAGGCAGGAAAGGCTGCCGGAGTGAACTTCCCGGAAAGAGAGCCTGCACAAAAGACCAATTTTATCCGCTGAGATGCTTCAAAATATGGTTTCTTAATCGAAAAAAGGAGACAGACATAAACTATGGCAGAATGGAATGGCCTGGGAAGATATCCCGAAAATGCAGATAATGCGGAATGTCCTGAAGAGGGCAGCCTGCTTGCATATGTAGACGGCAGTTATCAGGATAGTCTGAAAAAATACGGATTTGGCTGTGTATTTATTCTTCCGGATGGTAGAATATACACGGAATACGGCAATGGAGACAATCCTGCTTCCCTGAAACAACGGAATGTCTCCGGTGAGATGCTGGGAGCCATGTATGCGGTTCGGTTTGCCCTAAACAGCGGCTTTTCTGCGATCGAGATCCGTTATGATTACGAAGGGATTGAAAAATGGGTCACAGGAGCCTGGAAGAGTAAGAATGAACTGACACAGAAATACGCCCAGACCATGCGGAGCTGGGGACAGAAGATACAGATCCGCTTTACCAAGGTTCCTGCCCATTCCAAGGTCAAATATAACGAGCTGGCAGACCAGACGGCCAAGCTGGGCGTAGAGAACGGTAACGGCATTCCGAAGGTAAAAAGCCTCAGTGATTTTGAAACGGCAGAATAAATCTGATAAAACCGGTAAGAATTCCGGAAGGAGAAGTGCGTGGTACGATTAAATAAATATCTGGCACAGTGCGGCGTGTGTTCGAGACGGGACGCTGACAAACTGATCGAACAGGGAAAAGTACTGGTGAATGGGCAGATCGCCGGAATGGGACAACAGATAGAGGAAACGGATACGGTACAGGTGGGCAAAAAGATATTACAGGGGAAAAAAGCCTGTAAGGTACTGGCATTCTATAAGCCGGTAGGCGTGACCTGTACAGAGAGAGATCCCCATGCAGAGAAAAAGATCATGGATATGATCCATTATCCGGAACGTCTGACCTATGCCGGGCGCCTCGATAAAGATTCCGAGGGGCTGATCCTTCTGACTAACGATGGAGACCTCATCAATGCCATGATGCGAGGAGCTAACCGCCATGAAAAAGAATATGTTGTAAGAACAGATAAAGAAATAACACCTGATTTCTTATGGAAAATGCAGAAAGGTATTTATCTGAAGGATCTGGACATCACTACGAGGGAATGCGAGACAGAGCAAATCGGGAAATTTACATTCCACATTGTCTTGACTCAGGGAGTCAATAGACAGATCCGACGGATGTGTGAGACCTGTGGATATCGGGTGAAAGCCCTGAAAAGAGTCCGGGTCATGAACATTCTGCTGGGGGATCTGAAGCCGGGAAAATGGCGTGAGGTCACCGGAGAAGAACTGGAACAGCTTCAAAAAGATGCAGGAATGTTAAATCGTGATTAAAAAAGTAAAGGTAGGAACACAAGATGCAGTCTTCCAAAATAGAACGGATCAAAGATCTGGTAGAACAACTGAATGCAGCGTCGGAAAGCTATTATGCCAAGGATCAGGAGATCATGAGCAACTATGAATACGACAAGCTCTATGATGAACTGGTGGCACTGGAAAAAGAGACAGGTGTTACGCTGGCCAACAGCCCTACGGTAAATGTGGGTTACGAAGCGGTGGATGAGCTTCCCAAAGAGCGCCACGAAAGTCCCATGCTGTCACTTGGTAAGACGAAAAGCCGTGAAGAACTGCGGGATTGGCTGCAAGGGAATCCTGCAATTCTAAGCTGGAAGCTGGACGGTCTGACCATAGTGCTGACCTATCGTGAAGGAAAACTTGCAAAAGCGGTAACCAGAGGAAACGGCGAAATCGGGGAAGTAATTACCAATAACGCCCGTACTTTTAAAAATCTTCCATTGAATATTTCCTATACCGGAGAACTGATCCTGCGGGGAGAAGCGGTGATCACCTACAGTGATTTCGAAAAGATCAACGGAGAAATTGCGGATGCAGAGGCAAAGTATAAGAATCCCCGTAACCTGTGCAGCGGTTCCGTACGTCAGTTAAATAATGAAATTACGGCAAAACGAAATGTAAGATTTTATGCGTTTACCCTGGTGAAAGCGGACGGCGTGGATTTCCATGACTCGAAAGAGGCACAATTTGCTTTTTTACAGGCACAGGGATTTGCAGTGGTAGAACATGTGGCAGTGACAGAAGATAATATCCTGTCTGCAATCGAAGATTTTGAACATAAGATCGAACATTACGATATTCCCTCTGACGGACTGGTGCTTACTTATGAAAGCATCAGCTATGGACAGTCCTTGGGAAGAACGGCGAAATTCCCCAGAGATTCCATTGCCTTCAAATGGGCGGATGAGCTTCGGGAGACGACTTTAAAAGAAATCGAGTGGAGTGCCAGCCGTACCGGACTGATCAATCCGGTTGCTATTTTTGAACCGGTGGAACTGGAAGGAACTACAGTCAGTCGTGCCTCTGTGCACAATATCAGTATTGTAAGAAGCTTACGACTGGGAATCGGAGATCATATTACAGTCTATAAGGCAAATATGATCATTCCGCAGATCGCAGAGAATCTTACCGGCAGTGATAACATAGAGATTCCGAAGGTATGTCCTGTCTGTGGACAGCCCACAGAGATCCGCCAGATGAATGAAGTACAGTCCCTGTATTGTACCAATGAAAAATGCCCTGCCAAGGAGATTAAGTCCTATACCCTGTTCGTCAGCAGGGATGCACTGAACATTGACGGCCTTTCCGAGGCAACCCTGGAGAAACTGATCGATCAGGGATTTATCCATGAATATGCCGATCTGTTCCGGCTGGACAGATATAAAGATGTAATTACTGCAATGGAAGGTTTTGGAGAAAAGTCCTATCAGAATATGATGGAAAGCATTGAGACTGCCCGTCATACGACATTACCCAGACTGATCTACGGACTGGGGATCGCCGGAATCGGTGTGGCAAATGCCAAGATGCTGTGCAGGTATTTTGATTATGATCTGGAGCGGATGCAGACGGCGGATGTGGAGACTTTAAGCGCCATATCCGGCGTGGGGGAAGTCCTTGCATCAGCGTTTGCTGATTATATGAAAGATGCCGGGAACCTGGAGAAGATTGCGCATCTGAAGGAGATTCTGGTCATAGAGACTCCGCAGATTGACGAGAATGCACAGACACTGGCCGGAATGTCCTTTGTAGTGACGGGAAGCCTGAACCATTATGCCAGCCGGAATGACCTGAAGGAAGTCATTGAGGAGAAGGGTGGCAAGGTCACCGGAAGCGTGACAGGCAAGACTACCTGCCTGATCAATAATGACATTACATCCACGTCTTCCAAAAATAAGAAAGCCAAAGAATTGCAGGTTCCGATCCTGACAGAAGAGGAATTCCTGAAAACATATAATATCCCTTACGAGGAATAACGAAGAGAACCCGGAGGAAACTGAAATGCCTATTAAGACACAAAATGATCTGCCTGCGAAAGAGATACTGGAAAATGAGAACATATTCGTCATGGATGAATTCCGAGCCATCCATCAGGATATGCGTCCGCTGCAGGTATTGATCCTGAATAATATGCCGGTAAAGCAGGACACGGAATTGCAGCTGCTGCGTGCGTTGTCCAATACACCCCTGCAGGTGGATGTGACATTCATGAACACCAAGAGCCATGTGTCTTTGAATACTCCTGCCAGTCATTTGAATAAATTTTATACCACCTTTGATGAGATCAAGGATCGCACCTTTGATGGTATGATCGTCACCGGTGCCCCGGTGGAGGACATTACCTTTGAGGAAGTGGATTATTGGGATGAGACCTGCCGGATCCTGGACTGGGCGGAGACCCATGTGACCTCCACGTTACACATCTGCTGGGCGGCACAGGCAGGATTCTATCATTATTATGGAATCAATAAGAGACAGCTGCCCCATAAGCTGTTCGGCGTCTATGAGCACAAGGTTTCCAACCGGAAAATACCGCTGGTGCGTGGCTTTGATGATATTTTCCTGGCACCTCACAGCAGACATACCGAGACACCGGCGGATGCAATCCATGCCTGCAAAGACCTGACGATCCTGGCAGAATCCGAAAAAGCCGGAGTATTCCTGGCCATTGCCGAGGAAGGGAAAAAAATCTTCGTGGCAGGACATCCGGAGTACGACCGCTATACCTTAAATAATGAATATCACCGTGACCTGGACAAAGGATTACCGATACAGATTCCCTATAATTACTATCCGGGCGATGATCCGGAGCAGAGACCGTTGCTGCAATGGAGATCCCATTGCAACAACCTCTACAGCAACTGGCTGAATTACTATGTATACCAGGCAACACCGTATGATCTGGCAGAAATCAGATAAAATATGAATCTATAGAGAAAACAGGGAGGCTTCATGATGGCAGAAAAAGTATTGATGGTAATCGACACACAGAATGATTTTATCACAGGATCCTTGGGAAACGGAGAATGCCAGGCAGCTGTGCCGAAGATCATAGATTTGATCAGAAACGGCAATTATGACGAAGTGATCTTCACGATGGATACCCATGCGGAAAACTATATGGATACCCAGGAAGGTAAAAAGCTGCCGGTACCGCATTGCATCGAAGGAACCGAAGGCTGGAAGATTCAGGCGGATATTGCAAAGGCGGCGGATGAAGCTTTTACAAAAGGGCAGCAGACCGTGATCAAAAAGCCTACCTTCGGTGCGATTTCCCTGATTCCGAAGTATCAGCAGCTGTGGGAAAAAGCACAAGGGGATCTGGAACTGGATTTCGTGGGATTTTGTACCGGCATCTGTGTACTCAGTAATGTGTCCATTGCCAAAGCGACCCTGACGGAAGCGAAAGTCTGCGTGATAGAAGAGGCCTGCGCCTGCGTGACACCCGAGACCCACAAGACTGCGATCGAGGCAATGAAACTGATCCAGGTGGATGTGATATAGATGATTTACATATAGATGATTTGCATAATGAATGGATTTTTCAGCTATCGTGCGTAAATTGCAATGTTAAGCACAGAAAAGTGGAAAAATAGTTCTGTAATATTCAAACTTTCTATGCTATGATACATACAGTACGAAACCAATTCATACAATACAAAAGCGAAAAGAGAGGGAGTACGTATGGAAATTAACATTGGTATTATCGCAATCGTTGTACTTGCCATTGCCATTCTGGCGATCCTGGCATCCGGTTATGTAAAGGCATCACCGAACAAAGCCTACATCATCTCCGGTATCAAGAGAGAACCCAAGGTCCTGATCGGACGTGCCGGTATCAAGATTCCTTTTTTGGAGAAAAAGGATGAACTGATCCTGAAGCAGATCAGTATCGACATCAAGACCAACGGCTATATCCCTACCAAGGATTTCATCGGTGTAGATATTGACGCTGTGGCTAAGGTCAGAGTCCTGACCCAGAGAGATGTCACCGTGAATGCCAAAGGGGAAGTAGTGGCAGGTGCCGATTCTAATAAGAGGATCACCACCGAGATGGCAAACGCAGCCATGAAGAACTTCCTGAACATGAACGAGGATCAGATCCGTGACGCACTGACCGATTCCTTACAGGGTAACATGCGTGAGATCATCGGTACCCAGTGCCTGAAGGAGCTGTGTAACGATCGTAAGACCTTCGGTGACGAGGTTCAGGCGAAGGCGCAGAAGGATATGAATGCGTTAGGTATCTGGATCGAGTCCTGCAACATCCAGAAGATCGAGGATGAGAACAACCTGATCACTGCTTTGGGACAGGATAACATGTCCCAGATCCAGAAGGATGCTTCCGTAGCAAAGGCACAGGCAGACAGAGATGTAGCTATCGCCAGAGCACAGGCACAGAAGGATGCCAATGATGCACAGGTCATTGCAGAGACCGAGATCGCACAGAAGCAGACTGAACTGGCGATCAAGAAGGCAGAACTGAAGAAAGAATCCGATATCAAGAAGGCAGAAGCTGACGCAGCATATAAGATCCAGGAAGAGGAACAGCGTAAGACCGTGGAGATCACCACAGCAAATGCGAACCTGGCCCGTCAGGAGAAGGAACTGGAATTAAAGGAAAGAGAAGTATCCATCAAGGAGAAAGCTCTGGAGGCTGAGGTCAAGAAGACAGCAGAAGCGAATAAATACGCAGCACAGCAGAAGGCAGATGCCGAGCAGTACGAGAGACAGAAGAGAGCGGAAGCTGAACTCTTCGAGATCCAGAGACAGGCAGAAGCTGAGAAAGCAAAATCCGAGGCAGAGAGATTTGCCAAGGAGCAGGCGGCAGAGGCAGTCAAGGCAGCCGGTCTGGCAGAGGCAGCTGCGGTAGCAGCCAAAGGTAAAGCAGAAGCAGAAGCCATCCAGGCGAAGGCAGAGGCAGAAGCAGCCGGTATCCTGAAAAAAGCAGAAGCTATGAAACAGTACGGCGACGCTGCAAGACAGCAGATGGAGCTGGATACTCTGAAGGTATACTTCGAGCAGCTGCCCAAGATCGCAGAGGCTGTGGCTAAGGGCTACATGAACGTAGATTCCATCAAGATGTTCGGCGGCGATTCCAGCAAGCTGGCAGGCGATATCATGACCACCGTGACCCAGGTCACCGACGGTATCAAAGAGTCCACCGGACTCGATATCAACGAGATGCTGGCAAAGGGCTTTGCCAAGGAAAAGGCAGAAGATGCAAAGCCTGTAGAGAAGAACGACACCGGTAATGATTATCAGGAAGTATAAAGCCGGAATAGAGCTTGCGATTCGTTCCGGATTGCATTAAACTGAGGGTACAGAGAGGGAAATATTGTCTCTGTACCCTCAATTTTTTGTGACGGCGGGTATGGAGAGAGAAAACAAGCTTGTATACCCGAGGGAAGTCGTAGGCGTGGGTATAGAGAGGAAAAACAAGCTTGTATACCCGACGGAAGTCGCAGGCGTGGGTATAAAGAGAAAAAACAAGCTTGTATACCCGAGGAAAGTCGTAGGCGTGGGTATGGAGAGGAAAAACAAGCCTGTATACCCGACGGAAGTTGTAGGCGTGGGTATAGAGAGAAAAAACAAGCTTGTATACCTGGGGAAAGCTGTAGGCGTGGGTATAAAGAGAAAAAACAAGCTTGTATACCCGAGGGAAGTCGTAGGCGTGGGTATAAAGAGAAAAAACAAACTTGTATACCCGGGGAAAGTCGTAGGCGTGGGTATAGAGAGAAAAAACAAGCTTGTATACCCAAGGGAAGTCGTAGGCGTGGGTATAAAGAGAAAAAACAAGCCTGTATACCCGACGGAAGTTGAAGTCTAGGGTATGGAGGAGAAAGAGGAGTATATATGGACGAGAAAAATATGACAACAGCAGATGCAAAAGCTACACAAGAAGCAAGGGAATTATTGGAATACCTCAAAAATACTGTGGGACAACAGATCATCACCGGTCAGCACACCCAGACCATCCCCAGTGAGGAGATTGCCTATATCCGGCAGACCACCGGAAAAGAGCCCAAGCTGCGTGGCTTCGAGCTGCTGGGGTATTCTCCGAATATCAATTACGCAGACGCTTCTCCAGAATGCCTGACGGAAATAGAAGAAAATAAAGGCACCGCAGAGATGGCGCTGCAGTGGGCGGTGGAACAACGCAAAAATGATAACGGTGGCATTCTGACCTTCACCTTTCACTGGTTCTCGCCCTTAGGCGGCAGAGACAAAAGCTTCTACACCGAGCATACCGATTTCGATGCGGCTAAAATACTGCAGGAAGGAACTCCGGAGAGAGCCGCCTTCTATCATGACATGGATGCGATCGCCGGAATCTTACAGCAGTTTCAGCAGGAATACATCCCCATCCTCTGGCGCCCCTTCCACGAATCCTACGGCACCTGGTTCTGGTGGGGAGCAAAGGGCGCAGAAGTGGCGTTAGAATTGTACCGCCTGATGTTTGATTACTACACAAAAGAAAAAGACCTGCACAACCTCCTCTGGGTATGGAACAGCGATATAGAGGAAGCCTACCCCGGAGATGAATACGTGGATATAGTATCCATAGATGTCTACCTCCCGGAGTATCAGGCCACAGACTATGCGGATGCCTACGAGAAACTGGTGGCCGCCACCTCCCGTGACAAAGTGGCTGCCTTGGCAGAAGTGGGCTACCTTCCTGATGTGGATCTCCTGCAAAAAAGCAGAATCCCCTGGGCCTACTACATGACCTGGTCCAAGGAATTCTGCATTGGTGAAAAATATAACAGCGTAGAAAATCTGAAGAAAATGTACGACAGTGAATACGCGGTGACACTGTAACTTAAACCAGCGAAAGGAAAGCTTTCGCTGGTTTATTGTATACATGACAGATCTTTTTCTAAAAGAAACGGATCAATTTTATTGGTTAGATTATGAGGGAGACATTTGGCGGTAATTTTTATTGTTGGCGATTTGTATGTGAGCTCTGTATAGAAATGTGAATTAGTGGGCTTTTTGAAGATTGCATATATTTTACCGGGAGGCTTTGGTACAATTGAACGGATGTCTTCGCTTAAAACGCTGTTTGGAATATAGTAGTCATTATTTTGAATAAGCCCAAGACAGGCAGTAGTAGTGCCTGTGACTTTTTCGGTATAAAGTTCAAGGTGAGGGCCGCTATAATTTCCTATCATACGAGCTTTGACGTCAATATTCATGATAACATCCAACACTTTAAGTTTTAGTTCAGTAGTATGATTGCTTTTAAAAGAAAAATCATTTTCGGATAGACGATTATTTAATGCGGCACGATAAAAATTGTTAGCATTTATTCCGGTACTCAGTGAAACACCGGTAAAATGAAGAAAATTGTAGGATTGGAATCTGACGGAAGTATAATCAGAATGGTTATTTGCGTCACGGTATACAAAGGCAACCTGACATCCTTCTAAACGATGGTGGTATTGCTTGGCGCACTTTGTGATAATATTAATGGCTTGTTTTTTGGTCATATAGTATATTCCTCATATGGTAAGTTGAAAACAAAAAGGAAGGTTCAATTGCCGTAGCAAAAGACACCTTCCTTTTATGACTGATTTTTCTGTTGTCCGCCAACTGATCGGCACCCGAAGTCCGATAAGCACTCTGGTTTTTCCGTTGCCAGTCAACTGTCCGGCACCCGAAGTCCGGAAAGAATTTCGGATTTTATGTGTCAGTCCACACGATAAGCATATAGCTTATCTATTAATTACAGTATACATAAGGTAAGTGAGTTATGCAACGAGTTTATGAAAAAATCATAAACGTGTTTCCTTATAAAAATGTACTCCTTTTGGAAAAAGCGCCTAGATAGTGGCATATTAAGAATATTTTTAAAACAACTCTATTTTAATAGTAAATGGAAAATAAAGCAACAAAAATATTTTTCGCAGAAATTGCAACAAAAGTACTAAAAACAATTTACATAAATCTAAAATATGCTATAATATTTCCGTATTGAGACAAAATATTTGTGAGTTGTAGCCAAAAAATACTACAATTTCACACATATTTCCAATTATCAATAAAAATAATAGGTGAGAGAGTTTATGGAATTAGGCAGAAAAAAGGTCCGTTTAGGTGAATTACTGGTAAACAGCGGTGTTCTCTCGAATGAACAACTGCAGCAGGCGTTGGACAATCCCGCCCGACAGGGTAAGAAGCTGGGAGAATTCCTAGTAGATGAGGGCGTCGTATCGGAGGATGACCTGGCGAAGGCACTGAGCCGCCAGCTGGATCTGGATATGATCGATCTCCAGAGCGTCAATGTGGACAAGGAAGTACTGAATCTGGTACCGGTCAACGTTCTGAAGAAGAATAAGATCTTCCCCTTTGCCTACAAAGAGAATAACTTCAACGTTCTCATGGTCGCCATGGCGGATCCCCTGGATTACAACGCCATCGATGACATCAACATCATCACCAACTTCCAGGTAGAGCCCGTAGTAGCCACCACCCGCAGCATCATGCTGGCGATCGATAAATATTTCGGTCAGGAAGAAGTAACCGAGGCACTGGCTGCCTACGCCAAAGAGAAAAAACTGGATGTGGTGGAAGATATCGCCACGGAGGAGAATATCAACAGCTCCCCCATCGTAATGCTGGTCAAGGACATGATCGAAAAGGCCGTCCGCCAGCGTGCATCCGATATCCATATCGAACCTATGGAAAATATCATCCGTGTCCGTTACCGTATCGACGGTGCCCTCTATGAGAGAGCGAGATACGGCGTCAACGTACTGTCCGCCATCATCGCCCGTATCAAGATCATCGGCGGCATGGATATCTCTGAGAAGAGAAAACCCCAGGACGGACGTATCACCCAGGTCGTAGACCGTGTGGAATACGATATCCGTGTATCCATCCTGCCTACTGTATACGGAGAAAAAGTCGTAATGCGTCTTGCAGCGAAGAGTGCACTGAACCGCGACAAGAGCCAGTTAGGCTTCAAACCCTACGAATTAGAACAGTTTGACTATATCCTGAAAAATCCTCACGGTATCATCCTGGTAACCGGACCTACCGGAAGTGGTAAGTCCACCACCCTGTATACCGCATTGAGTGAACTGAACAAAGAAGACGTGAACATCATCACCGTCGAAGATCCTGTCGAGGCGAACATCGACGGTATCAACCAGGTACAGGTCAACACCAAGGCAGACCTTACCTTTGCGACGGCACTGCGTTCCATCCTGCGACAGGACCCGGATATCATCATGATCGGTGAGATCCGTGACCAGGAGACCGCCAGCATCGCCGTACAGGCATCCATCACCGGACACCTGGTGGTAAGTACCTTACATACCAACTCCTCCGCCAGCACCATCACCCGACTGGAGGATATGGGAATCGAATCCTACCTGATCGCAGATTCCGTCATCGGCGTTATCGCACAGCGACTGGTCCGCAGACTCTGTCCCTTCTGTAAGAAGCCGAAGCAGGCCACCAAGGATGAAAAAGAGTTCATGGGCTTGAAGGAAGAGGAAAAAGTGACCATCTACGAACCCTGCGGCTGTAGCAAATGCGATAATACCGGCTTCAAGGGTCGTATCGGTGTCTACGAGATCATGCAGATCACTCCGAAGCTGAAAAACATTATCAGCAAGCGGGAGGGTGCCGATATATTAAAAGAAGAAGCATTAAAAGAAGGAATGCATACCCTGCGTATGAGTGCCACGGACTACGTACTGGACGGCACCACCTCCTTCTCCGAGATGGTAAAGGTATCATTTGACGTATAATTCTATAAAAACCGCAATATTTTATAGAAAATTATCAATATTTATAAAAATTTTTCAAAAATCTGGACCTTTTCAGGACCGGGACCCGTCTTACATAGTTGGGGAGAAGTTAAAGATAGAGACGTAATTGGAGGGAAGGCACATGGCGACCTATGGCTACAAGGCCATCACAAAGGCTGGAAAAGAAGTAAAGGGAAGCTTGGAAGCGGATAACAAAGATCTGGCAATGGCAGAACTGAGAAGGCAGGAGCTGACCGTTATCGATCTGGGAGAACAGAGCTTCCTGACAAAAGACATCGACATCCAGATCGGCGGATGGCCCAAGGCCAGGGATCTAAGCGTCATGTGCCGCCAGTTCGTCAGCATGACCAAAGCGGGCGTCAGCATCCTCGAATCCCTGAAAATGCTCTGCGAACAGACAGAGAACAAGAGATTACAGGATGCACTGAAGGAAGTCCGCATCAGTGTGGAAAAGGGTGAGACCCTGGCAGACTCCATGGCAGAGCACCCGAAGGTATTCCCGGGGATCATGGTGAACATGGTGGCTGCGGGTGAAGCATCCGGTAGTCTGGAGATAGCACTGGAACGTGTGGCAACCCAGCTGGAACGTTCCCACAAGACCCAGTCAATGGTAAAGAAGGCAATGATCTACCCCATAGCGGTGTGCGTTGTGGCTATTATTGTAACCATTGTAATGTTGGTGATGGTCATTCCAAACTATGAGACAATGTTCGAAGATTTAGGTACAGAATTACCATGGATTACCCAATTTTATGTAAATCTGAGCCATGGAATTATCAATTACTGGTTTATAATTATTCCGGTAATTATTGCGTTGGTATTCGCTATCCGTGCATTTGCCAAAACCGATGCCGGAAAGCATTTCTTTGGAAAGATCGCACTGAAGGCACCTTTATTCGGAAAACTGACTACAAAGTCAGCATCCTCTATGATGGCACGTACCATGAGTACTCTGCTGGGTGCCGGCGTACCACTGATCGAAGCAGTGGACATTGTGTCAGGAGTTATGAACAATGTTTATTTTAAAGAAGCAATGGAAGATGCCAAAGAAGAGATTACCATTGGTATGCCTTTATCCAGACCATTACAGGAGAGTGGATTGTTTCCTCCCATGGTATATCAGATGATCCGTATCGGTGAAGAATCCGGTAATACAGAGGAAATGCTGGACAAGTTGGCGGATTATTATGATGAAGAAGTGGAAATGTCTGTACAGTCCCTGATGGCAGCTTTGGAACCTATGATCATTATTGTACTGGCAGTCGTGGTCGGTGGACTGATCGCTGCATGCATGATGCCTATGATGCAGATGTATACAGCACTGGATAGCTTATAATTATTTGGATTATCCGTTCTGTGTAGGGACAGGACGATAATTAATATATGGGGCGGAAAACTTACTACCCTGAAATTAAAAAACACATAAAAAGGAGAATGTAATTATGAACAAGAAACAGAAGAGCTTAACAAACAAAGGTTTCTCCCTGGTAGAGCTGATCATCGTTATCGCTATCATGGCAGTACTGGTTGGTGTGCTGGCACCTCAGTTCTTGAAATATGTTGAACAGTCTCGTAAGTCAAAAGATATTCAGACCGCTGCAAATTTGCAGACAGCATATTTGACAGATATTGCTGATTCCGAAATTACTACTGATGCTAACAAAAAGAAAATTGCTGCAACTACTGATCTGCCTTCAACAGTTAAAACTATTCCTACAGTATCTGGTACAGAGGAAAATACTGATAAAAATTTCTATGTAACTTATAGTGTAAATGAAGGAACTTGTTCAGTTTATGTTTTGGTTGATGGAACTTATTACGACCTTACTACTGAAACTGATGCAAAAACCTATAAGGGATTATAATTTTTTTGAAAGGCACCTGACATGCTCCCTACAATCTTACTCTACATAGTGATTTTCCTTTATGGAATCGTGATCGGTAGCTTCCTCAATGTGTTGATCTACCGTATTCCGAAAAAAGAGAATATTGTAACGACCAGGTCTCACTGCATGAACTGCGGTTATCAGCTGCGGTGGTACGACCTCGTACCGCTGTTCAGCTACCTGGCGCTGGGAGGCAGATGTCGGAAATGCAAGGCACATATCTCCGCTCAGTACCCCGTCATCGAGGCACTGAACGGAGTGCTGTACCTGCTTGTATTCTGGAAATTTGGGATGAGCGTGGATTCCCTAGTCTACTGCTTGTTGTTTAGTGCACTTCTTGCTTTAAGTGTGATTGATTTCAGAACATATGAGATCCCTGTGGGATTTAACATTTTTATACTGACACTGGGGCTGATCCATGGAGTCTTCCACTATACACAATGGTTGGATTTCCTGATCGGCTTTCTGTGTGTCAGTGTATTTTTGCTTATTCTGTACTACGCTACTGGTGGCAGAGCTATTGGCGGCGGTGATGTGAAGCTGATGGCGGTCTGTGGGCTGCTACTCGGCTGGAAATTGATTATTTTTGCATTTTTACTGGGATGTATCATTGGTTCCGTGATCCATCTGATCCGTATGAAAGTAAGCGGCGAAGGACATGTCCTCGCCATGGGACCGTATCTCTCCGCAGGGGTAGCAGCCGCTGTCCTGTGGGGCAATGAATTCTTGCAGTGGTACCTGGGTCTGTATCATTGAGACTGGGTACTTACATCTGATATGAGATTAGAAAGTTCCTGGGACACTTTTCTGTCCCAAATACGATAAAGAACCGTTAAGAGGAAGGGTAGAAGCATGGCAATGAACAATCGCGTATTGAGTATTGAGATCGGCAACT
Source organism: uncultured Acetatifactor sp. (assembly GCA_934436245.1). Classification (GTDB taxonomy): domain Bacteria; phylum Bacillota; class Clostridia; order Lachnospirales; family Lachnospiraceae; genus Acetatifactor. Next base: position 73,383 of record CAKSAM010000007.1, read on the forward strand.
CCTTTACGAAGATTTGCGAGATCGACTATAAGGTGAAGAAACCGAAGGTCTATAAGGTATTGACCGTCGAGACCCCGGAAGGCATCGTGGTGGACGGTATGCTGCAGCCGACACAGGAGTATGCGGATCACCTGGTGAACGCACTGTCGACGAACGGCATCCGCACGAAGAGAGTGATCTTCACCATTTCTTCTACCAGAGTGGCAAGCCGTGAGGTACAGATTCCCAACGTGAAGGCGAGCAAGATCGAGGCACTGGTGAAGACCAATGCGAACGATTATTTCCCCGTGGATCTGACCCAGTATGAGATCGGACATTATCTGGCAGGCGGACTGACCGAGAACGGGAAGTTGCGTGTCATGGCGCTGGCTTGTCCCAAGGCCCTGCTGAATAGTTATTATCAGCTGGCGCAGATGTGCAGCTGGGAGGTCGAGTGCTTCGACTACAGCAGCAACAGCCTGTATCAGATCCTTCGTGACGAGAAGACCGAAACCGTTACCATGATGATCAAGATCGATGAGAACAGTACGATCGTGACCGTACTTTCTGCAGGCAAGGTGCTGTTACAGAGAACCGTGGCTTACGGCGTGCAGGATGCCATCGAGACCATGATCGCTTCCGGTGCCTATGCTGTGAACGATCCCATGAGTGCAGTAGAGCGTTTTCAGAAGAAGACCTGCCTGAACAGGGTGCTGCATCCGGGAGACAAGGTCTGGGAAGAAAATGCCGGACGCTGGGAAGACGAAGATGCGGGCAATGTACAAGTCACAGAAGCCAGACAGAAGATCACAGCATCCCTGGAGCCTCTGATCGTGGGTGTGAGCCGTGTCATTGACTTCTATGATTCCAGAAACAGTGAAAATCCCATTGAAAAGTCCTATGTTACCGGTCTGGGCGGCAGCTTCAGCGGCATGAGCAAGCTGTTCACCAACTGCCTGGAGCGCAAGGTACATACCCTGTCCGAGATGGATGACAAGATCGGCATGAGTAAAGCTATCCGTTCCACCAGACCGGCTGCTTATATCTCCTGTCTGGGCGCAGTACTCGCCCCCGTGGGACTGATCGATAAGAGCCAGCAGAAGGCGAAGGGACTGACTGTAGTCAGTGGTACGAACTACACCTTCGTCAGTGTGGCAGTCCTGGTGCTGGGTGTAATATTGTCCATTGCCATGGCGGCGGCTTCTGTGACCAGATATGTAGGCACTGTGGCGCAGAATGCTTATCTTCAGAACCGGGTACAGGAATTGCAACCGGCACAGACCGTGTACAACGAGTATCTGGCGGCAACGGCACAATATGATAAATACGATTATCTGTATGCATATACACAGACACCGAATGAAAATCTGGTAGAATTTATCAATGAACTGGAACAGATCCTGCCGGACAGCTTCTATACCAACAGTTTTTCTTCTGACCAAACAGGCATCAGCATGTCAGTTACGGTAGAGGGGAAGGCTGCAGCAGCCAGAACCATCTTGAACATCCGCAACATGAAGAGTATTGATGATGTAGAGATCAGTAATATTACTGACAGCAAGGATGAGACCGGCAAGTCCACAGTGACTTTTTCCATCACCGGAAGCTATAAGGACCTGACAGAGGAAACAGAAGAGACAGAGGAAGCGGATAACTCCACCCAGTCTGCACAGTAGGAGGGAACGAAGAGATGAAAGTTAAGAAAAGTGAAATTCAGCTTTTGATTGCAGTTATCGGTGTTCTCATTGCTGTGTGTACCTATTTTCTGGTGTATACCAAATTCAATGAGAAATCAGATACACTGGAGGCACAAAATGCTTCTCTCCAGTCCGAGGTGTCAACACTGGAGATACTGGACCAGCGTAAGGCGGATTACCTTGCGGCAACAGAGAAGATGCAGGCATATATCACCAGCTTTGAAAATCGTTTCCCGGCAGACATCTTGCCGGAAGACAGCATTATGATGATAAAGACCCTGGAGGACTATACCCGTACGGAAGTGGCAAATATTGCATTTGGCGGTGAGTCTGAGGTGCCTTATGCGCCGGCAGCGGATCAGACGGCTACGACTGATGCTGCTGCGACCACAGATCCTGCGGCAGATACCACAGCAGCCACCACAACAGTAGCGGCGGGCACCCCGGTATCTACAGAAGGTACTGTGTATGCAGATACCCATATGTATGAGGTACCCCTGAGCATCAGTATTTCCTGCACCTATGATGATTTCAAGGGACTGGTAAGATACATTTACAGCCAGCAGGAGCGCGAGAGCATTCAAGGCGTCAGCATCAGCTATAACGAGACTGACGGGATGCTGTCTGGTAACATGACCATGAACACCTATTATCTGTTAGGTACCGACAAAGTATACAACGAACCATGGATCCCCGACATGCAGATGGGTGTAGACACTATTTTCGGAAACATGGACTAATTGAACACGAAGTGCGGAGAAAGCGGAATCAGTCCTTAATGAGGTATTCAACATGCGGAATCACACGGAGAAAAGACAACTGAATAATGACGGCTTTTCTCTGATAGAATTGCTGATCGCCATAGTGATCTTATCGATCATTGTAGTGCCTCTTTTGCACAGTTTTGTAACTTCCGCCAGAACCAACGCAAAGTCCCGTAACACTATGCATGCTACAGCTATTGCCGAGGATGTCATGGAGCAGTTCGAGGCACATACCCTGGAGGAGATGGCGGATATCTACACGGCGGATCACCCCACCGGTTTTACCAATACGGTGCTTCAGGATGCAGAACTGGATGTGGATGGAGACGGATCTACAGAACCCGGAATCTGGCAGTACACTTTCCGGGACGAGAAGACGACCTCAGGTGTCTATGATGTGGTGGTAACATTGGATCCCAACGGTTATCCGGAACTGAATGAGAAGGACATTGTAAATATCCAGAACCTGGCAGGCAATCTGAATGCAGTGTACTCGGAAACGGAAGACGCAGCGCAGGAGGCCTATGGTTATTTTGAAGCTTATTCCGGCGGCAGAGATATCATGGAGATTGCCAGAAATACTACGAAAACCATTGAAATTTCCATAGACAGTAACCGTATTTTACTGGATCTGGGAGACGGAGAGAGTATAGAGACAGATGTCTATCTGGTGACGGCTTCCACAGTTTACCATTGTGATTCTTCAATTATTACAGGAATCAGCGGAGATTATCCGCAGAATGGAACAGACTATGTGATCTTTTCCAACGAAGAGGCGGTTAGAGCCAAAGCGGCAGAACTCAAAAAAGAGAAGGAGAGTGGAAACACAGTGGATTCCGGGGAGATTATCTCTCAACTGGCCAATATCATTGTGTGCCTGCAGCCCAGAGCAGAAGCAACGCAGAGCATGGTCACATCCGCTGTGGACAAAGTGATCGTAAATAATCCGAAAAACGTACAGACGAATCTGTTCCTGGTGGAGCAGACCCCGTCAGCGGAAAAAATAGACAGCTATAAGGATGTGAGCACGGGATTTAATCCGTATTCCTCCTGGAACAACAATTACAAGGCAGCCTTTGAACTCCGGGAGACTTGGCCAGGCTGGATGTCTTCTGCAGGAGCCAGCATACAGTCTGCCTGCAGGCTGCGGACGAATCTGATCCAGCGCAGCAATACAGAGTATACGTTTAATAATCTCAGCGTGTCCGGCATGGCAGGAAATGCCACCGGAACTGTGGCAAAGGATATTATGGGGGCGGATGACGGACTGACACCCACAGAAAAACGGAATCGTATTTATGATATGAGGGTGCAGGTGTACAGTAAGGATATGATTGGTGTACAGTCCCCGGTGCTCACCATGACGGGAACTGTGATAGAATGATCCGGCAGGTGAAAACAGAGAGAATACCGGAAGGAAGACGATTGAAATGATGATGTGCGGAAGAAATCCCAAAGTATTTTCCGGGAAAAGACAATTCCATAGACAGACGGACAATAAGGGCTCAGCAATGGTCGTTGTGATCATTGCCATGGCCTTTATTGGCATTTTAGCCAGTGCTTTGATGTATATGTCATTGTTAAACTATCAGATGAAGGTCAATAACCTGAAAGCAAAGGATAATTTTTATTCTGCGGAGACGGTACTGGATGAGATCCGGACGGCCATGGGAGAACAGGTTTCTGCGTCTATAGGAACAGCATATACGCTGGTTTTGAAAAATTATGAGACAACTTCCGCAGCAGAAAAACAGAATAAATTAAGATATTATTTTCTCAAAGATATGCAGGAAAATTATGCAGTGCCGGGAAGTATAGATATTACGCAGTATGACCTGACGAAACTGTTTGCCAGTCTGTCCACTGAGGTGAAACAGGGAACGGTATTGGAGACACTGGATGAGCATGGTGAAGTCGTGTACCGGATGGCTCTGGACAGCAGCGGAAACATAAAAACCTATGTAAATGCAACAGATCCCACAACGGGAGAAAAGAAGAGAGAAGAGACTACGGCTACGCCCACCGGACGTTTTCAACTGTATACCGACGGACTTTCTTTCTGCGGTCTGAAAGTGACCTATACGGATACCGATGGCTATGTCTCTGTGATCCAGACCGACATCCGGGTAAAGATGCCGGATATGGACTTCGCACAGGCCGTAACTCTACCGGCGATTACCAGTATTTCCATGGTGGCGCAGGAGAATATCCAGGCACTTCCAACTAATCCCATGCTTCACAGTGATAATGTGATCGGGGGCAGTTTTTATGCAAAACGTTTTATTGTGGGAAGCGAAGAATCCGGCAAAGGAAACAATGTGACAGTAGAATGGAAAGAAACTACCGGCAGTGAAAATGAAGACAAGCGGATGGTGGTGGCCGCCGACCTGTATCTGGGTCAGGGAACTTCTCTTAAAACGGATCAGTACGGTGAAGTATGGGCAGGCTCCATAGACATGAACGGTGGCATTCCGGGCAATACCGGCAGCCAGGGAAACTTAAGCTTTTTAGGTAACAGTGTATATGTGGCCGGTGATCTGAAGATGACCGGCGAAAGAAACGTATTTACCGCCGGAACACAGATCGGTGAGGATTATGCCGGGCAATATATCGGTTTCGGAACCGGCAAAGCTTCGGACAGCAGTGCCATTCTGGTAAACGGAACGGATACAGAGATCTATCTGAATCAGTTAAAGAATCTGACACTGGCAGGAAATTCATACATTTCCCTGACCAAGGCTGCGGATGGACTTACCCCGGAAGACGGAGTAAGTAATACCGGGGTGGGAGACGTGATGATGGGACAGTCCATCGCTGTGAAGAGCGACCAGCTGGCATATCTTGTCCCTGCACAGTGCATTGGCGTGGATGCTTCCGGTAAGACCGTATTGAACGGAGCAAGTAATCCTATTACCCTGGAGCAATATAAGGGAAAAATAAAGAACAAAGAAGATGTGACAGAGGTAGCACTCAACATTCCTTCTGCCACATTGAACGGTCATACGCTGGCAGACTATGGTCTGACCCAGAACAATATTCAAAAAGTTTTCAAGCGGATCAACAGCAAGATCACGCTGGTTTATTATTATGTGAGTTTTGACAAGACATCCGACACGGCAAGAGCAAATGCTAACCGTTATTTCCAGGATTACTACGGAGCAAACCAACAGACCATGGAAGCTTATACAGGGCTTTATACTAAGGCAATTAAAGTACGGAATCAGGAAAGCGGTTCCTACATCATGCATCTGGCAGGCAATGTGGCCATGTATGACAGCAGTGCTGCCGTAGGAAGCAGGGAAAATCTGTTGGGGGCAACACTTACCAGTGATGGAGCCAATGGCGGATATCAGGCATTGTTGGCATCTGATCAGTTAAAATTCATGGCATTGTCCAAGAAGATGATCGATGTCTACGAGCAGCTGCTGCCTTCGGAAAAGGCAGATACAGCCAATGCCTATAGCAACCTTGTCAACGAAGGAGAAATCGAGACTTTCGCCGGTGTATTGAATGGAAGTGCTGAAAACAAAGTGGAGGCCAAATACTTTGGGAACAGCACCGGAAGTCTTGCGGAGAAAGATTACAAGGCAGTGATTGTAAAAGGGGACTATACCTACCCGGAGGCAGGTCAGGGCACGTTCAGTGGGCTGATCATTGCTACGGGAAATGTAAAAGTGACCGGTGATTTCAAGGGAACGATTTTGTCCGGAGGTTCGATTACCCTGGACCAGAATGTGAAGGTAGAAGCAGACCGTGATGCGGTGCTGCACGTATTGACCTATTCCAGGAGCATTGTAGGAAATTCCGGGACTTCCAAGGAATTTCATGTGGTAGATTTTCTGAACGGTGGAGACGGTTACCTGAGTAACAGCGGCAAGACCTATAAGAACAGCGAGATAAATCTGGGAGATTTGATAGTATATGAAAACTGGCAGAAAGAATAACAATAGCGGTTTTTCCCTGGTGGAGCTGGTCATAGTGATCGCAATCATGGCTGTACTGGTAGGTGTCATGGTGACGTCCGTTACGGCACTGACCGGCAGAAAAGTCAGGAAATGTGCGGATGAGATCGTGACCACGCTGGAACGGACCAGAGTATTGACCCTGGGCAAAGAACAGAATCAGGTGGAATGTGTGATCAGCTATGATAACACTACCAAAGAATACAGAGCACAGATTCGGCAGGGGGATGCGGAAGTATCCAACAGGGTACTGGGGAAAGAGCCCATTGAGATCAAGGTATATTTTGAAGGGGATTCCAAGGGATATTCTCTGACGGAGCTGAAGGGGTCTGATAGTCTGGTGCCATATGTTTCGAATTCACAGGGATTGCATCTGGTGTTTAACCGGGCATCCGGTGCCTTTGAAAAAGATACCTGTGTGTTAGTGTCCGGTGGTGTAAAGGAATACTGCCAGAAAATTGTTGTGAGCAGTGGATCGAGAACGATAGAGATCATGACGGTAGGCAAGACCGGCAAGATTTTGAATAAGTAAAGATAAGTAAGGATAAGCAAGTACGTAAGGAGGTTGACCATGAGGATTGGCAAGAAAGGATTTACTCTGGTGGAGATCATTGTATCTCTTGCAATTATGACAATAGTAGCCGGAGCAATAGGCGCATTTGTCATCGCCGGCAATAATTCCTATCTCAGAGGGAACAAGGAACTGACCCTGCAGGAGGAAGCCCAGTTGACTGCCAACCAGATGATCGATCTGATCATCGATGTGGAGAAGGGCATCAGCTTTTCCAATCTGACAGATCAGAAAGCGGTGGATATGGACGGTAATGTGGCGAAAGACATTAACGGCAACGAGGTAACGAATGCCAGCGTCAGTGAACTTCGCCTGATCAATAACGACAACAGCTATATGATCCGCTGGCAGGGCGGTGCCGGTGCGGATTACGCCGATGCCAATCAGGTATATCTCTATGAAGTTACGAATACGACAAATGCAGAGGGTGAACTTGTAGTAGGAGATTTTACTGCTGTGAAGCCTGCATTGATGGCAGAACATGTCAGCAGCTTCCGCGTGGATCTCAGTGAACTGGACAAGCGTAAGGTAGTACTGAACATGACTTTCAGTTATCAGGACAAATCCTATGACATTTCCGAGACCATTAAGCTACGAAATGACTTAAGTGCCGAACCCTCCAGCATTTATTCCTGGATCAGCGGTATCCGCATTATCCCGGATCATGCAGATCTGAAGCAGGGACAGGCCTTTGTGTTTGATTATGAGCTCACCGGAGATAAAGAGGCAATTGCACAGGGAGTTACCTGGAATGTCACTTATCAGGACGGCAGCGCATGTAAGAGTACCATCAGCGCAAACGGCAAACTGACTGTGGCATCGGACGAGAGCTTTGGTGATAATATATTGAGTGTGACTTGTACTTCCGTGGCAGATCCCACTATGGCTGCGACTGCAACCGTAACGGTGGAGAAGCACGTGGTGGATTCTCTGGATATAGAACCGAAGAATTCTTCAGTGATACAGGGAGGCAGCTTACAGTTTACCTACACCATGGAGGGAACTGAGGAGGCCAGGAAAGCCGGTGTGGAATGGAGTGTTGCAAGAGTAGACGCCACAAGTAAAAAAGCCGGTACGGATATCGGAAAAAAGAGTGGATTATTAACTGCAGACAGGAATGAAACTACAGGGACACTTGTGTTGCAGGTAACCTGTACTTCTGTGGCAGACCCGGGAATGTCGGCATCTACCAAAGTGACGGTTCTGCCCTATACCAACATTGATGGAAAATATGATGCGACCCTGATTGCCAAGAACCTGACGACATATGGCTTTAAAGATGGAAGCACTGACAAGATCGGATACAAAGGATTGATCGAGTGCCTGCCGTCCTGGGCAGATTATAGAGCCGGATATCCGCAGATCGAGTGGAGTGTTGTAGATGATTATGCCGGTAATTATAAAATAACCGGATTGACAGATCCCGACGGGCGTCAGTTCCAGGCGGAGTTGGAATGTGGAAATATGACAGATACCATGGTCCGGGTACGTGCGGAGGTTGCGTTGTCTGCGGATGTAAGGATCACCAGAGAGATCGATATTACAATTCCTCCCTTAAAGACGACGGTAAGTGCCAAAGAGCCTTATATTTATTCCAGTCAGTTTGTATTGAACAGAAACGGAAAAATCACCTGTGAGATCAGAAATTATAAAGAAGCTGTAAATTGGAGATTTGCGGATGTTCCCAGTGATCTGAACAATGATTTCAAGGTTTGGAACGGAATCCAGAAATCAGATCAGGTTGGATTTAATGTATACGATGGTGCTTATGATGATGTACATCAGGAGGGATATCTGACAAATGAAAATACAGGAACTTCTACAGAAGTAAGAGCCCTCAGCTATATCTCCTGGGATAAAGAGTACCGGCTGAAGCTTCAGGCGTGGAGTCTGGATAATTCCACATTGGTTGCGGAGACAGTGATTCTGGTACCTGTGGTTGATATTTTATTTGCCAATGATCAGCATGTGATCACAGTGCAGAGGCCCACCTGGACGAATCGTTATGATCTGCATGCGTATGGTTTTGAGTCCGGTAGAGAGAGAGGACACAGAGCCGCACAGCTGGCAGGATATTTCCAGGGAGAACTGCCTTTGGATTCAAATACTAAGTTTGCTGAGATTGATAATATGCATCTTCCTTTTTCTCAGGTGCAGTTTGACATTGGTGCGCATGAAGAAAATGAATATCTGATTATGACAATCTATGACAAACGATATCCGGAGCATAAGAGAAACCTTTTACTGGTTGTAGAGAAAAGACCGGATTGGTGGGAATGGAAGGATAATAAATGACCATGAATTGGAAACGCAATTCCAAAAAGTATATAGCAGGAATCCTCACCATAGCTTTGGCCGTCGGCGTCGGTCAGAGCTATGGCTCTATGGAGGTTAATGCGCAGGAGCGGACTCTTCCCGGTATCGAGAAGCTTGTTCAGGATACAGTGGCTTCCTCCGATGGTACTTTTCATATTCTGGAGATCGTTCCGGCAAAGGAAAATGCCACCATCGGTTATCTGGCAGGAGGAGAGGAGCCGGTAGCGGAGGGGAGAAAACTCTCCGAGATGCCATCTGTCACGGAGCGACAGAATGCCATGAATACCATCGGAGCCAATCTGTCTGCTGACGCAGTTTTAAAAGAAGAGACCACAAATGGTCCCGTTACGTTTTCGACCTATAGTGAAGGCAGTGGAAATGCCAGAACGGAAGAGTTAAAGGGACGTTTTGTATATTGCGGAAACAATTCCGGCAGGTATCATTATCAACAGATCGATGCAGTTTATCAGAAAATTGCAGACAATGAGCAGGTTTCCGCAAATATACGTTACAACCGATACAGTGTGCTGGAAACTGCAAATGACGGTAACAGCAGTCTGAAGAGCGTGACCCCCGTTTTCTCGAATAAATCCACCGGTGGTTCGAATGGTCTGGAGACAGAAATCGTTGACAGTACCGGAAGTACCAGGGGATATGCAGAAGGTCGTTATGCCATTTCGGAGCAGCAACTAACACCGGGCGATACCTCGAATTTTGATCCCGGAAATTATGATGGAAAGACCGTATATCAGAAAGTTGGCACAGAACCGGATGCTGTATATACCTACATGGGACAAATTGTATACGGAACAGATCCGGCATTGCCTGGCAGTTTTCGGACAACCTCCGCAGCCATTTCCGTACCGGTGCCCGGAGTATCTGACAATGATCCGGAAATTGCCACACAGGCGGCTTCGGTATTAGGCAGTAATGCGAATAATATCGTAACCTATGGCAACAGTGATATCAGCAAAAATCTGTATATTATAGATCATGCAGCTCCGGATCAGGCACGGCTCTGGGCGACCTGGGATGCGACGGCCGGGGCATATCAGTTTGATACCACGATTGCCAGCGCCTATATTGTTGATTTTCAGAGCAACGAAAACGGTGACTATTATGTTTCCAAAATGACAGTAAGTAACATTGCCGGAGATTACAGGCTGAGGGATACTTATGTACATGACGAGACCGGAAATTATAAGCTGGTAACGCCTGGTTCCCTGCAGGTTACTTACAGGGATGAGGATCCATCATTAAGCTATGATTATGATTTTGTAGGGGATGACCGGGAGACGGCACTGGATACCGTTTCTTATAATGGCGGTTTTTACAATAAAGAATGGTTCAAAAAAAATGTTTTAAATCTGACTGGTACCAGCCGATATGAGAATGGTACGGCAACCGGCGATGATATTGATACGTTGAAGATAGAAGTGACGACACTTACGCTGCAACAACTGGCAGATCTTGGGGATGCTTCCATCACAGCAGAGGACTCTTACTGTGGGTTGGATCTGCAGGATGTGAATCTGATCTATTTTTCCGGTCAGGGTACCTATGCCCAGGAGCCTTCCAACATGACTTCTGCGGCAACAATGCTTGCAAAAATGGTATTTGGTATGAACGACAGCGGAGTCCGTTCGGATGCATCCAGAGTGCCGGTGATCATGGACTATAACTTTTATGCGAAGAACAGTGCACAGGGCAATGAGGTGCTGAAAAAACTGGCACTGACACTGTTACAGGTGTCGGATGATACTGTGGCAACGGCGCTGAATAGTCAGGGAGATGCATATTGGGGCACTCTCAATGCAGATACCCTGAAAAATACCGTGGATGTAAGTATCAGATCCTACGCTGCAGCAATGCAGGTAACAGGTGCGGACACGTTGGCTCTCGACATGCTGAAAGAATATCTGACAGAGAATGTGTACCTGAATAATGACAGTTCCAGACCCTATGCTGCATCGGATTATCTGACAGATATCAAATCGGATACTTCCAGAGCATGGATCTATACAGAGGTATTGAAAGAGATTCAATATGAAAATTTCCTGATTGCCCAGGAGAATAGTACTGCTGCAACATTGAAAGAGGAAATCAGTAAAGCCTCTGTGACAAGATATATTTTAAACTGGTATCTCCACAGAAGCCAGGTGAAGGATGCAATTTCGGTGCTGGATCTGGAGCCCTGCTATGATTTTGGAACGGGGGCACTGTCTGCTGATGCTGTGAAAGCATTTATGGGGCAGAGCAGTTATGGTGGCAACATAGCGATTACCCAGATAGCATCTGCGGAATTTATCGGCAAGGTGGAGGATCTCAATGACCGTTATGATATGATTTATGTGGGTGCCCGTACCGGAACCATGAATATAAAGAGCGGCAAGACTGTTTATAATGATCAATCCATGAATGGTCTGATCTATACACATATTGGTGATCTGTATGATTATAATAGTGAATCAGATGACAATAAAAACCGTCTGAGGGATGATTCCTTAAGTCATGATGCAAACGTATACCGTGGTCCGGGAAATGATATGAACTCCACCAGGGAAAAGGAGTTTGAACAGTTTATTTCCGCAGGCTATCCGGTGATTTTTGCAGATGATCTTCTGACAAATGTGGATGGGGATGTCAGTGCCAATAAGTCCACGGTGGATCAAAGCTCTTATTTTTACCAGCTGATACAATTTGCCCTGTCAAAGGATGAGAGTGGCAAGTACAAGTATTGGCAGGAAAGTGTGTTCGCAGAGAGTCAGATGGTAGCGGCCACAAGGGAGACCACAGAACAGAAAAATGCACGGGAAGAGCGGCAGAGGATCTTTGGCAATCATCTGAATCTGTCGAAACTGCAGATCGAATGGGTCAAAAATCTCGGAGAGGATTATATGCCCACTGAGCTGCATTATAATGGTGACGGTATCAATGACACGTTCCTGAAGATGACAGACGGTGTATATTATCTGCAGTACATTTTTGCGTTGTCAAATGATGCAGCAGCTTCACAGATAAGTACAACATATGACTGTAAACTTTATATAGATAAAAATTCCGACGGCCGTTTTTCTGGATCGGATGTGATAGGTCAGGAGCTTTCTTCGACAGAGGAACTTTCCGGTCTGAATCTGTATGTCAGATCCGGTGAGGAGTGGAAGGAAGTGTCCGAAAACGACAATGGACATTATGAACTTCGTACCGGTTATACCTATAAAGTGGTCAGAAGACTGCCGGATGATTATCAGGGAGTTCTGCCGTGGAAGATGATCTTTTATGACAATGCTGACACGCTGATAAGAACTGCGGTATCCGGATATACCGCAGTGGACAGAGGGGAGAGAAAGCCCATTTCTGTGCTGCAGCTGATGTCTGACAGAAGCGCATCCTCAGGCAAAACGTTATGGAACCTTGAGTCGGACAGTGAGGTAAAATCTCTGCTGAACGGTGTTCGTGAATTCAACGTATCAATTAAGTCTGTGAAGACATCCTCGTTTATTAACGGACTTCTGACGGATGATCAGGTGAGAAGATTACGGACCGAGGAACAGATATCGGAAGCATATTATAATGCTGCTTATAATAAGTTCCAACAGTATGACATGTTGATTCTCGGTTTCGGTGATAATTATCAGTTCGGAAGTAAAAATGAGAGTCTGAAAAACATGGCGGTATCCGAGGCTATCCGTGATTATATTGAGGACGGCAAGAGCGTTTTGTTCACCCATGACAGCAGTTCCTATATCAATAGTACGGCAGGCAACGGTAAAAACTGGTATTGGGGTTATGAATTCAATAAGACCATGCGTGCGGCAGTGGGACTGGATCGTTATGGCGCCTTACGGGAATACTATGATGCCCAGAGGAATAATTCCAGATTGTCCGATGCCCAGAGGAAGCGTTATGATAATTACTATAACATCCTGAATACACAGTACAATTATGATACGGCATGGAAGCCGGGAACGGACAGGAGCAGCAACCAGACCGTCGGAAATATTGAGGGACCGACAAAATATACAGTGGTACGTTATGTACAGAACCGGATCAATGCAATTTTGGGGAAAGGAACGTCTTACGCTGATTTTTATTTCCCCATTCGAAATTCTCTGTTTTATCAGGGGATGGATAAGACTGTCAATTCTCAAGGCAAAATTACTGTCCTGGGAGATTATAAAAACTTTGGAGACGGTGCAGGACCGGATATGACAGTTACTCAGGTGAATCAGGGACAGATTACAAATTATCCGTATCGTATAACCACAGAAGAACAGCAGACCCTGACGGTAGCTGCAACCCATTACCAGTGGTTGCAGCCCAACATGGAGCTGGACAAGGACGGAGACGGCAAGAACGACATTGTTGTATGGTATTGTCTGTCAGATCTGTCTGACAATGCAAAGAGCCGGAAAACACAGTTTGAATGGCGAAACGGACGGGGAAATGACAATGGTGTAAATCTGTATAATGTGTGTCCGAAAGATATTGTGAATAATTACTATATCTATAGTATGGGTAATGTAACCTATTCCGGAGCGGGACATACGGAACCAACGGGAAAAGCAGAGAAAAAGCTGTTTGTCAATACGATGATCGCAGCATATAATGCCGGAACCAAGGCACCTTCTGTATTTTTCCAGGATAATAATGGAAACACCATCGACTCTGTCTATATGATGTACGATGCAGCCAATAAAATGATTCTGGATCGCAGCAATAATATTCAGGTGAATTTCAAGGCAACAGATTATAATATTCTGTCCTCCACAACAGAGATTCGTGTCGAACTTTTCAAGGAATCCACAGATGCGGATGCCATGGAAATTGCATACGGCAAGAGCACATTGAAGGTGAAACCTCTGAGTGGGCTTACGGTGACAAATTCTGCCGGAACGGCAGTGAATGCACATGTAATTGTCGGTGGGGACAATCGTTTTACAGAAGGTGGAAAGGACTATTTTGCAATCGGTTCGGCATACTATTCTGTGACTAACGACGGCGTGTATACGCTGGCAATTCCGGCATTGGAGATGGGCCTGTTCTCCGGCAGAAGCAAAGTTACATTGAATGATCAGGACGCTACAACAATCTATATCCGTGCAACAACTGTTTACGACAACGGAACCAAACGGACCGAAGGCGCCGTTAAGAGTCTGACCGTCAGTGCGGCGGAACTGTTTGATCTGGATTAGTGTCAGCAGTAGTCACGAAGAGAAATGACAAATTGCACAAAAGACAGGGCTGTGGAAAAGTACCAATTTCCACAGCTCTGTTTTTGTATGGTTTTTTACCTGTGATTTTCTTGCAGAATCAATATGCATGTGCTATAGTAGTCACATCTTAAGAAAGTCTGGATAGGCAATATTCTAAAAAGCTTAGACGTGTAAGGACAGTCGATGGCGTATCGCCGCAAATTCATGGATTGACAGAACAATCATACAGGGAGGACAGCTATTGGAAACGAATGATATTGTGACGAAAAATTTTGAAAGCTATGCAGATGTAGCGGCGGACATTATTAATGTTCTGTTACATGAAGGGAGAAGAAGGGTTAAAGATTATGAAATATTGTCGGCGGCTACTGAGAGTCTTTACCTGGATAAAGAAAATGGATTGCGAAATCAATTGGAAGATGTAGCAAAGTACCATGTGGTAAATGGGGTGCCTAAGGTAATGTATTTATTTGCCAATCAGACAAAGGTGGATAAGGGCATGGTATTGCGCAAGGCCGGGTATGCAGGTGGAGAATACCGCAGACAATATGAAAAACAAAATCCGGGCCTATATCCTGTGATAGAAATTGTGTTATACTGGGGAAAGAGCAGGTGGAAAGGGGTATGCAGTTTGCACCGGTTATTTGATGAAGAAGGGGCGACTGCAGATATTATATGGAAGTATGTAGATGATGTACAACTTCATGTTTGGGAAATGCGTCATTTACCCAGAGAAATACGAGAACTTTTTCAAAGTGATATGAGAATCATCGTGGATTATCTTGCAGAGGGAGATGGCTATCGGTCGGACCGGAAAGTGATTCATAAAGAAGCAACAGTTAAGATGCTACGGGTATTATCCGGAGATACAAATGTTGATGATACCGGAGATGTATTAAAAGAAATGGGAATCAAAGAGGAGGATGAGATCAGGGTGTGTGAATTATTTGATCAGTATACAAGAAAAGGGATTGCACAGGGAGTTGCGCAAGGGATTATTATAATGTGCAAGGATTTTAATACCAGTTATGAAGAAACTTTACAAAAGGTGAGAATGAAACTGAATATCTCAGAGCAGGAAGCTGAGAAAGAAATGAAACTTTATTGGTAAATATGGAATAGAAACTTGACTTTTTCTATGTACTATGATAAATATATACTATACCTACTGGAACAGTAGGAAATATTAAAAGAAATAATATATTATACATAGACATAGGAGGAGAAAAAGATGGCATTTGCAGCAGAGACCATATGTGTCCAGGGAAGTAATGAGAGAAGGGATCCGTTTGGGGCCATCAGCATGCCGATTTATCAGAATGCGGCATATGCACATCCGGGACTGGGAAGGAGCACGGGATATGACTATTCCCGCTGTAGCAATCCCACCAGGGACGAGGTGCAGAAGACGGTTGCTCTGTTGGAGCAGGGAACGGAGTCATTGGCATTTTCTACAGGAATGGCTGCGATCACTGCAATGATGGAAATCTTTTCTCCCGGGGATCATCTGATTGCTACAGACGATCTGTACGGTGGAACCTTGAGGCTCTGGAATATGATCAGCCGAAAGAACGGTATTTCCGTGGATTGTGTAGATACCTCCAACGTGGACACTGTGAAAGCAGCACTGCGTCCGGAGACGAAGGCCATCTATCTCGAGACCCCGTCCAATCCGATGATGAAAGTGGCGGATATTCAGGCAATCGCAGATCTGGCTCATGAGAACGGCTGCCTGCTGATCGTGGATAATACATTTCTGTCTCCCTATTTCCAGAAGCCGTTGAATCTGGGTGCGGATATCGTGGTACACAGTGGTACCAAATATCTGGAGGGACATAATGATACCCTGTCCGGTTTTCTGGTGGTGAAGGATAATACCCTGTATGAGCAGCTTTATAACATTTACAAGACTACCGGCGCCTGTCTGTCCGCCTTCGACAGCTGGCTGTTATTAAGAGGTATCAAGACACTGGGCGTCCGTATGGAACAGCACCAGAAGAATGCCCTGGCTATCGCTCACTGGCTGGAGCAGCGACCGGAAGTGGAGAAGGTATATTATATCGGACTGGATTCCCACCCGGATAAGGAACTGATTGACAGACAATGCAGCGGTTATGGCGGAATGATCTCGTTCCGGTTGAATTCTGCCGAAAAAGCTGTCAAAATTCTGGAGAGTGTGAAGCTGATCCGTTTTGCGGAAAGTCTGGGCGGCGTGGAAAGTCTTCTGACCTATCCCATGAAGCAGACCCATGCAGATGTACCGGTTGAGGTACGTGAAGCATTGGGCGTGGATGAGAAGCTTCTGAGAATGTCCGTAGGTATTGAAAATATTGATGATCTGCTGGCAGATCTGGAGCAGGCTTTTGCCTGAGAGGGGTTAACTGGTATACATAGTAATTCAGCCAGCTGCGTTGAAGGTTTCCACAGATGACGCACCGGAAAGCATCGGGATATGATGTGCAGGGTGCTTTCGAACGGAAGAAATGGTATGATGACTGATGAAAAGGATTATGTAGTAAATTAACGTAGAATATGGTCTGTATGGGACGGAAGTGCCTGAAAATTTGCAGATTTTGAGAAAGGTATGGTTAGCTGTATGACTACATACAATTTTGATAAAATTATAAATCGTAAGGGAACAAACTGCCTGAAATATGATTTTGCGGTGGAGAGAGGAAAGCCTGCGGATGTGCTGCCCCTGTGGGTTGCGGATATGGATTTCCCGGTATCCGAAGAAATCACGAAGAGCCTTCATGCTGCAGTAGATCATGGAATCTACGGCTACACCCAGCCAAAGGACGCTTATTATAATGCAGTGATGAACTGGATGGAGAAGAATCACAACTGGAAGACGGAGCGAGAATGGATCGTGAAGACCCCGGGTGTGGTATTTGCGTTAGGTGCTGCGGTAAAAGCTTTCACGGAGCCGGGAGATGCGGTACTGATCCAGAATCCAGTCTATTATCCGTTTACCAATATTATTCGTGACAATGACCGGAAGGTAATAGACAATACATTGGTTTATGAAAAAACTTCTGCACAGGAAATAGATGAAAAGGTTGTGGAGAAAGCACAATATCGTATAGATTATGAAGATTTTGAACGTAAGATCGAACAGGAAAATGTGAAGCTGTTCATTCTGTGCAACCCTCATAACCCGGTAGGCAGGGTGTGGACGGCAGAGGAACTGCAGAAGCTGGGAGAGATATGTCTGCGCCATCATGTAATTGTGGTGAGTGATGAGATCCACAACGATTTTGTCTATCCCGGTTACGAGCATACGGTGTTTGCCAATGTAGATCCCCGTTTTGCGGAGTTTACTGTGACTTGTACGGCGCCCAGCAAGACCTTTAACCTGGCGGGACTTCAGATATCTAATATTTTTATCCCCAATGAAAAGCTTCGTAAAGCATTTCAGACAGAGATTGACAAGACCGGCTATGATGAACCTAATGCATTGGGAATCGTGGCGTGTGAAGCAGCCTATCGTGCAGGCGAAGACTGGCTTGATCAACTGAGGGAGTATCTTTTGGGAAATCTGAATTTCCTTCGTTCCTATCTGCAGGAGAAGATTCCACAGATTCATCTGGTAGAGCCGGAAGGTACCTACCTGGTATGGTTGGATTGTAGTGAACTGGGAATCACCGGTAAGGAACTGGATCAGTTCATTGTGGACAAAGCAAGACTTTGGCTGGATGGAGGATCCATGTTCGGTCCCAGTGGAGCAGCTTTTCAGCGTGTGAACATTGCCTGCCCTCAAGCTACGCTGGAACTTGCCTTGAATAAATTAAAAGCAGCGGTAGATAGTTTGAAATGAGGATTTGAGTGATTTCACCAGATCGTTCCGGAACATGATATATGTTGATAGATTCACAAGAGTGTTTCGGAGCATGATATATGTTGATAGATTCACCAGACTGTTCTGGAACATGATATAATGAGCCTCAAGGAAAAACAAGTGGCTGCATGCAGACATTTGTTTTTCTGGGCTCATTAGCGAACGAATATCCTGCAAAGCAGGATGTAGAGTGCGATAGCACGAATTCGTGAGCTTATGATATAATATTGATAGATTTACCAGACCGTACCGGAACAGTATAATATTACCGGTTATATGGTATATTTTTACATTCTTGTCCATATACTGTAACATATCAGGCCATTCATGATAGATTATGATAGTTCCTACGGAATCAGTAATCCCTGATGAATGGCCATGTTTTTTTGGATCATGTGACAGGAATCATGATTCGCAGATCCATAGGATTGCCATCAGGAAAGGAGCACACAGTATATGCCAAGAGGACAGAGAAAATCCCTGGAGGAAAAGATCCAGGCAAAGCAGGAACTGATCAATGCGTTAAACATTCGCATAGAGTCAGAACAGCGTGAGTTAGAGGAATTGTTTGAACAGAAGAAGCGTAAGGAACTGGAAGCGGTAAGAGATCTGATCGAGGATGCCGGTCTGGCACCGGAGGAAGTCACAGAGGTTTTACAGCAGTACATTGAGAGCCGCAGCGCTAATGCATCGTGAGATCATAGGTAAAAGAAAACTTACTCATTATTAAGGACTGGGACTGTACCGCCCAAAAGTTAGAAACGGAATCAAGCTAACGATTGGAGACTGGCACACACCCGGTCTTTTTAATGTACATGTATTCGCTCACGAATGAGCCGTTCACCAATCATGCAAGCATGCTGGCTTTCTTGCGCTCATTATTCGTGAGCATGCTTGCACCTTATATCATGAATTGCACTTTCGGTGCTTGTCGTTGCTTTGCAACTATCCTGATCAAATTTGCCGTTCACCAATCATGCAAGCATGCTGGTTCGCCTGTGCTTATTATACGTGAGCATGCTTGCACCTTATATCATGAATTGCACTTTCGGTGCTTGTCGTTGCTTTGTAGCTATCATGATCAAATTTGCCGTTCACCAATCATGCAAGCATGCTGGTTCTCTTGCACTTATTATACATGAGCACAGCCACTCAATACATTTTGCACAATCACACTTGTAAGTAATTGTGCTTTATTGCATCATAGGAAGTACTGCGAGATGATCTGCTGCACCTGTTCGGAACGAATGGGAACCTTGCCGGTTTCGTAAGTTGTGATCAGCTGCATGGATGGATAGATTCCATTGTAACAGTAGGATTTAAGCTTATTGCAGGCGGCATCACAATAATTACTCTTATCCATCATCCCAAAGTGCTCCCAGTAGAAGAGCTGCTGTGAGGTGGGATGCAGAATCGTGAAGTCCGGATAGATGGTCATTTCATTTAAGACTAAGGCTGCTTCATACCGGTACGGAATCCCATTGGTGTACAGGAGATTGGCAATGATGACCTCGGACTTCGAACGGACTTTATGCCCTGCCAGCGTAGTATGGATCAGATTCTCTGGGTGAGAACTGTTTGTCTCATAGACTTCCGAACACCATTTCTCCACCGACACCGGAAGCTTGTCCTTCGCAAAATAGCCTTGCAGTAATGGGTAATAAGGAGAGGATTCTGCCAACAGGTCAGAGGATGTCAGAGGCTTGGAATGATTGACTGCGGGATTCTTTTTTTCATGGGATTTCATATAAAAATTGAGCAGGGAAAGTTCTTCTTCAACTTCCAACAACAGAAGAGAATAATATTTCTTGAGAGCCATAAGCTCTGCAAGAGAACGATTTGATTTAGGACAATATGTCTTTTTTTCTTGCGTTTTGATAATCCAACGGTGGTAAGAACCGTTCTTCTGAATGGATAATTCGCCTTCCGGAAATGTAGAAAGCTTATGGCGCAGGTAATCACGTTGTGCCTTCAGTTTGCTTAGGCGTGAGTCTAAATTCTGGATCATAAAAAATCTCCTTTCAAAATGGTTTGGTGTAAATGTGGCAAAAAAGCAGAAAAAAATACAAAAACAGCTAATTTTCTGGTGGAAAAATGGTTGATTGTATCAGAATGAAGAAAAAAAGCAAATTTGATACAAAAAAAGAAGAAATATAAGAAATTTTGTACTAAAATGGCCCCAAATCGGCTTTTAGCGAAAATGATCAACAAGCATGCAATCAGCAGTGGCTGCAAGCAGGCATGTCTGAGCACATTATAGCATGATATAGGGGACTTGCAAAGATATTTGCATGGAAAAGGACATGGAAATGACATGGAAAGAAGCTTATCTGTTTGTCTGGTACCCCGGACGGTGCAACCCGACCGGGGCCTCAGAAAAACAATGTCAGATAATTCATTTTCTATGGAACAATATTTTTTATTCCGCTCCCTCGCCCTTCTTCAGATTCTTCTGGGCGGTGGAGAGCATGAGCTTGATGCGGTTGAGCTGGTTGACTTCGCTGGCACCGGGATCGTAGTCGATGGCCACGATGTTGGAGGAAGGATATGCCTTCCGCAGGGCTTTGATAACGCCCTTGCCTACGACATGGTTCGGCAGGCAGCCGAAGGGCTGGGTACATACGATGTTCGGTACGCCTTCCTTGATCAGCTCCACCATCTCGCCGGTTAAGAACCACCCTTCACCGGTCTGGTTGCCGATGGATACGATGGGTTCCGCATAGGAGACGATCTTGTAGATGCTGGTGGGTGCATCGAAATGCTTACTTTCTTCAAATGCCTTCACGGCAGAGCCGCGGAGGATATGCTCGATGGCCCAGATGCCCAGTGCGGAGATCTTCGCAGTCTTTTTGCTGGTGCCCAAGTGCTCTGCCTTGTAGATCTGGTTGTAGAAGCAGTAGAGCATGAAGTCTAGCAGGTCGGGAACTACAGCTTCCGCACCCTCGCTTTCTAACAGCTCCACCAGGTGATTGTTGCCGGCAGGAGAGAACTTCACCAGAATCTCGCCGACCACACCAACGCGGGGCTTCTTGATATCCAGCACCGGAACCGCATCGAAATCCCGGATGATCTCGGTACACATCCTGCGGAACTTGCCTATGCTGATATGCTTCTCAGATACGAAAGCCTGTACCTTTTTAAGCCATTCTCTGTGCAGGGCATCCACGGAACCCGGAGTTGCTTCATAAGGACGCATCCGGTAGACACAACGCATGAAGATATCACCGAACTCGGCACCTACCGCAGCACGTAACAGCAGATCCGCATTCAGATGGAAGCCAGGATTGCTTTCGATACCTGCCAGATTCAGGGAGATGACAGGGATCTGCTCCATGTCTGCCTTCTTCAGGGCACGGCGGATGAAGCCGATATAGTTTGTCGCACGGCATCCACCACCGGTCTGGCTCATGATAATGGCAGTCTTGTTCAGGTCATATTTGCCGGACAGCAGAGCCTCCATGATCTGTCCGACTACCAGCAGGGAAGGATAGCAGGCATCGTTGTTAACGTATTTCAGACCTACATCCACGGAGTGCTTGTTGTCATTGTCCAATACGACGAAATTGTAACCGCAGGCATTGAACGCAGGCTGCAGGATCTCAAAGTGGATCGGGGACATCTGCGGACAGATGATAGTGTAGTCCTTACGCATCTCTTCGGTAAACGGTACCTTCTCAATAGCGGAAGAACGGATGGTGCGGTGCTTGCCCAGTTTCTCACGGACACGGATCGCAGACAATAGGGAACGGATACGGATACGTGCTGCACCCAGGTTGTTGACCTCATCGATCTTTAAACAGGTGTAGATCTTGTCGGAGCCGGAGAGGATATCGTTCACCTGATCGGTGGTAACGGCATCCAGACCGCAGCCGAAAGAATTCAACTGGATCAGATCCAGATTCTCTACTGTCTTCACATAGCTTGCAGCGGCATAAAGTCTGGAGTGGTACATCCACTGGTCGGATACGATCAGGGGTCGCTCCGGTTTTGCCAGATGGGAGATGGAATCCTCCGTCAGCACTGCCATATCGTAGGAGGTGATCAGCTCGGGAATACCGTGATTGATCTCCGGGTCTACATGATAAGGACGGCCTGCCAGCACGATACCGCGCTTGCCGGTCTGACGTAAGTATTCCAAAGTCTCTTCGCCCTTTTTCTCCATATCGTGATGGGCATTCGCCAGCTCCTGCCAGCCCTTTTCGCAGGCGGCGGCAATCTCAGAGGCGGGAATCTCGGTGAATTCCTTCGTCAGTGCATCCGTCACCGTTCCCAGATCTCTGAAGGACATGAACGGATTGCGGAAGGTGATCTCACCACCGGCGATCTCCTCCACGTTATTCTTGATATTCTCGGAATAAGAAGTAACGATGGGGCAGTTGTAATGGTTGTTCGCATCTTCGAACTCATTGCGCTCATAGAACAGCGCAGGATAGAAGATGAACTTAATACCCTGTCGGATCAGCCAGGTCACATGACCGTGCGCCAGCTTTGCCGGGTAACACTCGGATTCACTGGGGATGGATTCAATACCGAGCTCGTAGATCTTACGATTGGAGCTGGGAGAGAGCACCACGCGGTACCCCAGTTCGGTGAAGAATGTGAACCAGAACGGATAGTCCTCGTACATATTCAGAACTCTGGGGATACCTACCACACCTCTGGGAGCCTTGTCAGCGTCCAGGGATTCATAGGAGAATAATCTATGTAATTTATATTCGTATAAGTTCGGTACATTATGGGCATTCTTCTGACCACCGATACCACGTTCGCAACGGTTGCCGGAGATGAACTGGCGGCCGCCGGAGAATTTGTTGATGGTCAGGCGGCAGTTGTTGGTACAGCCCTTACATTTTGCCATACTGGTCTCGAACTGCAGGTCGCAGATCTTCTGGTAATCCAGCATGGTGGTCACATAACCGTCCTCGTAATGCTCTCTGGCGATCAGTGCCGCACCGAAAGCGCCCATGATACCGGCAATGTCGGGACGGATGGCCTTGCAGCCTGCAATTTTCTCAAAGCTGCGCAGAACGGCATCGTTGTAGAAGGTACCGCCCTGTACCACAATATTTTTACCAAGCTCAGAAGCATCGGAGACTTTGATCACCTTAAATAAAGCATTCTTGATAACGGAGTAAGCAAGTCCTGCGGAGATATCCGCTACGGAAGCGCCTTCCTTCTGTGCCTGCTTTACCTTGGAGTTCATGAATACGGTACAACGGGTACCCAGGTCGATGGGATGCTCTGCGAACAGAGCCGCCTGAGCAAAATCCTGTACGGTGTAGTTCAGGGATTTTGCAAAGGTCTCGATAAAGGAACCGCAGCCGGAGGAACAAGCCTCATTTAACTGTACGCTGTCTACGGTCTGATTCTTGATCTTGATGCACTTCATGTCCTGACCGCCGATGTCAAGGATACAGTCAACGCTGGGATCGAAAAATGCTGCAGCATAGTAATGTGCCACGGTCTCTACTTCGCCGTCATCTAACAGGAAAGCGGCCTTCATCAGCGCTTCACCGTAACCGGTGGAACAGGAGCGCACGATCTCTACACCCTCGGGCAGGAGAGAGTAGATCTCTTTCAGGGAACGGATTGCTGTCTTTAAGGGACTTCCGTCGTTGCTGGAATAGAAAGAGTACAGGAGAGATCCGTCTTCACCTACCAACGCAATTTTGGTGGTGGTGGAACCGGCATCGATTCCCAGGAAAGCCTTGCCCTGATAGGACTGTAAGTCTCCGGTGGTCACATGATGCTTGCTATGACGCTCCACGAATTCCTGATAAGCAGCCTTGTCCGCAAACAGAGGCTCCATACGTTCTACTTCGAACTCCATCTTGATATCGGAGGACAGCTTTTTCACCATATCGGACAGACTGATGCAGACCTCTTCCTTTGCATTCAATGCAGAACCGATGGCAGCGAACAGATGAGAGTTGTCCACGTCAATGATGTGCTCGTCATCCAAATTTAAAGTACGGATGAAAGCGGCCTTTAACTCAGACAGGAAATGTAACGGTCCGCCTAAGAAAGCTACATGACCGCGGATCGGCTTACCACATGCCAGACCGGAGATGGTCTGGTTCACCACAGCCTGGAAAATAGAAGCGGACAGATCTTCCTTGGTAGCACCCTCATTGATCAGGGGCTGGATATCGGTTTTGGCAAATACACCACAGCGTGCAGCGATGGTGTAGAGGGATTTATAATTTTTCGCATATTCGTTCAGACCCGAAGCGTCCGTCTGGATCAGACTGGCCATCTGGTCGATGAAGGAACCGGTACCACCGGCGCAGATGCCGTTCATACGCTGCTCCACGTTACCGCCTTCAAAATAGATGATCTTCGCATCTTCACCGCCTAACTCAATGGCTACGTCGGTCTTGGGAGCCAGCTCCTGCAGGGAGGTAGCCACGGCTACGACCTCCTGGGTAAAAGGCACTCCTAAGTGATTGGCTAACGTCAGACCGCCGGAGCCGGTGATCATGGGGTGCAGCTGTAATTCTCCCAGCTGATCATAGGCTTTTTTCAGGAGACCGGACAAGGTCTCCCGGATATTGGCGAAGTGACGTTCATAATCGGAAAATAAAATATTGTGGTTTTCATCTAAAATCGCAATCTTGACAGTGGTAGAACCGATATCTATGCCGAGTGTTGCGTATCTTTCCTGTGAATTCATGTGATACATCCTTCCTGATAAAATGCTGTAACTATTCAGAAGGTCAATGGATCAGTTACAGAATTACTTCTTAATATATGCGACTTTTCTTTCGCAAAACTTTTTTCATTATACGACAAAAAACGTCATAATGCAACGAACAAAGATAAAACGCTGTCGTTAAAATTGTGTAAAGAAAAACTTAAAAAAATAGGAATTCTATAAACTTTTGAACGTGCGGTTTACTTATTGGGCTGTGGATGTTACAATCTCGATAGAGAAAAAACGAATGGGTAACTATTGAGGAATGTTCCATTTCGTTACAATATAGGAACGGAGAAGCGACTTTATGAGCAAATTTGAGAAAAAATTCGGCAGATATGCCATTCCGAATCTCACACTGGTACTGATCATGTGTTATGTGGCGGGATATATCATCCAACTGATGGGAGCTGCAAGCGGTACAAATCTGCTGGGATTTCTGACACTGGATCCATACCGGATCCTGCACGGACAGATCTGGCGTCTGGTGACCTGGGTGATCGTTCCGCCAGACAGCCTGGATATTTTTACGATCATTATGCTGTTGTTCTATTATAATCTGGGAACAGCACTGGAGCGGACCTGGGGAACCTACCGTTACAACGTCTATATTTTCTCCGGTATGCTGTTCACGATTGTCGGCAGCTTCCTGTGCATGGGAGTTCTTTATCTGCTCACAGGAGGTATGGCAACGGAGACCGCATCCGTGATATTCTATAGCGGATCTTATGCGTTCAGCACCTATTACATCAACTTGTCCATCTTCCTGGCATTTGCCGCAACGTATCCGGATATGCAGGTGCTCCTGATGTTCGTGATCCCTGTGAAGGTAAAATGGATGGGCATTCTGGATGCTGTCCTGATGATCTATACGGTAATAGCTGGAAATCTGTTCACCAAGTTCGCAGTAGTGGCATCCTTGTTGAATTTTGTGCTATATTTTTATCGTCTGCATCGCAGCCGTATCTCGCCGAAACAGATGCACCGCAAGGCACAGTTCGAACGGAAATCCAATGCCGGACGGGCAAAAGTCACAAGACATAAATGCGCAATCTGCGGACGGACAGAAGAGGATGATCCGAGCCTGGAGTTCCGTTTCTGCTCCAAATGCAATGGCAACTACGAATATTGCCAGTATCATCTGTTTACGCACGAGCACGTGAAGTAGTCCGGACCGCGAATGGATGTACACTTTCGAGAGTGCGGAGCACGGAGAAAGTGTGTTATTGCAAGAGGCAGACGGCATGACTGCTCGCAGGCAATGTGCGGAGCACGGAGAAAGTAAGTGTGTTATTGCAAGAGGCAGACACATGACTGCTTGCAGGAAATGCGCAGAGAAAGTGTTATTATAAAGGAGACCTTATATGAACAAAGAAGTATTATTTGCCCAGACCTTAGAACAGGTCCGCAAGACCGCCAAGGAGCAGGGGAATTGCATCAGTGAAGAGCAGGTAAAGAAAGCCTTTGCCGAACTTGACTTAAGCGGTGAACAATTGCAGATGGTATTTGACTACCTGTTAAAACATAAAATCGGTATCGGACAGCCTATGGATCCCGATGAATTCCTGACGGAGGAGGAAAAGGATTATTTACAGGAATATCTGGATGAAGTTGCGGCATTACCGACTTACAGTGACGGTGAAAAACAGGCATTTTCCATTGCAGCCATGGCGGGAGAGACGGACGCTCAGCAGCGTCTGGTCGAAATGCATCTGGCGGATGTGGCAGAGATCGCAAAACTCTATGCCGGACAGGGCGTTCTGCTGGAAGATCTGGTGGGAGAAGGCAATCTGGCACTTTCCTTCGGTGTGACCATGCTGGGCAGCCTGGAGAAGCCGGATGAAGTCGAGGGAATGCTTGGCAAGATGATCATGAATGCCATGGAAGAATACATTGCCGAACATGCAGAAAATTCCAAGATCGACAAGCGGGTGGAAGACAAGGTCAACAAGGTGGCGGACAAAGCCAGAGAACTGGCTGAGGAGCTGAACCGTAAGGTGACCATAGAGGAACTGATGGAGGAGACCGGCATGTCCCGCAAAATGATCGAGGATGCGGTGCGGATGAGCGGTTTCAAGATTGAGGATATCGACAACAATGCAAAAGACAGTTTATGAGAATTATAAATACAGCCTGCAGGACACGGCAAAAGTCTACATAGGTGCAAAATATACTTTTGCAGAGCTGCTGGAGCAGGACGAGGTGGCGTTTAAATTCCGCCTCATTGTGGAACGCTATATTTTAGCGGAAAAAGAAGTGGATCCCCAGGACACGCTGGAGACCCATCTGTATTATCTGAAGCCGGACAGTTTTCTGGTGAAGATCTACGACCGGATCAAGGCACGGGTGAAGATCAACATTATCGAGGAGAAAAAAGGGATCTTCGGCAGAGGGAAGAAACGGTATGTGACGAAGGAGCTGAACATCCGGGAACTGACCGCCATGCCCCCCGAAGAAAAAGAGGCTAAGGGTGTCGTGATCCAGGAAATCTCCATGAGCAAGCTGGCACTGGCAGGCTTCTGATAGATTAAGCTCCCCCACAGAAAACTATGCGGCTGCTTGCAGACAGCGGAGTGTTTCTGTTCGTTATGATTTTGAAAGCTCGAAGAGCGGAGAAGTCGATTAAGATAGATTTAGAAAAGAGGACACATCATAAATGAGAGTAGAAGATTTATCCACATACGAGATCATAGAGAAACGGCAGATCCCGGACATCAACAGCGTGACCTATCTGTGCCGTCACAAGAAGACCGGAGCTAAAGTGGCCCTGGTATCCAATGATGATGAGAACAAGGTATTTTACATTGGTTTCCGTACCACTCCAAAGGACTCCACCGGCGTGGCGCATATTCTGGAGCATTCTGTACTATGCGGATCGAAGGAGTTCCCGGTAAAGGATCCTTTTGTGGAGCTGGTAAAGGGATCCCTGAATACTTTTCTGAATGCCATGACCTATCCGGACAAGACCGTATATCCGGTGGCAAGCTGCAATGACAAGGATTTCCAGAACCTGATGCATGTCTATCTGGATGCTGTATTTTACCCGAATATTTATAAAAATGAATCCATTTTCCGTCAGGAAGGCTGGCATTATGAGCTGGAAGGCGACAATGAAGAGCTGAAGGTCAACGGTGTGGTCTACAACGAGATGAAGGGTGCGTTTTCCTCGCCGGATGATGTATTGGAGCGGGAGATCATGAACTCCCTGTATCCTCATACCACCTATGGTTTCGAGTCCGGCGGTGATCCGGAAGTGATTCCTGAGCTGACCTATGAAGAATTTCTGAATTTCCACCGGAAGTTCTATCATCCCTCCAACAGCTATATTTACCTTTACGGCAACATGGATATGGCAGAAAAACTGACCTTTATTGACGAACATTATCTGTCTGCCTATGATGCACTGGAAGTGGACTCAGAAGTAACGGTGGAGGCAGCATTTGCCACAACTAACCGGATCGTCAGAGAATGTCCCATCGGCGAGGGAGAGGATGAGGAGGAAAATACTTATCTGTCCCAGAACTTCTGCGTCGGTGACAGCCTGGACCCGAAGCTCTACATTGCGTTCCAGATTCTGGATTATGCGCTGTGCTCTGCCCCCGGAGCACCCTTAAAGCAGGCACTGGTAGACTGTGGTGTGGGCAAAGATGTCTACAGCATCTACGAGAATGGTATCCGTCAGCCCTATTTCAGTGTGGTGGCGAAAGATACTTCTGTAGAGAAAGAACAGGAATTTTTACAGGTAACGGAGAAAGTGCTTAAAAAGCTGGTAAAAGAAGGCTTCGATGAAAAGGCACTGCTTGCAGGCATCAATTATTACGAATTCAAATACAGAGAAGCAGACTTCGGTTCCTATCCCAAGGGATTGATGTATGGTTTACAGGTGCTGGACAGCTGGCTGTACGACGACAGACTGCCGTTTATTCATATCGAAGCCAACGCTACCTTTGCTGAACTTCGTAAGGAAGTAAAAACCGGATATTTTGAAGGGCTGGTACAGAAATATCTGTTAGACAATCCTCATCGCAGTGTGGTGATCTTACAGCCGAAGCTTGGACTTTTAGAGGAACAGGAACAGAAACAGTGTGAGAAAATGGCACAGGTAAAAGCTGCCATGAGCCCGGAAGAAATCGAGGGTGTGAAGGAGACCTTCCGGAAGCTGACCGAGTTCCAGGAAAGCGAAGATGCAAAAGAAGATCTGGAGAAGATTCCTTTATTAAAGCGGGAAGATATGAAAAAAGAGGCAAATCTACCGGTGAATGATGTGCGGAACATCGGAGATACCACGCTTTTATATCATGATCTGTTTACCAACGGCATCGGATATCTTCGTATGATTTTTAAACTGGATGAGATTCCCGGAAAATATTTCCCGTATATCGGTATTCTGAAGGGCTGTCTTGGCCTTTTGAACACGGAACACTATACTTATGGGGATCTGTATAATGAGATGAATCTGGTCACCGGTGGTATGGCAGCGGTGAATAATGTTTACGGAGATCTGCAGGATACAGACAAGTTCACATTAACACTGGAACTGAAAACGAAAGTGTTCTATGACCATATTGCAGAAGCAATCGATCTGATGCGTGAGATCATAATGACCAGTGATTTTACAGATACCAAGAGAATTTATGAGATTCTGGCAGAGGGAAAATCTAGGATGCAGGCACAGATGACCTCAGGAGGGCACAGTGTGGCTGCAGGAAGAGCCATGTCCTATGGCAGTGTGCCGGGAGCTGTGAGTGAAGAAATCTCAGGAATTCCCTTCTATCGTCTGATAGCGGATCTGGAAGCACATTTTGACGAGAAAAAAGAAGAACTGGTGGAGATCTTACAGACGTTATTAAAAATGATCTTCCGTCCGGAGAATCTTATGGTGGATTTCGTCGGTGAAGCGAAGGCAGTGGGACTTTTGGATGCCCCGGTGGAGGCTTTCAAGGCATCGCTCTATACCGAAGCTGTGGAAAAGGAACATTATATTCCGGAAGTCTCCCGGAAGAACGAAGGCTTCTTAACCTCCGGACAGGTCAATTACGTATGCCGTGCCGGTAACTTCCGTAAGAGTGGCCTGAAATATACCGGAGCTTTAAGAGTGCTGAAGGTCATGATGGGCTATGAGTACCTGTGGGTCAATATCCGGGTCAAGGGTGGTGCCTATGGCTGTATGTGCAGCTTTGGCAGATCCGGAGACAGTTATTTTGTATCCTACAGAGATCCGAATCTGGGCAGGACCATTGATATTTACGAAAAGGCGGCAGATGCCATTGCGAAGTTCACTGCAGACGAGCGCACCATGACCCAGTATATCATCGGTGCTGTCAGTGATCTGGATGTGCCCATGAATCCGGCGGCAAAGGGCCTGTATTCCTTAAGTGCTTATATGACGGGACTGGATGACGCTGCCTTACAGAGAGAGCGTGACGAACTGTTATCTGCCACCGAAGAAGATATCTGTGCATTGTCTGCACATATCCGGGCATTTATGCAGGAGGATCTGCTCTGCGTCGTAGGTACGGCGTCCAAGGTGAAGGAAGAGCAGGCGAGATTCCTGAAAGTGGAAAATCTTTTTTAAAACAGCAAATAAATAAAGAACTTCTGTGATATTATTTCGTTTATAGTAGTGTAACACATAAAAGTCAGCCGCAGACGGGATGGGAGCAGAAAGACTCTCATAGCTGTCTGCAGAACGGAGAGGGTTATGAAAAAACGAAATCTGGCAACAAAGATCTTTACAGGGTTACTTACGGTTGGGACGGTATTGTCCCTTACTGCCTGCGGCAGTGCAAGCAGCAAATATGGCACCAGCAATCTTATGGATGCGGATTTTGCTGTATCCAACGAGACGGCCGCATCCTCGGCACAATATTATGACAGCGGCTTCGGCACAGAAAACGCAGAAAGTGCGGAAGCAGCGGACAACACGGTGACGGAAGAAGGCGCAGCGAATGTGACAGTCACGGAACGGAAACTGATCAAAACCGTAAATATGGATGTGGAGACAAGGGAATATGATAAACTGATGTCCGCCGTAGAGAGCAAGGTAACGGAGCTCGGCGGATACATCGAAAGTCTGGATGCTTATAACGGCAGTACATATTATAGTTATCGTTCTACAAGGAATGCCAATCTGACGATCCGCATTCCCAAGGACCGTCTGGATGAATTCTTAAATACGGTATCTGATCTGGGCAATGTCACCAACCGTTCTGAAAATGTGCAGGATGTGACACTGACCTATGTAGATCTGCAAAGCCACCAAGATGCACTGCAGACGGAACAGGAACGTCTGATGCAATTGCTGGAACAGGCAGAGAGCATTGAAGACATTATCACCATCGAACAGAGACTGTCTGATGTGCGATATCAGCTGGAAAGCATGGAGTCTCAGCTGCGCAGCTATGATAATCAGGTTGACTACAGCACAGTATCTCTATATATTAACGAAGTAGAAGTGTATACTCCGGTAGAGGAGGAAAACACCTGGGAGCGTATCTCCACCGGATTTGTGGACAGTCTGAAAAATATCGGTGAGGGACTGAAGGAAGCAGCCATCTGGTTCGTGATCCATATCCCCTATCTGGTGATCTGGGCCATCGTGATCGCAGTGATCGTACTGATCTTAAAGAAGATTAAAAAGCGTACCAAACGGATCCGTACGGAGAAACAGGAAAAATTCGCCGAAGCGGAAGCAAAAATGCAAAAGACACTGCAGAATACGGCAGGCAATACTACCACGACAGAGGATACGGCGGCACAAAACAGTAAGAGCTGATAATTTATCATACTTAAATGCAGCTGCTGACTATCTGACCGGTAACTGACCGAAATCTGTCAGCAACAATTACAAGAACAGGAGAAATAAAAATGAACGAAAATCCGGCATACAAATCCGGCTTTGCCACATTGATCGGACGTCCCAACGTAGGGAAATCCACATTGATGAACCGACTGATCGGACAGAAGATCGCCATTACATCCAACAAACCCCAGACTACCCGTAACCGTATCCAGACGGTGCTGACACTGGAAGAGGGACAGATCGTATTTCTGGACACTCCCGGTATCCATAAGGCGAAAAACAAGCTGGGTGATTACATGGTCAATGTGGCGGAGCATACGTTAAATGACGTGGATGTGATCTTATGGCTGGTAGAGCCTACGAATTTCATCGGTGCCGGAGAACGTCATATCATCGAACAGCTGAAGAAGACCAAGACCCCTGTGATCCTTGTGATCAACAAGACGGACACCGTGAAAAAGGATGATATCCTGGCATTTATTGATACCTACCGCAAGGAACTGGATTTTCAGGAAATCGTTCCGGTGTCCGCCTTAAAGGGCGACAACACGGACGTACTGATCCAGTGCATCTTGAAATATCTGCCCTACGGTCCGGCATTTTATGACGAGGATACCATCACCGACCAGCCCATGCGGCAGATCGTGGCGGAGCTGATCCGGGAGAAGGCACTACGCCTTTTATCCGAAGAAATTCCCCACGGTATTGCCGTGACGGTGGAAAGCATGAAGGAGAGAGGCAGGATCTGCGACATTGAAGCAACTATTATCTGCGAGAGAGATTCCCATAAGGGGATCATCATCGGCAAGGGTGGTCAGATGCTGAAAAAGATCGGCTCCCAGGCACGCCCGGAGATAGAGGATATGCTGGAAATGAAGGTTAATTTACAACTTTGGGTAAAGGTGAAAAAAGACTGGAGAGACAGCGATATTTTACTTAAAAATTTTGGATATAATCCGAAAGACATTGACATGGGCGAATAGAAAAATAAAATTTGCAGACCCTATTTTTTACAGAGGATCATACACTGATAGAAGAGGGGGATGCTTAAGATGCAGTTCACAAATTACTGGCAGCAGTTTACACGTACCGGCAGAGTGGAGGATTACTTAAACTATCTGCAGAATGCAGAAAAGGAGAGTGAACCGGCTGTGACTGAAAGCAGCTGTGGAGAGAACTGCATGGTAAAAGGAAAAACAGAGCCTTTTGCCGGGGAGGATGGATCATGCAGGAATCCCTGTATGTAACAGGAATCATATTAAAGCAGGCACCGTTTGGCGAATATGACAGACGGGTATGTCTGCTTACCAGAGAAAAAGGGAAGATCACTGCTTTTGCCAGAGGGGCAAGAAAGCCCGGCAACCGGTTGGCGGCAGCGACCAACCCTTTTGCTTTTGGCACATTCCGGATCTATGAGGGACGGAATTCTTACACAATATCGGAAGCAGAGATCCAGAACTACTTTGAGGAACTGATGACGGATTATGTCGGTGCCTGCTACGGAATGTATTTTGCGGAAGTGGCGGATTTTTACTGCAGAGAGAACAATGATGAGCGGGAAATGATGAAGCTGATGTATCAGTCGCTCCGGGCCCTGTGTGCACCGTCACTTTCCAATGAACTGGTACGCAGCATTTTCGAACTCAAGGCAATCGCTGTAAACGGAGAGTACCCGGGACCGCCTGCCGGACGTATTCTGGAAGAATCCACATTGTATGCACTGAACTACATAGCGGAAAGTTCCGTGGAAAAGTTGTACACCTTTACTGTATCGGACAAGGTTCTCACAGAACTTTCACAGATTGCGTCGGAATATCGGAAACGTTTCATGGACAGGTCATTCAAAAGTCTTGAAATACTCAAAACTCTATGTTAAAATCGGTTATGGCTGATGCCAAAAAAGGAGACTCATTTATGAGGCATAATATTATAAAAAAGGCTTTTACAGCGGTACTGTCAGGTATGTTGGTGCTGTCCTTAAGCAGCTGCGGTAAAGCAGCAAAGCTGCCTGAAGTGGTGGCAAATACTTCTCTGGTGGTGGAGAAGGGCGGCAAAGTAATTTCTTACCTGGTGAATACTTTTGATAAAGACTTTTACAGTCTGGATGGTCTCGGGCAGATGGCGGAAAAAGAGGCGGAGGAATTCAATGCCGCCCACGGGGAAGCACCGGAAACGCCCATGATAGTCAAAACGGTACAGACGTTGGGAGACGGAGCCACAGTCCAGGTAGTCCAGGAGTTCGCTGAGGTAAAATACTATGCGGAATATAATGAACAGGAGCTGTTCTACGGTTCCAGAGTAGAAGCCCTGGCAGATGGGATCAGTGTGGATCTGGGGCTGGTGAATGCTTCGGACGGGACGCCGGCGGATCAGGCTAAGCTGGAGAAAGCACTGGAAAAGAATCATCTGATCATTACAAATGCAAGCGCATATATTTACTGCCCATATCCGGTGCTGTATGTCAGCGAGGGTGTGGTCATGGGAGAAGATGGATATGTGGATGCTTCACAGTCCGATGGTGTCGTTACGATACTGATGAAAAAGTGATGGCTTTAATGCAATACAAATATAGAGCAAGAAAGGTTTGGTACTGACATGGAAAAGACAATGGAGAAGATCGTAGCCCTGGCAAAAGCAAGAGGTTTTGTATATCCCGGTTCCGAGATTTACGGAGGTCTGGCAAATACCTGGGATTACGGTAATCTTGGTGTGGAGCTGAAAAATAATGTGAAAAAGGCATGGTGGCAGAAATTCATTCAGGAAAGTCCCTACAATGTAGGTGTAGACTGTGCGATCCTGATGAATCCCCAGACATGGGTAGCCAGTGGACACCTGGGTGGCTTCTCCGATCCTCTGATGGATTGTAAGGAATGTCATGAACGTTTCCGTGCGGATAAGCTGATCGAGGATTTCTGTGAAGAGAACGGCATTGCTATTGAGGGCAGCGTGGATGCCTGGAGCCAGGAAGAGATGAAGAACTTCATCGAGGAGCACAACGTTCCCTGTCCCACCTGCGGCAAGCATAACTTCACTGATATCCGTCAGTTCAACCTGATGTTCAAGACTTTCCAGGGTGTTACAGAGGATGCCAAGAACACCGTTTACTTAAGACCCGAAACGGCACAGGGTATTTTCGTTAACTTTAAAAATGTACAGAGAACTTCCCGTAAGAAGATTCCTTTCGGTATCGGACAGATCGGTAAGTCCTTCCGTAACGAGATCACACCCGGTAATTTCACTTTCCGTACCAGAGAGTTCGAGCAGATGGAGCTGGAGTTCTTCTGTGAGCCGGGTACCGATATGGAGTGGTTCCAGTATTGGAGAGGCTTCTGCCGTGACTGGCTGCTGTCCTTAGGTATCAAGGAAGACGAGATGAGACTTCGTGATCATTCTCCCGAGGAGCTGTGCTTCTACAGTAAGGGAACTACCGATATCGAGTTCCTGTTCCCCTTCGGCTGGGGCGAACTGTGGGGTATCGCAGACAGAACTGATTATGATCTGACCCAGCATGCCAATACTTCCGGTGAGGATATGACTTACTTTGATGACGAGAAGAAGGAGAAGTATATCCCTTATGTTATCGAGCCTTCTCTGGGAGCAGACAGAGTGGTTCTGGCTTTCCTGTGTGCGGCGTATGATGAGGAAGAGTTAGAAGGTGGAGATATGCGTACCGTGCTTCGTTTCCATCCGGCACTGGCACCTGTGAAGATCGGTGTATTGCCTCTGTCCAAGAAGCTGAATGAGGGTGCAGAGAAGATTTATGCAGAGCTTTCTAAAAAGTATAACTGCGAATTTGACGACAGAGGAAATATCGGTAAGAGATATCGTCGTCAGGATGAGATCGGTACCCCTTTCTGCGTGACTTATGACTTTGATTCCGAGACGGATGGCTGCGTTACCGTGCGTTTCCGTGATTCCATGGAGCAGGAGCGTGTTGCGATTGCTGATCTGGATGCTTATTTTGCAAATAAGTTTACATTCTAAGATGATTATCAGGGAGTAGAAGGAGATTTCTGCTCCCTTTTTTAAGTTGGCGGAGGGGATAACATGGAATTGCTGGAAGCGTTTCAGATTCTGGGAGTCAAACAGACAAAAGATGAGAGAACACTGAAAAATGCATATCGTGAAAAACTGACAATAACAAATCCCGAGGATGATCCGGAAGGGTTTAAACGCCTGCGGACTGCCTATGAGGAGGCCTGTCGCTATGCCAGAACACCGGATGCGCAGGAAGAGCAGGAACCGGTACAGACGCTGGAGGATGGTACGCTTGCAGGACAGTGGGTTGCCGGTGCACGGAAGATTTATGAGAACATTACAGACAGATGTGATGAACAAAAGTGGAAAGAACTTTTTGAGGCGGATGTGTTTCTATCTCTGGAGGAAGAGGAGAATTGTACCACCTATCTGCTGCGTTTTCTTATGGAACACTTTAAGCTGCCTACCAATGTCTGGAAACTTCTGGATGACAGAATCCATATTGTACAGAATGCAGGGGCGCTTCGTGAGAGATTTCCGGCACAGTTTGTGAATTATATGGTACATAAATGCGAAGCCGGGGAGGAAGTGGATTTTGCTCAGTTTGAGGGAGCGCCGGATGCAGATTATGATCAGTTTCTGCAATATTACGACAGAGCCTATCAGGCACTGCAGGAGAAAAAATTCCAGGAAGCGGAGCAGATGATCGGATGCGGCGATGCGTTGGGCATAACACATCCTGTCATGGAAATCTGTCGGGCATCCCTCTATGAAGGAAAAGGACAGACCGAAGAAGCCATTGCTTTGTTGAAGGAGCTGTCGGCCAGATATCCGGAGGATGATCTGATTGCTTACAATACCGCAGAGATGCTCTGGAGGAATGATAAACATCCGGAGGCTGCGGCAATTTACGAAGAACTTCGGAGAAAACTGCCGAAACACTATATGGCAAATTTACGTCTGGCAGACTGGTATTATGAGCAGGGACAATATAAAGAAGCCAAAAAATGTGCGGAGGAGATTCTCTCTGTAGGTGGGGATGATTCCTTTTTAGATACTCTCAAAAAAATCAACTTCTGTCTGGAACAGAAAATGGAACAGGACTATGCGGATACAGCAGATGCCGGTCTCGGGCTGGATCTGTGCTGGTGCTATCTGCAGGATGGAAAGACAGATCTGGGAATCCGCACAGCCACAGCATTGGAGCAGAAAGTCCCCGAGGGAAGAGGAGAAGAATATCTCGGGCTTATGACAAAGCTGCATGCGGAGGCGGCGGAGTACGAGAAGACCATTGCGCTGGCGGTAAAATGGCAAGAGAGTCTGGAGAAAAAGATGCTTCGTGATACGGATCCGGAGGAAGAGGAGAAAGACAAAGACAGGATTCGTCAGTCCCATCTGATCCGGATGCAGTGCTATAGGGCTTACGGTTATGTCCAGCCGGAAAAGTTTGCAGAAGCCATTACCGAGGCAGAAAAAGCCGAAACTGGTACTCCGAAGGACATTGGCATGTTGATTGAAAAGGCTCAGATCTATGTAGAGATGGAAGAATACGAGCGCTGTGCGGAAATCTCCCAGAGACTGATTGAGGATTATCAGGTCTATGCAGCATATGCCAACGAACTGGAAGCGGCTAAGCGACAGTGGAATGCAGCAGGAGTGATTGAGAACGGAAGAGCCTGCTTAAGTTATTTTCCAACCTATGTCAAAGCTTATGAAATGATAGCAAAGGTATATACGGATCTGTCGAGACCGGAGGATCTGAAAGCGTTGCTTCAGCAGGCAAAGGATAATAATGCAAAAAGTGTTATTCTGGATGCCTATGAATGGCAGTTGACCAATACCCCGATCCCACAGGAACAGGTGAACGATGCCATTGACAAATTCCGGAAGGAATATCTGAGTAAACTGGAAGCCGGAAAAACGATTTTTTATCGGAGAGGACTTCCTGTGATCACTGAATACCTGTATGGATATCCCTGCGAATATATGCTGGTAGAGCGTGGCAATTTCCACGAGGCGGCAGTTTGCCTGGATGCTGCAAAAGCAGATTATGAAAAGGCACTTTCCACCAATCCGGCCCATCCTTTTGCCTGGAAGGGACTGGCACAGATCCACAGATATCGTGGAGAATACGATGAAGCCATGATCTGTCTCAAAAAGTGTGCGTTTTTTTATGAAAAAGGTGGAACACAGAACACTGTCTGGCCGGATCTGATCGCGGAACAGGCGGAGATTTATTTACTGTTGGGAAATATGGAACAGGCGGAGCAGTTTTACCGCAGATACCTGGAAGTTACGGGAACTGCCGGAGAGAGAGACAGAGAGCGCATGAAATCTTTTGCCAGATGTCTGGCATGCAATGACAAGACTACGGAAGCACTCAGGGTGCTGGACAAGGCGTTTGTCAACGTACTGGATGCAATCGGAGAAAAGCTGGATCTGTGTGTCTGGTGCGGAGAAAAGGCCATCGTCGGGAACTTTTTGGAAACGTGGCCTGAGAAGATTGATCTGATCGGAAAAAACACCGGAAATACCCAGGAGTATTTCGAAGATTATTTCTTTCATCTGGGATGGTACGGACTGATCTTCGGTTCCGGAAAAGTAGCCATAAAGAATATGGATAAGGCACTGATCTTCCGAAAAGAAAATCTGCGTAAAAAAAGTGCCATGGCGGATCTGATCCTGGCATGCATTCTGTACGGAGACAGAAAAAAAGGAGCCGATTATGCACAGGCTTTGAAGGCCTGCATGGAGAGAGAAGACAAAAGCGGTACAGACGTGTACCTGAAGAACCCAAAACTCCGAATCGTGCATGAATATCTGGCGTCGTATTATACGGCAACCATTGAGGAGCAGGATACCCTTTTGGAACTGGCGGAGGATTGCGCATTTTGCCGCCATTGTGTACATCCCGTCTGTGTCGAGATGGAGATGGTCAGAATCCTTCAACTACTGAAAAAGGGACAGGAGAAGGAAGCTCTGGAACGGCTGGAGGGACAGATGCAGGGACATCCCGAAATGGGATTGCAGGCAATCTGGCATCGGTATCATTCTGAACAGGGACAGGCGGAAGAACTGGAGGCACAAAGGAAACAGAAGCAAAGCACAGATCCTGCCGTAGCCGCTTTTCACAGAGAAAAGTCAGAGACTGAAAAAAAGAGTTTATGGCAGCGGTTATTTGGCAAAAGGGATTAAAAATATAGAATGAAGAGAGAAGAAAATGTATGATAGTCGGAATTGATTTGGGAACTACCAACAGTCTGGTGGCAGTGTTTACGGAGGAAGGACCGAAGATCATCCCTAACCGTCTGGGAAAGCATCTGACACCTTCTGTGGTCAGTGTAGATCAGGAGGGCAATGTCTATGTGGGGGAAACGGCGCAGGAGCGCAGAAGTCTCTATCCCGACAGCGTGGCGCAGGCGTTCAAACGTAGCATGGGAACGGACCGTACTTATGAATTGTCCGGCAGAATGTTCCGTCCGGAGGAATTGTCCAGCATGATCCTGCGTTATCTGAAGGAAGATGCTGAAAGCTTTCTGGGGGAAGAGATCACGGAAGCTGTAATCAGTGTGCCGGCCTATTTTGATGACAAAAGACGAAAAGCCACCAAACGCGCCGGAGAACTGGCGGGACTGAAAGTGGAGCGTATGATCTCAGAGCCTACTGCGGCTGCGGTGGCCTACGGACTGTACGAGAAGGAAAAGGATACCAGGTTCCTGGTGTTTGACTTAGGCGGTGGAACCTTTGACGTCTCTATTCTGGAACTCTATCACAATATTCTGGAAGTGCGGGCGGTAGCCGGAGACAACTATCTGGGTGGTGAAGATTTCACGGAAGTGCTGGCGAAGATTTTCCTGCAAAAGACCGGATGGCATTATAAGAATCTGTCTGAAAAAGAGCAGGTGCGTCTTTACAAAAAGGCAGAGGAAGCCAAACGCACCATCAGCGATCAGACTTCGGTGACCATGGAGTTGACTGTGGGGGAAGAGACGAAATCAGAGGAAATCACCCTGAAAGAATACGAAGAAGAATGTGAAGAATTGTTGATGAAGATCCGTGAGCCGGTGAAAAAGAGTCTGTCGGATGCCGGACTGAAGCTGCAGGATATCGATGAGGTGCTGCTGATCGGCGGAGCCACCAGACTGTCGGTGGTCAGAGATTTCCTGATCCGTCTGTTCCGCAAATTCCCGGATACAAGAATGAATCCGGATGAGGCTGTGGCACTGGGGGCGGCAATCCAGGCAGCCATGAAGGAGCGTCGGGCGGAAGTGAAAGAAGTGATTCTGACAGACGTCTGCTCCTTTACGCTGGGAACGGAAGTTGTGGTGGAATACGAGGAAGGAAAGTTTGAGGATGGACGTTTCTGTCCTATTATCGAGCGAAATACCGTAATCCCGGCCAGTCATACGGAGAGAATGTATACCGTCAGGGATAATCAGGACAAAGTCCGGGTCAGAGTGCTGCAGGGAGAGAGTCGCTTTGCCAGAAACAATCTGTTCCTGGGAGAACTGAATATTGAAGTCCCCAAGGGACCAAAGGGCAGCGAAGCAGTGGATGTGACTTACACCTATGATATCAATTCCCTGCTGGAGGTAGAGGTCAAGGTGGTATCCACCGGCCTGACCCAGAAAATGATCATCAAGGGGCAGGACAATCAGATGACGGATGAAGAGATCCAAAAGCGCATGGAAGAACTGTCTTACCTGAAAATCCAGCCCAGAGATTTGGAGGAGAACCGGCTGGTACTGCTCCGGGCAGAACGGATGTATGAGGAAGCACTGGGAGAGAGGCGAAAAGAACTGGATCGATACATTACTGCTTTTGAGGCAGCTCTGAAAAGAGGTAAAAAAGAGGAAATCGAGGAGGCCAGAGAGGAACTGAATGAAATTCTGGAACAGGAAGATGAGTGATATCCATCGTTTTGGAAAATATAGGATACTGTTTGCTGTAATGTTAGCAATACTACTGGAAGTGACGGTTTTTCAATACCGGACATACCGGACAATATTTAACGAGCCTCTGCAGGTGGAGCCTGCAGTATACGCCGGGGGAGTACAAAATGAAGATGGCAGCTTTACTGTGACAGAGACTCTGAAGATACAGGTAAAAGAGTTAGAGGAAAATGTGAATTCCCTGCAGCTTTCCGTTACCAGACAAAACAGCGACGGTGGGGAAGCAGAAAACGGCACTTATCTTTCCCTCTATGTAAGAGATGAAGCGAACGAAGATTATTGTGGACTTGGAGACCGACAGGTCATTCCGCAAGTCTCTTCCACAAACTATATGATTCTGCATCCGGCAGGAAAACTGCACAGCATCGTAATCGTATTTTCTGCAGCCGCAGGAGATACGATCCGGGTGGATCCTATGACACTGAATCCCCGGATTCCCATGAATATTTCATTGCTTCGGCTGCTGCTTGCATTTCTGACAATTCTTTGGATCCAGTGGGCGACAGCCTCCTCTGCCGGTACATTTTCAGAAAAAGGTATATTGCTCACGGTGCTTTTATTACAGACCGCATTGTTTGTGGGAGCGGTAATGCTGAATCCGGTTTTCAGGGATGTCCAATGGGAACATCATATGCAATATCATAAGCTTGCGGTGGCATTCAGTCATGGACAGTTATATCTGGAAGACAGTCCGCCGCAAGCCCTGACTGCCATGGAAAATCCTTATGATTTCAGGACAAGGGACAGAGTTTTGGAAAATGCCGGTGAGAAGTGTCTATGGGATGTAGCGTATTACCATGGAGCCTACTATGTGTATTTTGGTGTGGTTCCGGTGATACTGTTTTATCTGCCGTGGTATCTGCTGACCGGAACGGCATTTCCTACGTGGATCGGCATACTGATTACGGGAATTTTCCTGATTGGTGGTGTGTTCTGGCTGTCAGGGCAATTGCGGAAGAAATACTTCCCCAAAACACCGTTTCGTACATGGATTATGACTACGGTTCTGATGATCAATGGATGCGGTGCCCTGACGATCCTTCGGCGGCCTGATTTTTATTCGCTTCCGATTTTGATGGGGGTTACGTTATCAGTGTATGGAATCGCTTTCTGGCTGGCTTCTTTGAAGGAAAATGAAGTGACAACCGGACAGCTTCTGGCAGGCTGCCTGTGCATGGCACTGGTGGCGGGGTGCAGACCGCAGCTTCTGGTGGGATCCTTCCTGATTTTCCCGATTTATTGGAAAGCAGTGTTTGAAAAAAGACAGTTATTCTCCAAAAACAGCTGGCAGAAGACCTTTTTGGCGATTCTGGTATATGCGGTGGCAGCACTACTTTTGATGGCCTATAATTTCAAGAGATTTGGATCCCCGTTTGATTTTGGCGCAAATTATAATCTGACGACAAATGATATGACGAAGAGAGGAATAGAGTTGGGAAGAATTCCTTTCGCTGTGTTTACTTATTTATTTCAGCTGCCGAATTTGTCCGCGGTTTTTCCCTATATCCAACAGGTCTCTCAACAGACGGCGTACCTGGGACAGACGATCAAAGAAGGAACTTATGGCGGATTTTTCGCAGTGAATCTGATCCCTCTGGCCGGGGTCTGTGTCCTGGGACATAAAAAATGGTTTGGAGAGAGCAACAGGGGTATGTATGCCATGGCAGGAATGGCAATGTTTTTGGGAATCTTTGTGGCCATTTTGGATGCACAGGCGGCAGGAGTTCTGCTTCGTTATTACAGTGATTTTGGCTGGCTGTTATATCTGGGGGGGATGATCTGCTTCTATGCTGCATGGCAGTTTAACGGGGACAATGCGGATCGGGCAAGATTGCTTGCGTTATTTCAAAATATCAGTTTTGCGGTGGGAATGGCATTTTATCTGTTGCTTCTTTTTACAGATAATTCCGACAGTCTGGTGGAAACGGATCCGGTGAGATTTTATTCCATCTGTCAGCAACTGGCATTCTGGAGATAATGTGCCAAGATAATGTGCCATATTGTTTTGTCCTTGACGCAGCGAAACGATAACATTATAATGTAAAAATGTAGGCTTATTTATAACATTTCAAGCCATAAATCGAGATTTCATTAAGTTTAGTATTTTATGTAATTTTAGGAACAAGGAGACCGAGAGAATGAGACAATTCACATCTGATGAACTGAGAAAAGCCTGGAAACAATTTTATATAGACCGCGGTCATGTGGATGTAGGGGCAGTATCCCTGGTATCTGACGGATCTACCGGTGTTATGTTCAACGTAGCCGGTATGCAGCCTCTGATGCCCTATCTGCTGGGACAGAAGCACCCTCTGGGTACCAGACTCTGCAACGTACAGGGCTGTGTACGTACCAACGATATTGATTCCGTAGGCGACAAAAGCCATGTAACCTTCTTCGAGATGATGGGAAGCTGGAGCCTTGGCGATTATTTTAAAAAGGAGCGCTGCCAGTGGAGCTTTGAACTGCTGACCCAGGTGTTTGGATTTGATGCGGATCATCTGGCTGCCACTGTATTTGCCGGTGATGAGAATGCACCCAGAGACGAGGAAGGCGCACAGTATCGTATTGCTTCCGGATTCAAAAAAGAAAACGTATATTATCTGCCCGCTGATGATAACTGGTGGGGACTGGAATACGGCCCCTGCGGTCCCGACAGTGAGATGTTCTATATCGCTGACAGACCGGATTGCGGACCGAACTGCGGCCCCGGCTGTGACTGTGGCAAATACACGG
This sequence comes from uncultured Acetatifactor sp., assembly GCA_934436245.1. Classification (GTDB taxonomy): domain Bacteria; phylum Bacillota; class Clostridia; order Lachnospirales; family Lachnospiraceae; genus Acetatifactor. The sequence continues at coordinate 116,888 of CAKSAM010000007.1, forward strand.
AGCTGGGTAATGATGTATTCATGCAGTATGAGAAGCATCATGACGGTCATCTGACTCCTTTAAAGCAGAAGAACGTAGATACCGGCTGGGGACTGGAGCGTATTCTGGCATTCTTAAACGGTACCAGAGATGTATACCAGACAGACCTGTTTTCTCCGGTGATCGCTTACATTGAAGAGGCTTCCGGTGTGAAATACAATGCGGATGAGAAGCTGACCAGATCCATGCGTATTCTGGCAGACCATCTGCGTACCGGAGTGATGCTGATCGGTGATGAGGCGAAGCTGCTTCCCTCCAATACCGGTGCCGGCTATATTCTCCGTCGTCTGATCCGTCGTGCAGTAAGACACGGACGCACTTTAAATATGACTACAGAGCAGTTACTGCATATTGCTGCTATGTATATTGATGAGATCTATGCAGAGAGCTATCCTCTGATGAAGAAGAACCGCGAGTTCGTCTTAAGCGAGCTGCAGAAAGAGATCGCCCGCTTCGAGAGCACTCTGGAGAACGGCATGAAGGAGCTGCAGAAGATTCTGGAGCAGAAGAGAAGTGAAGGTAAAAAGGAGATCGACGGCAAGTCCGCATTCTACTTATACGATACCTTCGGATTCCCTCTGGAGCTGACCGTAGAGCTGGCACAGGAAGAGAATCTGACTGTAGATGAGGAAGGCTTCGCCGTTGCCATGGAAGAGCAGAAGCAGAAGGCAAGAGAAGGACAGAACTTCTCCCAGAAGCTGACTACTGCAGCAGGTGTATTCGATGGACTGGATGATAAGATCACCAGCGAATTTGTAGGTTATGATAAACTGACCACTTCCGGAAAAGTTATGGCACTGGCATCCGAGACCGAACTGGTGAATACCTTAAAGGAAGGCGAGACCGGTACCCTGATCACAGATGTGACTCCGTTCTATGCTACCATGGGCGGACAGAAGGGTGACTTTGGTGTGATCCGCACGAAAAACGGTACTTTTGAAGTGACTGAGACTGTGAAGATCGCAGGCGGACGCATCGGACATGTGGGTAAGGTCGTATCCGGCAGCGTATCCGTAAATGATACTGCAGAGCTTGCCGTAGATATCGACAATAGAAAGAGTGTCTGCAAGAACCATTCCGCAACCCATCTGTTACAGAAAGCATTACAGATTGTACTGGGGGATCATGTAGAACAGCAGGGCTCCTATCAGGACGGCGCAAGAACCCGTTTTGACTTCAGCCACGGACAGGCCATGACTGCAGAAGAGCTTGCTAAGGTGGAAGCCCTGGTCAATGAGAAGATCGCAGAGGATATCGCAGTCGTTACCGATGTCATGAACATCGAAGATGCGAAGAAGAGCGGAGCTATGGCTCTGTTTGGTGAAAAATACGGTGAGACCGTCCGGGTGGTATCCATGGGAGATTTCTCCAGGGAACTGTGCGGTGGTACCCATGTAAAGCACACCGGAGAGATTGGCTATTTCAAGATCCTGTCCGAGAGCGGCGTCGCAGCCGGTGTCAGAAGAATCGAAGCACTGACCGGTGCCAATGTCATGGCATACTATCAGGCAATGGAAGAGAGCTTCAATAAGGCAGCTGCAGCAGCCAAGGCAACTCCTGCAGCCCTGACCGAGAAGATCCAGCATATGCAGGCAGAGCTGAAGGCACTGAATGCAGAGAACGAATCCCTGAAGGCAAAGATGGCGCAGTCCGCACTGGGCGATGTACTCGATCAGGTGGTGGAAGTGAAGGGTACGAAACTTCTGGCAACCAGCGTAGACGGTGTAGATATGAATGGCTTGAGAGATCTGGGCGACCAGCTCAAGGATAAGCTTGGCGAAGGCGTTGTTGTACTGCTTTCCGCACAGGACGGTAA
>CAKSAM010000008.1 GCA_934436245.1 uncultured Acetatifactor sp.
GTAACTGTAGTATGCCTGGGCAAGGATAAGATGGGCAGAATCAGCTTCTCCATGAAGGATGTAGCTCAGCAGTAAGCATAATACTAATGGCAATAGAAATGTAAAAAAGATCCACTGTACGGTGAGAAGAGAATACCGTACAGTGGATTTTTACTGTACAGAACCGGGAAGCAGGTTGACAGAATGGTGGAAACCGTAGTATTTTGAAACAGATCAATGCGGATAACTGTGTAAGTGAAAAATGCAGACAGAGGATAGATATAAGACAGATATATGATAGACATAAGAAAAGCAAGTTACGGCAGGAATGAGGATACAGATCTATGAAAATTTATTTGGTAAGACACGGTGAGACCGCCTGGAATCAGGCAGGACGATTACAGGGACAGACGGATATTGACCTTGATGATCAGGGCTTTGCCCAGGCAGCAGAGGCTGCAGAGAGATTAAGGGATGTCCCGTTTGAGATTGCTTTCTGCTCGCCTTTGATCCGGGCCAGACACACGGCAGAGACCATTGTGGGAGACCGAGAGATCACACTGACAGCGGATGAAAGACTTCGTGAACTCAACTTTGGTCCCTGGGAAGGTGTGGACATCCGGACCATTAAGGATGCACCCGGACAGCCCTTTACCAATCCGGGTGATTATATTCCGCCGGAGGGCGCCGAGAGCTTTGCACAGCTATATGCCAGAAGTGGTGAATTTGTAGAACAGGTACTGCTGCCGTTGGAGGGAACTTACGAGACGGTGCTGGTGGTGGCTCATGGAGGGGTGAACCGTAGTATCTTAAATCCGGTGTTACAGATTCCGGTCAGTGATTTCTGGCGGGTACATATGGGCAACTGTGCAACTGCAATTTTGGAATGTACAGATGGAAAGCTGTCCATGTGCGAATATACAGACAGCCAGAGCGCTAATACGAAGAGCAAGCTGCTGTGAATGAAGTCAAATCATTTATGTATGACATTTATATATGATGGGCAGCTATTCAGAACCATGATGGAAAGGTGAGAGATTAAGAATGCACATAGACAGAGAAGATATGCTGGAACTGACCAGAAGAATGACCGTGTCACGCAACTGTTTTTCCAGAATTGCCGGGGCCTATATGGATGAAGAGGGATTTATCGACGGCACTTTTAATACCCATTTCCTGAAATTGTCCGGAAGTGAAAAAGAGAAAAATCTGAATATTGCCAAGACGGTGCCCTATTCCAATACCAATGTAAATCTGAAAAACTACCGGCTGGATCAGGGAGCCAGAAAACCGGGAAGTGTGATGCAGCTATTGGAGGCTTTGCGGCAGTGTGAATTGAAAAATGATGCATTATTGTACTCTCTCTATGAATATATTGGAGAGAGGTACCAGCCGGGCTATCCTTATGCCATTTATCTTTTCTTCGGCAGCTATGATGTGCCCACCAAGGGGAAAGATAAGGAGAACCAGTGGGAGTCAGAGGAGGTCTATCAGTTTCTCATCGGTACCATCAGTCCGGTGAACGGAGATTATGAAGCCGGGAAACCGGAGGCAGGATTTTTGTATCCTGCGTTTGCTAACCATAGTACGGATATTGATGGCATCAATATTTATCAGGAGACGGAAGGACTACAGTTGTTTGCTGAAATTTTGCTGACTTGAAATTTTAGGCGTCCGGGCTTGACAGAAGAGCGTTTCTCTCCTATAATACGCACTGGGACAAATTAAATCTCGATTACAAAACCCGTAAGGGCAGTGGATTTTTCAAGATTTTGATCTTATTTTCGCCACACAGCAGAAATGCTGTGTGGCGTTTGTTGTTTAAGGAGAGTAGAAAATGAATCAGACTTATATGAAAGAAAAGAAAATATTTCCGTTAGTGATGTCTATGGCGCTTCCCATGATGCTTTCCATGGCATTCAATTCTCTCTATAATATTGTGGACAGTTATTTCGTGGCAAAGCTCAGTGAAGATGCCATGACGGCATTATCTTTAGTCTATCCGGCACAGAATCTGCTGACAGCTGTGGCAGTGGGCTTCGGCGTGGGCGTTAATGCCATGATCTCTTTCTATCTGGGAGCACAGAATCAGGAAAAAGCAGATAAGACGGCAACCCAGGGCATGGTACTGGGGGTATTGCACGGTGTACTGCTCATGGTGGCTTTCCTCTGTGGCATGAACTGGTTTTTAGGAATGTTTACGAAGAGTGGTACGGTGCGGGCACTGGGCATGGAATACTCCAATGTGGTGTTCCTGTTCTCTACTATCGTCACCGGAGGAATTACGCTGGAAAAAATTTTCCAGGCAGTGGGCAGGATGCGCGCCACCATGGTCAGTATGATTGCCGGATTTGTGACAAATATTGTTCTTGATCCCCTGCTGATCTTCGGTATCGGACCTTTTCCACGGATGGAGATCGCCGGAGCGGCACTGGCCACCGGCATCGGTCAGGTGATCACGTTACTGGTATATCTCATCTATTATGTGGTGGAGCCGTTGCCGGTGAAGGTGCGTAGAGCATATCTGCGTCCGGAAGGAGAGATCTGCGGTAAGACCTATGGCATCGGTATTCCGGCCACACTTAATATGGCACTGCCTTCTCTGCTGATCTCCGCACTGAACGGTATTCTGGCGGCTTATTCGGGAGCGTATGTGCTGGTGCTGGGTGTTTACTATAAGCTGCAGACCTTCATCTATCTGCCCTCCAACGGTATCATTCAGGGCATAAGACCACTGATCGGTTACAACTACGGTGCCGGAGAACGGAAGCGTGTGGAGCAGATCTACCGGCTGACACTGGAACTGACCGCCGGGATCATGGCTGTTGGTACGGCACTGTGCTGGCTGATCCCCAACGGACTGATAGGACTGTTCACTGAGAATCCGGAGACCATCACCATCGGTATCACAGCACTGCATATCATCAGTCTGGGCTTTATCCTGTCTGCTGTGTCAGTGACCAGTTCCGGTGCGCTGGAAGCACTGGGACAGGGCATGGCTTCTCTGGTGATCTCCGTGATGCGGTATGTGGCGGTGATCATTCCGGCAGCGTTTGTGCTGAGTCATCTGGTAGGCGTCACCGGCGTGTGGTGGGCATTTGTCTGCACGGAGAGCGTGACTGCACTGGTGGCATATGTGCTGTACCGGAAGATTTGGAAGAGGGCGTGACGGGTGAACTAATGTATACACTAGATATTGTATCATCCAATTGACTTCCCCTACAAAGTATTGTAGAATAAATCGTGATAGGTTTTACGGGCGGAAGCCCATGGGGACACGAAGTCAAGGGGGTACATAAGATGTTTCAGGTAATCAAACGAGATGGTTCCAAAGCGGACTTTACACTGACGAAGATCAATGATGCCATTATGAAGGCTTTTACTGCGACGCAGATGAGCTACAATAATGACATTATTGATCTTCTTGCGTTACGGGTGACTGCAGATTTCCAGAAGAAGGTGGAAAATGGCGAGATCCACGTAGAGGATATTCAGGACAGTGTGGAGCGTGTTCTGGGACAGGCCGGCTATGAAGAAGTGGCGAAGGCTTATATTCTGTACCGCAAGCAGCGGGAGAAGATGCGCACCATGAAGTCCACGATCTTGGACTATAAGGATGTAGTCAACAGCTACGTCAAAGTCGAGGACTGGCGTGTGAAGGAAAATTCCACAGTGACTTATTCCGTGGGTGGTCTGATCTTAAGCAATTCCGGTGCGGTGACGGCTAATTACTGGCTGTCTGAGATCTACGATGAAGAGATCGCCGAGGCACACCGCAATGCGGATATCCATATCCATGATCTGTCCATGCTGACCGGTTACTGCGCAGGATGGTCCTTAAAGCAGCTGATCAAGGAAGGACTGGGCGGCATTACCGGCAAGATCACTTCTGCTCCGGCGAGACACTTATCCGTGCTGTGCAACCAGATGGTAAATTTCCTGGGGATCATGCAGAACGAATGGGCGGGAGCACAGGCATTTTCCTCCTTCGATACCTATCTTGCCCCCTTTGTAAAAGTAGACAATTTAAGCTATCCGGAAGTGAAAAAATGCATCGAAGCATTTATTTACGGTGTCAACACTCCCAGCCGTTGGGGGACACAGGCTCCTTTCTCCAACATCACTCTGGACTGGACGGTGCCCGATGATCTGGCAGAGCTGCCGGCACTGGTAGGCGGCGTGGAGATGGATTTCAAATACAAGGATTGTAAAAAGGAAATGGACATGGTCAACAAGGCATTCATCGAGACCATGATCGAGGGTGACTCCAACGGCCGCGGCTTCCAGTATCCGATTCCGACGTATTCTATCACGAAGGATTTTGACTGGTCCGATACTGAGAATAACCGACTGCTGTTCGAGATGACCGCAAAATACGGTACCCCGTATTTTTCCAACTATATCAATTCTGACATGCAGCCCAGTGATGTACGCAGCATGTGCTGCAGACTGCGTCTGGATCTGCGAGAGCTGCGCAAGAAGACCGGAGGATTCTTCGGCTCTGGCGAGAGTACCGGAAGCGTGGGCGTTGTCACCATCAATATGCCCAGGATCGCATATCTGTCTGCCAATAAGGACGAATTTTACGCAAGACTGAACCACATGATGGATATTGCGGCGAGATCCCTGAAGATCAAGCGTGGTGTCATTACGAAGCTATTGAACGAGGGACTGTATCCTTATACCAAACGGTATCTGGGCACCTTTGAAAATCATTTTTCTACCATCGGTCTGATCGGCATGAACGAGGTGGGCTTAAACGCCAACTGGCTGAGAGCCGATATGAGCGATCCGAGAACTCAGGAGTTTACTAAGGAAGTTCTGAATCATATGAGAGAGCGCCTGTCGGACTATCAGGAGCAGTACGAAGACCTTTACAACCTGGAGGCAACCCCTGCGGAGAGCACTACATACCGTCTGGCAAAGCATGACAGAAAGCGCTGGCCCGGTATCAAGACGGCAGGAAAGCCCGGAGATACTCCTTATTATACAAACTCTTCGCATCTGCCGGTGGACTATACTGTGGATATTTTTGATGCACTGGATATTCAGGATGAGTTACAGACATTGTACACTTCGGGCACGGTATTCCATGCGTTCCTGGGAGAGAAGCTTCCTGACTGGAAGGCGGCAGCTTCTCTGGTACGCACTATCGCTTCCAATTACAAACTGCCATATTACACTCTGTCTCCGACTTATTCCATTTGTAAGGAACATGGTTATCTGGCGGGGGAAGTGAAGATCTGCCCTCACTGCGGAGCAAAGACCGAAGTTTACAGCCGTATTACCGGTTACTATCGTCCGGTACAGAACTGGAATGATGGTAAGTTACAGGAATACGCCAACAGAACAGAGTATGACGTTGCACATTCTTCCTTGAAACGTCCCACAAGAAGCGTGGTGACTTTGTCCAATTTTGCAGAAGATGTGGAAGTGAAGGTAGAGCAGCCGCAGAACATCAAGTATTTGTTTACGACTAAGACCTGCCCGAACTGTAAGCTGGTGAAGGAATATCTGAAAAATGTACCCTACGTGACCATTGATGCGGAGGAGAACATGGAATTGGCAAGACGTTACGGCGTCATGCAGGCACCGACACTGGTAGTGGTAAGCGGCAGCAACCACAAAAAATATGTAAATGCTTCAAATATCAAGAAGTACGTTGACCAACTGACATTAGTTGGGGTAGAATAGAAACAGGTCAGAAGGCATCGCCCGAAGGCGGTGCCTTTTCTGCGGTCATTGGATGTGAACGGCAGAAAAGATCCATATTAATGAGATAAAAATGTGACAATAAAATTGTTGCAGAACGGAGGGAATATGATCAACAAATTGATCACTCGTATCAAAGAAACCAATGCACCGATCGTGGTAGGACTGGATCCTATGATGAAATTCGTGCCGGAATATATTAAGAAAGCAGCATTCGCCGCATACGGTGAGACGCTGGAAGGCGCTGCAGAGGCCATCTGGCAGTACAACAAGGGCATTGTGGATGCTATTTATGATCTGGTACCGGCTGTGAAGCCTCAGGTGGCAATGTATGAGCAGTTCGGTATTCCCGGAATGGTGGCATTTAAGAAGACCGTGGATTATTGTAAAGAAAAAGGACTGATCGTCATCGGCGATATCAAGCGCGGCGATATCGGATCCACTTCCGAAGCATACGCAGTAGGACATCTGGGCAAAGTACAGGTAGGCAGCAAGAGTTATTACGGTTTTGATGAGGATTTTGTGACCGTGAACCCTTATCTGGGATCCGACGGCGTGAATCCTTTTGTGAAAATCTGCAAGGAAGAGAAAAAGGGAATTTTCGTATTGGTGAAGACTTCCAATCCCAGCAGCGGCGAGTTCCAGGATCAGCTGGTGAACGGCAGACCTCTATATGAGCTGGTAGGAGAAAAGGTAGCAGCCTGGGGAGCTGACTGCATGGGTGATTCTTACAGCTATGTAGGTGCGGTAGTAGGAGCAACCTATCCAGAGCAGGGTAAAGTACTGCGTAAGGTAATGCCCAAGGCATTTATTCTGGTGCCCGGTTACGGTGCACAGGGTGGCAAGGGCGCAGATCTGGTACATTTCTTCAATGAGGACGGACTGGGTGCCATCATCAACTCTTCCCGTGGTATCATTGCAGCATACCAGCAGGAGAAGTACGCACAGTTCGGTGAGCAGAATTATGCAGATGCTTCCCGTGCGGCAGTACTGGATATGCGTGAAGACATCGCACAGGCACTGGCAGCACGCTAAGGATGCCGTCCCCATTTTTGGTGGGATCGTGTGGGGATAGGCTTATGGGTTTAGCAGCATAATATACAAAGGTATGAGGTGTCCGTAAGAGGACAGATGGGAGAACAGAGGATGAGAGAAAAGCTATATATTACTTTCCATTCGGAAGATGATATCAGACATTTTGTAGATACCTGCAATGAATTTGATGATGCCATCGACATTCGGGTGCATAAGATGAGCACAGATGCCAAGTCTATCCTGGGCATGCTCCTGATGAAGACGGAGGAACCACTGGAGATTGAATATGGCTGCTATGATGATGAAGACAATTACGAAGAATTCAAGCAGGCCATCCTGGAAAAATACGATGTAAAAGTCGTACCGGTAACGGAAAAACAGGCAGAGAATAAAATTGTTTAAAAAATTACAAAAATTCTATTGACATTTTTGCCTGCAACGGTTACAATACATACTGTTGCAGGCGAAAACCTGTAAATGTACGTGTAGCTCAGCTGGATAGAGCGTCTGGCTACGGACCAGAAGGTCGTGGGTTCGAATCCTGTCACGTACATCTAAGGCCCCGGAGATGATGTCTCCGGGGTTTTGTGTTTCTGAAAATCAGGTCCTTTACAAAAGGGAATAAATGCTTTATAATATCCGTAAAATAAAAAGAAGGTATTCTGAAGTAGAGAATGTGCTGCTACGCACCCCATGGGTCAAAAGAAATGTGGGAAGGGGCACACCCACCGGAATACCTTCTTTTTCTATGCGTATTTTGAATGGCATTTTAGAAAAGTTTTAGAAATACTTCCTACTCCGTATATTTACGTAGTACTAACGTCATGCTAAAATGATGATGTAAATGGAGGAAATCGTGCAAGTATGAATAAGCAGGAATTTGTAGACCGGCTGCGGATGGCATTAAATGGGAGAGTGTCTCCTGGGCTGGTAATGGATAATGTAAATTACTATGAAGATTATATAAATACGGAGATACGTAAAGGCAGAACGGAAGAGGAAGTACTGGAGAGTCTGGGGGATCCGAGACTGATTGCCCGTACGATCATTCAGACAAATGATGGTGATGATCGTTCCGGATACCGCAACACAGTCTACGGCAATGGAGAGTATCGGGAAGCTGGCGGACAGAATACGCATCACAGTTATAACGGATACACCGGAGAAGAATATGGTACGTATCAGAATAAAGTTACGAGTGTGCTGGCAAAACTTCCGGGCTGGGTATGGCTGATTCTCGGAATCCTGGTCATAGTACTGATCTTCAGTGCGGTATTTTCGGTGTTGTCTTTCCTGGCGCCGGTGCTGATTCCGATTCTGGTGGTATTGTTTTTGGTAAAGCTGTTCCGGGACTGGCTCAACTAGTAACTGTAAAACAACTATTTAGGATGCCTTGATTCGCAAAATGCCTCTGTGGGGCTTGCTTTTTGCTCATTGAGGTTACTTCGGTTATATTTATTGACTCTGAATAGTTCCAACGAAAAGAGCCACCAGGGGGAAGCTGGTGGCTCTCATGAGGGGAGTATAAATAAATAATACATAAGGGTGCAAATAGAATCATGAAGGGGTTTCTATTTACAATTCTGATTATAGTACTAATGGCTCAAAAATGCAAGAAGAAATTTAGTCCCAAAGTACCATAAAAATTGGCATATTTTTGTGCAAAACAGACATACTACTCCTGTAACTAAAAAAGATATTTCCGATCAGGAGGTCACAAATATGTCTAAAAATTATGAACAGAACAAGTATAACAACTCTTATGATGAGAGCGAGAACAGCAAGAATAGCCAGAACTCCCAGAATAAGCAGAATAGCCAGAATCAGAATAAGAACCAGAGCAACAACAGGGAGCAGAACAAGAGCTGCTAATCTGGTGCATAAGATATTTTCAGGGGCTGCCGCAAGGCAGCCCTATTTACATATTTTCAGAATCCATATATAATGATGCCAGTGGCACATGTTTAGCATGGAACAATCCTGGCATCATATAATAACGCTATATGTGTAAAGATAGACGACTAAGATCCGGAGGAACGAATGAGGCGCTTTGAATTGATTGCTCCCTGCCATTTCGGCATGGAATCGGTATTAAAAAGAGAGATTACAGATCTGGGATATGATATTACGGAAGTGGCAGATGGCCGTGTAACGTTTTTTGGTGATGAAGAGGCTTTGTGCAGGGCGAATATTTTTCTTCGTACGGCAGAGAGGATTCTGATTAAAGTAGGAAGCTTTCATGCAGAGACTTTCGAGGAACTGTTTCAGGGTACCAGAAATCTGCCGTGGGAAGAATATATTCCACAGAATGGGAAGTTCTGGGTGGCAAAAGCAGCCAGCGTAAAATCAAAGCTGTTCAGCCCTTCTGATATTCAGTCGATTATGAAAAAGGCAATGGTAGAACGCCTGAAGGGACAGTATGGTATTTCCTGGTTTCAGGAGGATGGTGCTGCATTTCCGGTCAGAGTATTTCTGATGAAAGACGAAGTGACTGTAGGACTGGACAGTACCGGTGAATCCCTGCACAAGAGAGGATATCGTAAACTGACAGCGAAGGCTCCGATTGCCGAGAATCTGGCGGCGGCACTGATTATGCTGACACCGTGGAATGAAGGAAGGATTCTGGTGGATCCTTTCTGCGGAAGCGGCACTTTTCCCATTGAGGCGGCTATGATGGCGGCCAATATGGCACCCGGAAGAAACCGTAGCTTTACGGCAGAAGAATGGTCGCATATTGTTGGGAAAAGAGTATGGTATGATGCCATGGATGAAGCAGAAGAATTGGTTGATCTGTCAGTGAAAACAGATATTCAGGGATATGATATTGATGAGGACATGGTGAAAATTGCCAGAGAGAATGCCAGACTTGCAGGAGTGGATAAGCTGATTCATTTTCAGAGAAGAGGTGTGGAGGAGCTTCATCATCCGAAAAAATACGGCTTTATCATTACGAACCCTCCTTACGGAGAGCGCTTGCAGGATAAGAGCCAGATGCCGCAGCTGTACCGTACCATCGGAGAGCGGTTCCGGGAGCTGGATTCCTGGAGTATGTATCTGATCACTGCTTACGAGCAGGCAGAGAAGGATATCGGCAGAAAAGCGGACAAAAATCGTAAGATTTATAATGGTATGATGAAAACTTACTATTATCAGTTTCTGGGTCCCAGACCTCCAAAGAGAAGAGAAGTATAGACAGAATGAAAAAGATACTGCAGATCAGCAATCAACAACAAAATAGGCGGATTACAATGATTCTCTGGATGCTGTTGGGAAGCGCTGCTTTGGGGACAATGCTCTGGACGGCAGCGCATAAGACTGTGGTGATCTCCGCATTGAGTCAGGAACAGGGAGAACTGGTTACAGAGAATCAGACAGAACGGGCACAGGAAATGCAGCTGCCCATGTCGGATGATCAGATGGCAGGACGGCAGATCAGGATACCGTTGGAGACCGGTACAAAAGCGGAAAACGTGGTGGTGGAGAATCACTACATGGAGAGGGGATTGTGGATCTATATACAGAACGGCAGAAAGGCTTTTTACCAGGAAAATCCGCTGACAGGAAATCTGAGCCTTGTAGAGAAAGCTATCTGTGAAGCACAGAACGAAGGAGTATTATTGAGACTTTCTATGAAAGAAGTCTTAGAATATCACAGTACTCTGGAAGATGGAACTTTGAAAATAGATTTTACAGATCCCAGAGAAAATTATGATATGATCGTAGTACTGGATCCGGTAGGAGGCGGCAGAGAAGGTGGAGTCACAGCATCGGGATGCCAGGAAAAAAATATTGCTCTCGGTGTGGCAAGGCAGACGGCACAACTGCTGGAGGGAGAAAAGGTAAAGGTTTATCTTACACGTACGGAAGATACTGAGGTGACGCAGGAGGCCAGAAGGACTTTTGCAGACTGGGTGGATGCGGATATGTATCTGGAGATTGGATTGTCTGCTGATGAAGATGAGAATGTTTACGGAATCCGGGCAGAATACAATGATGAATATTATCTTCCTGAATTCGGAAATGTACAATGGGCTGACATTGTGACCAGGCAGGTGACGGTATCAGCAAGTAACCGTGCCATCGGATTATTTCCTGCTTCCGGGGGTGACGTTCTGTGGAAACTGAAAATCCCAGCGGCCAGAATTTCGCTGGGTTATGTGACAAACGACAGGGAACGGCAACTGCTGGTGCAGGAAAAGTATCAAAAAATGCTTGCGGAAGGTATTGCAGAAGCCATTGTTGAGGTTTATACTGATACGCAATGATAAATACGAAAGAACATAAATGCAGCAAGGAAAGACAGGGTTATCAGAATGCAGAAAAGAATTGTGTTTGCAACCGGCAATGCCGGTAAAATCAAAGAGATACGTATGATCATGGAAGATACGGGTATGGAAGTGGTGTCCATGAAAGATGCCGGAATTCAGGTGGATATTGATGAAAACGGACAATCCTATGAAGAAAATGCGCTGATCAAAGCCCGGGCGGTGGCCGCATTTACAAAAGATATCGTGATGGCGGATGACTCCGGACTGGAGATTGATGCCCTGAATAAGGAACCGGGAATCTATTCTGCCAGATATCTGGGGGAAGATACGCCCTATTCTGTTAAAAACGCTAACCTGGTAGCAAGACTGGACGGTGTACCCATGGAACAGCGGACAGCGCGGTTCGTATGTGCAATTGCTGCGGTGCTGCCGGACGGAAAAGAACTTACCACTCGCGCCACCATAGAAGGGATGATAGGATATGAGGAAAAGGGAAAAAACGGCTTTGGCTACGATCCTATTTTCTATGTACCGGAATTTGGCAGGACCACAGCAGAGTTGACAGAAGAAGAGAAGAATCAGGTAAGTCACAGAGGAAAGGCACTGGAACTGATGAAAGAGGAACTGAAGAAATATGAAGATACTGATTGTAAGTGATACCCATAAAAAGAATGAGAATTACTTTAAGGTTCTCGAGATGCACCATCCGGATATGATTATTCATTGCGGAGACGCAGAGGGAAGCGAGTATGCTCTTTCCGCTGCTGCAGAGTGCCCGGTATACATTGTTCTGGGAAATAACGATTTCTTTTCAGATCTGCCCAGAGAGATTACGTTGGATATCGGACCTTACAAGGTGTGGGCGACTCACGGGCATAATTACTATGTGTCTATGGGGAATGAGACGATTAAAAGAGAAGCAATTGACCGTGGGGTGGATATCGTATTATACGGACATACCCATCGACCGGTAATTGATATTGATGATGATATTATAGCCGTGAATCCGGGAAGTCTGTCCTATCCGAGACAAGAGGGACGGCAGCCTTCTTATGCGATCATGGAGATCGACAGAGAGGGAAAAGTTCATTTTACCATTGCATATCTGAGATAACAGTTTTTAGGACTTCCCTCTTGACAGATTTTAAAAAATTAGGTTATAATAATCCCTGCATTGCCGAAAAGCAGTGGCGGTGCAGCTCCGGGGTGTGGCTCAGCTTGGCTAGAGCACCTGGTTTGGGACCAGGGGGTCGCAGGTTCGAATCCTGTCACCCCGACTTGTAACTTTTGTTTTGTATTTATTTTTCGTTACGGTTCAGACTAAACTGTTACTATTTTTCAAAAAATTGATACAAAACTGTTGACAAATGATGTCGGATAAGTTACAATATGCTTCGTCGGTTTGCTGATGCAGGCAACTGATAAATATGTGTTCGTAGCTCAGCTGGATAGAGCAACGGCCTTCTAAGCCGTGGGTCGGGGGTTCGAATCCCTTCGAGCACATTTGAGATAAGGAAGGACTTAATTGACCGTCACTGTCTCGCATGGTGGGTATAGCGCAGTTGGTTAGCGCGCCAGATTGTGGCTCTGGAGGCCAAGGGTTCGAATCCCTTTATCCACCCTTTTATGAGTGAAGTGTCGTAATGGCACGCTTGGTGTCATATTTATAGGGCTATCGCCAAGCGGTAAGGCACAGCACTTTGACTGCTGCATTCGCTGGTTCGAATCCAGCTAGCCCTGTTTTATTATGGGGTATTAGCTCAGTCGGTAGAGCACTTGACTTTTAATCAAGTTGTCGGGGGTTCGAATCCCCCATGCCTCACTTGGTGCTGTGATATCCTGATCTGGGGATTCGAACCCCCTGGTCGAGATTCCCCATGCCTCACTTGTTTCTTTTATACAGTTCACCATTTTTAAAACCCCCTCTTGGGGCTTTTTTTATTCCGTTTTTACATGAGAAAGGAAGACTTATGCAGACGAAAGAAAACAAAATGGGCGTCATGCCTATCGATAAATTACTGATTTCCATGTCCCTGCCCATGATGATCTCCATGCTGGTACAGGCTCTGTACAATATCGTGGACAGTATCTTCGTGTCCCGCATCAATGAATACGCTCTGCGTGCTGTCTCACTGGCATTTCCAATCCAGAGTCTGATGATCGCTGTGGCGGTAGGAACAGCAGTAGGCATCAATGCGTTCCTGTCCAAAACGTTGGGAGAAAAAGATTTTGAGAAAGCCAACATTATTGCCAGAAACGGTATTTTTATCGCCATTGCCAGCTATGTGGGTTTTGCTGTGATCGGAGCGTTAGTCAGCAGACCGTTTTTCGCCAGTCAGACGGAAGTGCTGGAAGTGCGGGAATATGGTGTGACCTATCTGACAATCTGTTGTGTGGCGGGCATGGGTATTTTCCTGCAGACAACTTTTGAACGACTGTTACAGGCTACCGGTAAGACCTTTTACACCATGATCACCCAGGGAACAGGTGCTATTATCAATATCATTCTGGATCCGATCCTGATCTTCGGTTATTTTGGCATGCCCCGCATGGGAATTGCCGGTGCGGCGGCAGCTACCGTGATCGGACAGATCATTGCTGCGATCATGGCATTGCTGTTTAATCTGAAATTCAATAAAGAACTGAATATTTCCATGAAAGGCTTCCGCCCTAACGGACATCTGATCGGACAGATCTACAAGGTAGGCGCCCCCTCCATTGTGGTACAGGCCATCGGCTCTTTGATGACCTACGGAATGAACCTGATCCTGGCATCCTTCGGGTCCGCCCAGACGGTGTTCGGTATTTACTTCAAGCTGCAGAGCTTTGTATTTATGCCGGTGTTTGGATTGAATAACGGAATGGTGCCTATCATTGCTTATAACTATGGTGCAGGTTATAAAGACCGTGTGATCAGGACGATTAAGCACAGTGTGGCTTACGGTGTAGGGATCATGTGTCTGGGACTGATCGTGATGCATGCTTTTCCGGCACAGCTGATGCGTATGTTTGATGCGGAGGAAAGCCTGATCGCCATCGGTGTACCTGCGCTGGAGACGATTTCCTTAAGCTTTGTGTTTGCCGGATTCTGTATCGTGGTGGGAAGTGTATTTCAGGCACTGGGTAACGGTGTCTACAGCATGATCGTGTCTGTGGCGAGGCAGATGTGTGTGCTGCTTCCGGTGGCAAAGCTTTTGTCCTTAAGCGGTGAAGTGACATTGATCTGGTGGGCTTTTCCCATCGCAGAGCTTGCCAGCGTGCTCTTGAGTACTTATTTCCTGATGAGGATCTATAAAAAGGTGATCAGTCATATCGGGGAGCCGGTACAGGCAAAAGAGACTACAGATTAAAACAGAAATACAGATTAAAACAGAAATACAAATAGAAACAGATGTGAGAAACAGATGCAGTGGGATGCTTGACAAGCAAAAGGGAGGAAGAGTATAATTGTCTTTAGCCCTTTGGCAGAGAGCATTCCCGTTTGTCAAGGTTTTTAAGCTAGTAAGTAGATATGGCTAGTAAGCGGATATGGCGGAATTGGCAGACGCGATAGATTTAGGTTCTATTGTCAACAGACGTGCAGGTTCAAGTCCTGTTATCCGCATTGTGTACTATGGAAGCATAGCTCAGCCGGGATGAGCGTTCGCCTCACACGCGAAAGGTCAGGGGTTCGAGCCCCCTTGCTTCCACTCCAGAATAACTATTCAGGGCTCATGAGAAAGGACTGAATAGTTATTTTTTGCGAATTTGGTTCTGAATAGTTACTGTTTTTAACAAAGAGCATCGTAAGCTGCCTAAATAGTGAAATATAAAGGAATACAAAAGAGATGAAGACAAATGTAAGAAAACAGGGAATCCTGATGCCGATATCCAGCATTCCCTCGGCGTATGGCATCGGAACCTTCGGCAAGGAAAGTTATCGCTTTGTGGACTTCCTGGAAAAATCAGGCAACCACCTCTGGCAGATTCTGCCGTTAGGTCCTACCGGCTACGGAGATTCCCCTTACCAGTCCTTTTCCACTTTCGCAGGTAATCCGTACTATATCGATCTGGAGCTACTGATCGAGGAGGGCTATCTGACAAAGGAAATCTGCGACAGTTATGATTTCGGAGACAACGATCATTATGTGGACTATGAAAAAATCTATCTGTCCCGTTTTAACGTATTGAAAATTGCTTTTGACAATGCAGGAAAACAGGGACTTATGGAGACAGAAGCGTATCAGAAATTTCTTGCGGAGAATGCCAGCTGGCTGGATGATTATGCCCTGTATATGGCGGTGAAAAATGCCTTTGGTGGTGTCTGCTTCATGGAATGGGACGAGGATATCCGTCTCAGAAAAGCAGCAGCACTCCGGAAATATCGTAAGAAGCTTGCAGAGGAAATTTCATTCTATCAGTTTCAGCAGTACCTGTTCGCAAAACAGTGGAGGGAACTGAAGGCTTACGCCAATAAAAAAGGAATTGAGATCGTAGGAGATATTCCTATCTATGTTGCGTTTGACAGTGCCGATACCTGGGCTAATCCCAAATTGTTCCAGTTGGATAAAGAGGGACGTCCCATTGGTGTGGCAGGGTGTCCTCCCGACTGTTTCTCTGAGACCGGACAGCTGTGGGGCAATCCGCTCTATGACTGGAAATATCATAAGAAGACGGAGTATGCCTGGTGGATGCAGCGGATCGCTTACTGCTATCAGCTGTATGATGTACTTCGTATCGATCATTTCCGGGGATTTGATGAATACTGGTTCGTACCTTACGGAGATCCCACGGCGGAGAATGGCCATTGGGAAAAAGGTCCGGGTTACGAACTGTTCGAGGTCATGAAAAAGAAACTGGGCAAGAAGAAAGTGATCGCAGAGGATCTTGGATTTCTGACTCCCAGTGTGATCCGGCTGGTGAAAAAGACCGGATATCCCGGAATGAAGATCCTGCAGTTTGCATTTGATGCATGGAATGACAGTGAGTATCTGCCGCACAACTATGACAAAAACTGTGTTGTGTATACAGGAACCCACGATAATGATACCACAGTGGGATTTTTGCAGAATATGCCGGAAAAAGATCTGAAGTTTGCAAAAAAATATCTGGGTCACAAAAACGAGAAAAAACTTTGTTCCGAAATCATCCGGGCGGCATTGTCCAGCTGTGCGGATACCGCTATCATCCCTATGCAGGATTATCTGGAGCTGGACAGCAGCGCCAGGATCAACACGCCGTCCACCCTTGGATGCAACTGGAAATGGCGCATGGACAAGGATGCACTGGATCCGAAACTGGCAAAGAGAATCTACAAAATGGCAAAATTATATGGAAGAGAATAGACAGGAGCGGAGGGCTTAGGACCTTCCGCTTTTTGTATATACGATGAGCGGGATGACCCTCTTTCTACTACTGGGACTAGCATTTTTTAGTGGATTTTTGAAAAACAGGCGGATTTTTTTGCGCTCTTATGGAAAAAAGGGGGATATTGTGGTATGGTATGCAATATATTGGGTGAAGTCTGTAAGGGGACTTTAACGAGGAGAGGTGGAACATGCGCCATAATACTGACAGAACAGACAGGAACAGGGGACAATGGATTGTCATTGGATTTATGGCTTTTGTTATCATAGTCATTTCAGTATGCACAGTAATATTCCGTTCCTATGTGCGGGAATTTCACAAAGTCACTGATAAGGAAAAATATGAGCAATACTATGTGATGATCACGGAGGACCGGAAATCAGATTTCTGGCAGTCAGTATATCGTGGTGCTTATGACCGGGGACAGGAAGAAAATGTATATGTGGACCTGTTGGGAGAGCATTTGTCACAGGAATATTCCCGGACAGACCTCATGAGAATTGCCATGACTTCCGGTGTTGATGGTATTTTCGTGGAATCTGATGAGAGTGATGAAATGTCACAGATGATTGATGAGGCAGTGGAACGGGGGATTCCGGTGGTTACGCTTTATGGCGATAATACCCACAGCGCAAGATGCAGCTTCGTCGGCGTTGGAAGCTATAACCTTGGTAGAGAGTATGGACGACAGGTTCTGAAACTGGCAGCAGAAAAGGATGATGCAGAGACTCTGACAGTAGCAGTGCTGGTCAATGCCCATGCTTTAAATTCTGCTCAGAGTATTGTCTGCTCCGGAATTCAGGATGCACTGGTGCAGGAAAAGATAGAGGGTCCGGAAATAGAATTATCATTAATTACGGTAGATGACACCAATACATTTTCAGTAGAGGAATCCATCCGTGATATTTTTATGGATCAGAAACTGCCAGATATCATTATCTGTCTGAATGAATTAAGCACTACCTGTGTATACCAGGCGGTGGTAGATTACAACTGCGTGGGTGAGGTTGCCATTCTCGGTTATTATGACACCGATACGATATTGAAAGCAATAGAACGAAATGTCATCAATGCAACAATTTCCATAGATACGGAACAGATGGGAGCTTTTTGCGTGGATGCCCTGCGTGAATATTATCAGTATGGGTATACCAGCCAGTATTTTACGGCGGACGTTACAATCATTGATCAGAGCAATATCAGCGGATATTTAACAGAACAGGAAGAGACAGAGTGAGGTAAACATGAAGAAAAAATTTCGACAGCTGTCTCTTCAGGCAAAGATGAGCAGCATTTTTATTTTGGCAAATCTGGTGGTGTTTGTAGTGACAGTGATTCTCATTCTGGGAATCAACAGCATGTCATCGGAGATTGACACAGTCTACCAGGGGAATCTGCGGCTGAATGAGTTGTCTGACGCCCTGACGGCGGTGCAGGACAGCATGACGGATTATCTGAATTCCAAAACCAGTGATTCCCTGGAAGAATTATATCGGAATGAACAGGCATATTCCCAGATCGTACAGGAAATGAGTGATGAGGTGACCGGAGCGGCCTTTCAGCGGATGGAGCGGAGTATCCGGCATATGTCCGGGGAATATCTGGAACTTGTAGGGCAGACGATAGAGGCAAAGCGTGGCAGAAACGTGGAGAAATACAGGGTGAGATACGAAAATGCCACACAGATGTATGAATATATCCACACCTATATTTACAGCCTGAACAATGAACAATTCCGCAGTAATTCTGAAAACTACAGCCGGTTGTCCGGTGCATTTCGTAATTTTGAAATGATGAGCGTGATCGCACTGACCATCGTTATTGTGATCAGCGTCTGCATGGTAATAAAGCTTACAGGAGATATTATCAGCCCGTTAAAAAATCTGGCAGTGACGGCTGATGAAGTGGCAGGAGGCAATTTTGATACCGAACTTCTGCAGGTGCAATCGGAAGATGAGATCGGTGTGGTGACCGGAGCCTTTAATCAGATGCTCATCAGCATCAGGCAGTATCTGGAAAGACTGCGTCAGAGCATGGAGATCCAGAGATCTCTGATGGAAAAGGAACTTTTGATGGAAGCTCATTTGAAGGACGCACAGCTGAAGTATCTTCAGGCACAGATCAACCCCCATTTTTTGTTTAACACGTTGAATGCCGGGGCACAGCTGGCAATGATGGAGGGGGCTGACCGGACCTATGATTATGTGCAGAATGTGGCGGAATTTTTTCGCTATAATGTAAAAAAGGGCAATGACATTGTCACAATCCGGGAAGAACTGGAACTGGTGGATCATTATATTTATATTCTGAATGTCCGTTTTTCCGGGGATATTCATTACGAAAAGGATATTTCAGAAGATCTTCTGGAGTGCAGTATGCCCAGTATGATCCTGCAGCCCATTGTAGAGAATTGCGTGAATCACGGAATCAGAGAGATGAACGGTGAGGGAAAGATCTGCCTGAAGGTTTATCATGACAGAGAGGACATGCTGGGGATCAGCATCCGGGATAACGGAATCGGAATGGAGCAGGACACGATAGAGAAGATCCTGAGCGGTAATTATCATGCGGAACAGCAAACTTCCGGTTCTAACGGAATCGCCATGGGTAATGTGATCGCAAGACTGAGACTTTTTACACAGAACGAAAATGTGATGGAGATTCAAAGTGAAGGGAAGAACCGTGGAACGGAGGTAATTCTGTACCTTCCGGTGAAGGAGAGGGAAAAGACAGATGTATAAGATCATGTTGGCGGACGATGAGGGAATCGTAATAGATTCTCTGAAATTTATCATTGAAAAAGAGTTTAAGGATACCTGCGAGGTACAGTATGCCAAAACCGGCAGAAGCGTGATTGAACTGGCGGAGAGCTTCCGGCCGGACATTGCGGTGATGGATATTCAGATGCCGGGGATCAACGGCATAGACGCCATGAAAGAAATCAGGAGGAACAATAATCATACGGTATTTATTGTGATGTCGGCCTATGATAAGTTTGACTATGCCAAGGAAGCGATCAAACTTGGGGTCATGGAATATATTACCAAACCCATGGAAAAGACCCGGATCATCGCAGCGCTTTACAAGGCCATGGAACGAATGGATGCAGAGCGGCAGAAACGGAAAAATGAATTGATCATCAAAGAAAAGCTGGAAACGGTAGTTCCTATTATAGAAAGTGGACTGATTCATAATATTTTACTCCAGGAGCATTTCAGGGAAGACATAGAAAATTACCGGTCGATTCTTGGAATTACCGAACAGTATGCTTATATGATAGCGGTTGTCAGTGGAGATGAACAGCATGGAAACCATATGACCAATGCTGTGGGAAGCAGTGTCAAGATGCAGAAACATTATCAGGAGGTCAGGGACTGTCTCAAGGAGCATTTTGATTGCATTGTGGGTACGGTCATGGCAAATAAACTGGCAGTACTGGTGCCGTATGAATCTGATGCCATGGATTATAATGAACGTATAGAGCTTATTGAAAAAGCGAGAGAACTGACACGGTATCTGCGGAAACGGACGGATATCAGCTTCCGTATCGGTATCGGAGAACCCAAGGAATTCCTTATGGCATCGGAGTCTTATACGGAAGCACTCAATGCGCTGGTGGCAACTACCGGAAGCGTGGCCCATGTGGATGACCTGCCGATCCGCTGTGAATATGGTGGAAACTATCCGGTGAAACTGGAGAAGAAGCTTTTTACGGAAATTGAAGACGGCGATATTGACAATGCTTCTGCATCGGCGGCGGCCTTTTTTGACTGGATGGTGGAAAGCGGATCCGATCTTATGAATATGAGATTGAAGATTCTGGAGTTTACCCTGTGGTCAGAGCGTATTGCCTATGAAAAAGGAGGCATGACCTATCAGCTCAATTCCCGGGCTGATTATCTGCCGCAGGTGATGGAGATGGCGGATCCCACAGACTTGAAAACCTGGTTTCTGGAAAAGGTAAAAGAGGCCTGCCGCAATGTTCTGAACAAACGGGAAGAAAAATCCGGCAGCATCATTGAAATGGCAAAGAACTATATTAAAAATAATTACCACAAGGACATTTCCCTGGATGATGTATCCAGAGAGGTCAATATCAGCCCGTACTATTTCAGCAAGCTTTTCAAGGAGACCACAGGAGAGAATTTCATTGAATATCTGACGAATCTGCGGATGGGTAAGGCGAAAGAACTGCTGGAGACCACAGAGTGTTCCATGAAGGAAATCTGCGTCAGAACGGGATACTCAGATCCGAATTATTTTAGTCGCAGCTTTAAAAAGAATGTTGGAGTGACCCCTACAGAATATAAGGAGAATCGGGGAAAATTGTATGAACAGGGTAATATTTAGCATGAAAAAAGCAGGAAGATGCCTGGTGGCGGCACTGCTTGTGACATTGACACTCAGTGCCTGCGGCAGCCTGGATGTTGGAAAGAATCAGGGAGAGACGCAGGAGAATGACAAGATACAGATCGGTATGAGCTTTGATTCCTTTGTCATTGAGAGATGGCAGAGAGACAGGGATATTTTTGTGTCCACTGCAAAGGAACTGGGAGCAGAAGTCAATGTCCAGAATGCCAACGGAGATCTGGAGCAGCAAAAAAAGCAGATCAATTATTTTATTGATAAAGGAATGGATGTCATTGCTATCATATGTATTGATTCTAAAGGCCTGACGGAAGAAGTGCAGAGAGCCAAGGACGCCGGCATTAAGATCATAGCCTATGACAGACAGCTTCAGAACTCGGATATAGACCTCTACATTACCTTTGACAATGAACGCGTTGGGACAATGATGGGCCAGTCACTGGTGGACAATGGACTGGCGGGAGGAAAGGTCCTTATGCTGGGAGGATCGGCAGTAGACAGTAATGTGGCGCTGGTAGAAAAAGGATTTTGCAAGGTGATGGAGGATAATCAGGTGACGATCCTGGATTCCATGCATGCAGATGGCTGGAAAGCAGAGCTTGCGAGTGCGTATGTCTATGATCATATGGATATTGTCTCTGAGGCAGATGCCATTATGTGCGGCAATGATGATCTGGCAAGTAAAGTAGTGCATGCCTTGAAGGAAAAACGCATGGCGGGAGAAATCATGGTGGCAGGGCAGGATGCGGATCTGGAGGCATGCCAGCGGATCGTGGAAGGAACGCAGGTCATGACGGTCTATAAGCCGGTGGAAAAGCTGGCTCAGAAAGCGGCAGAGTGTGCGGTGCTTCTGGCGGAAGGAAAACCGCTTCCGGAAGAGACTGTGACCATAGAGAACGGAACTTATGAGGTACCTTATATCGGTCTTGAACCCATTAGTGTTGACAAAAATAATATTAATGATGTGATCATCGGAAGCGGTTTTCATCTGAAGGAGGATGTTTATCTGAATGTTCCTTCAAAAATGCCATAAAGGTATATGAAAATGCAATAGGAAAAATTTAATATGAAGGCTGTGCCGGTAGACAAGATATTGCTAGCACAGTCTTCTTTTGTTCTGTAAACAGGACGGAAAAGTACAGAAGGTCGTAAAATCATGCTACTAAATCTGTGATATTCTCTATCTATCAACAAAACAAACCAAATAAGGGAGGTTACTTTTTATGAGGAAGAAATTATTAAGCTCACTTCTGGTAACGGCTATGGCTGTTACGATGCTTGCAGGATGTGGATCCAATGGGGGACAGCAGGCAGCCACACCGGCAACAGACAACAAAACAGAAACATCTGCAGAAGCATCTACAGAAGCAAAGACAGATGCTTCCACTACTACTACAACAGGTGGCGGTAAGATCGGTGTAGCAATGCCGACCAAGGATCTGCAGAGATGGAACCAGGATGGTACCAACATGGAAGCCCAGCTGAAGGAAGCAGGCTATGAAGTGGATCTGCAGTATGCATCCAACGACATTCCTACGCAGGTATCCCAGATCGAGAACATGATCAACTCCGGATGCCAGATGTTAGTCATCGCATCCATCGATGGTGATTCCCTTGGAACTGTTCTGGAGCAGGCAAAGGAAAAGGATATTCCTGTTATCGCTTATGACCGTCTGATCATGAACTCCGATGCAGTTACCTATTATGCAACCTTTGATAACTACATGGTAGGTACCAAGCAGGGTGAGTACATCAGAGATCAGCTGGATCTGGACAAAGCAGCAGGACCTTTCAATATCGAGCTGGTAACCGGTGACCCCGGCGACAACAACGCAAGATTCTTCTTCGGCGGTGCAATGGATGTGCTGCAGCCCTACATTGATGCAGGCAAGCTGGTAGTAAAATCCGGACAGACCGATTTCGAAACCGTAGCAACTGCTAACTGGTCTACCGAGACCGCACAGTCCAGAATGGATGCTATCATTTCCGCTAACTATGCAGACGGAACCAAGCTGGATGCGGTTCTGTGCTCCAACGACTCTACCGCACTTGGCGTTACCAACTCTCTGGAAGCTAACTACACCGGTGAGTGGCCTATCATTACCGGTCAGGATTGTGATAAGCCCAACGTAAAAAACATGATCTCCGGTAAGCAGTCCATGTCCATCTTCAAGGATACCCGTACTCTGGCATCCAAGGTTGTAGAAATGGTAGACGCTGTTATGAAGGGCGGCGAGGCACCTGTAAACGATACCACAACTTATGATAATGGTACCGGTGTCATTCCTTCTTATCTGTGTGAGCCCGTATTCGCTGATGCAAGCAACTACAAAGAGCTGCTCATCGATTCCGGTTACTATACAGAAGCAGATTTACAGTAATTTATAACGTTTTATTGGATCTGGGAAGATCCTCACGGCAGGCGGGCGTTTCCCGCCTGCCGTATTCATGGGAAGACAAAATAGCAATCGTTTGATTAGATAATGTGGAAACAAGACTTGGGAGGGATACCATTGGCAAAGATATTATTGGAAATGAAAAATATAACCAAAACATTCCCCGGCGTAAAAGCACTTGACAATGTAAACCTGCAGGTGGAAGAAGGAGAGATCCACGCACTTGTAGGTGAGAATGGCGCAGGAAAGTCCACATTGATGAATGTACTGAGTGGTATTTATCCGTACGGTTCTTATGAAGGTGACATCATCTATGACGGTGAGGTCTGCAAGTTTGACAAGATTAAGGACAGTGAGGAGAAAGGTATTGTTATCATTCATCAGGAACTTGCGCTGATCCCCTATATGACGATCGGGGAAAACATGTTCCTGGGTAATGAACGGGGACATAAGTACAAAATCAACTGGAATGAAACCAATGCCAGGGCGGCAGAACTACTGAAGACTGTAGGTCTGAAGGAAGGTCCCCAGACATTGATAAAGGATATTGGTGTAGGTAAGCAGCAGCTGGTGGAGATTGCAAAGGCGCTGGCGAAAAATGCAAAGCTGCTGATCCTGGATGAGCCTACCGCTTCTCTGAATGAGACAGATTCCAAAGCACTGTTGGATCTGATGCTGGAGCTCAAGAAAAAGGGAATGACATCCATCATCATTTCCCATAAACTGAACGAGATTTCTTATGTGGCAGATAAGATCACGGTCATCCGTGACGGATCTACCATTGAAACGCTGGTGAAAGGTAAAGATGATATTACCGAGAGCCGGATCATCAAAGGAATGGTAGGAAGAGAGATCGCTGACCGGTTCCCGAAGAGAGAGCCGCAGATCGGAGATGTCCGGATGGAAGTGAAGAACTGGACCGTTCATCATCCACTGTATTCGGATCGCAAGGTGGTAGATGGTGTAAACATCAACGTGAAAAAAGGAGAAGTAGTGGGAATATCCGGACTGATGGGTGCGGGGCGTACTGAACTGGCAATGAGCTTATTCGGAAAAAGCTACGGATCCAACATCAGCGGCGAATTGTATATCAACGGTGAGAAAGTACATCTGAATACCGTACAGGAAGCGATTCAGAAGCGCCTGGCATATGTAACGGAGGACAGAAAAGGCAATGGTCTGATCTTAAGCAATCCGATCAAGATCAACACAACCCTGGCCAATCTGGATGCGATCAGTAAGCATAGCGTTATTGACAAAGATAAAGAGTATAACGTAGCGGTAGATTACAAGGAAAAACTGAATACAAAATGCCCTACCGTAGAGCAGAATGTAGGCAACTTAAGCGGCGGTAATCAGCAGAAAGTACTGTTGGCAAAATGGATGTTCACAGATCCGGATATCCTGATCCTGGATGAGCCTACCAGAGGTATTGATGTCGGTGCAAAATATGAAATTTATTGCATCATTAATCAACTGGTGGCAGAAGGCAAATCTGTGATCATGATCTCCTCCGAACTGCCCGAGATTCTGGGTATGTGCGATCGGATCTATGTAATGAACGAAGGAAAAATAGTAGGAGAACTGGCGGGCAGTGAGGCAACACAAGAGCTTATCATGTCCAAGATATTATCAGCCGGTAAGAAAGGAGCATTGGCATGAATAAAACAAAAGGCCTCGATTTCATTAAAAGATATACCATGATCCTCGTATTGATCGTAGTTACGGCATTCTTCGCATGGAGGACGGGAGGAGCGATCCTGCTTCCCATGAATGTCAGCAGCCTGATCTCTCAGAATGCATATGTGTTCATTCTGGCAACGGGTATGTTACTTTGTATCCTGACCGGTGGTAACATCGATCTGTCGGTTGGTTCCGTGGTATGCTTCGTTGGAGCCAT
Source organism: uncultured Acetatifactor sp. (assembly GCA_934436245.1). Taxonomy (GTDB): domain Bacteria; phylum Bacillota; class Clostridia; order Lachnospirales; family Lachnospiraceae; genus Acetatifactor. The sequence goes on from CAKSAM010000008.1 coordinate 25,005, forward strand.
TGGTGCGGTTCTCATGGTCAACATGAAGATGAACATGTGGCTGACGATTCTGATCATGTTCGTCATCGGTACACTGATCGGTGCTTTCCAGGGCTTCTGGATCGCTTATGTGAGAATTCCTCCTTTCATCGTAACACTGGCTGGTATGCTGGCATTCCGTGGCTTGAGTAACGTAGTCCTGCAGGGTATGACAGTATCCATTAAGGATTGTACCACTTTCGTAAATCTGTTCGGTGGCGGTGCGGATTGTTATATCCCCGATTTCTTTGGAAACGGCCCCATCAATCTGACCTGTATATTTGCAGGTGTGCTGGCAGCAGTGATCTTTGCAGTACTTCAGTTAAAGAACAGAGCAGATAAAGTAAAAAAGGGTTATGAAGCTCCCAGTCTTGGAGCTACCATTGGTAAGATCGCAGTGATCGCTGTTGTGATCCTGGCATTCAGTTATCGTCTGGCACAGCATAAAGGTATTCCCAGCGTACTGATCTGGGTACTGATCGTTATCATGGTATATGGTTATATTACTTCCAATACTACCGTAGGACGTTACTTCTATGCAGTAGGTGGTAATGAAAAGGCAACCAAGTTATCCGGTATCAACACCAACAAGGTGTACTTCTTAGCTTATATGAACATGGGCTTCCTGGCAGCACTGGCAGGTATGGTAACCATCGCCCGTATGACATCCGCACAGCCGACTTATGGTCAGAACTACGAGATGGATGCCATCGGATCCTGCTTCATCGGTGGTGCCTCCGCATACGGCGGAACCGGAACCGTCCCCGGCGTTATCGTAGGTGCGGTACTGATGGGTGTTATTAACCTGGGTATGTCCCTGATGGGTGTCGATCAGAATATGCAGAAGGTAGTCAAGGGTCTGGTACTTCTGGCAGCAGTTATCTTCGATGTAGTATCCAAACGTGGTGGAAAATTAATTGCCAAGAATTAATTTCTACATATCTAATCAAAAGGGGCCCGGCGCTTTTGTGCTGCAGGCCCTTTTGATGCTAGTACTATTTATTCGTTGCGTATAGGAGAAGAGTATGGGTAAGGGAAAAAGACAACGGAATAAAGAAAATGTGGGAAAGCGAAAAAGAGGAGTCGGCATCGGCATTAAGATCATGGGGTTGTTGCTGCTTCTGGCAATTACGGCGATCAGCTGTGTCGGAGTGTTGGTATGGACGTTACAGAGTGTGATCGGAACGAGTGATCGGATCGTATCCGAACAGGTTGCGGAGCAGGAAAAGATAAGCGGACTTTCCAGACAGTTCACTTATATCAACAGTCAGGTGCTCACCCATGTCATGACTACCAACAGTGTGACCATGGATACTCTGTCCGAGAAAATTTTGCAGGATATTACAGATATGGAACAGCAGATAGAGGAATTCGGCGACCTGCTTTCCGAGGGGGATGAGCGTAAAGAAGCACTGGACAGTGCCTCTGCAGAACTGGCGAAATACAGGAAGACGGTGGAGAGTCTGCTGGTCACCAGTGCCGAGAACAAAACCCAGGCATATGTATCTGCCACATCCAACCTTCCGATGTTTAATGAACATATCGAAAATTACATGAACCGGATGCTGGAGATCACAGCGCAGGAAATGGAACAGGCCCAGGGACAGATGGAGCAGAGTGCTGCCAGAGTGCCGGGGATCATTTCCGTGGCAAGTATTGCGTTACTTGTGGTAGTGATCGTGATCATGCTGGGACTGCAGCTGTGGGTCATCGGTCCGGTGAAAAAGGCAACGAAACAGGTGGATGAGCTGGTAGAGGGAATCCGCTGCAACAAAGGAGATATTACCAAAAGAATTCATGTGGGATCGAGAGATGAAGTGGGAAGACTGGCCATTGCCATTAATGACCTGGTAGCCCAGATGCAGATCATCATCAGAGCCATCACCGAGGGCTGTGGACAGATGGAAGAAAAGCAGGCTGACATTATCTCCAATGTGGAAAAAGTAAATGCCACTGCGGATCATACCATGCAGAATCTGGGTGTAATGTCCGAGGGAATGCAACTGGTGACAGGGGCAATCGGAGGTGTACAACAGGATACCGGTGTATTGGATCACACGGTGGAAAATATGCTGGAAGTAGCCCAGAACGGAAGAGACTATGCGGCGGATATCAAGGAAAAAGCCGGTAAAATGAAAGTGACAGCGGTGGAGAGCAAGCAGGAGGCAACGCTTGTCATGAAGGAGATTGACACGGCTATGACAGAATCCATCGCCAACAGCAGGCAGATCCACAAGATCACAGAACTGACGGAAGAGATTCTGGGAATTGCCGGAACCACAAATCTGCTGGCACTGAATGCGTCCATTGAGGCAGCAAGGGCAGGAGAAGCCGGCCGTGGATTCGCCGTTGTGGCAGAGGAAATCCGCAAACTGGCCGACAGCTCCAGAGAATCTGCCAACAATATCCAGGAGATCAGCAATCGTGTAGTGGAGAGCGTAGAGGAACTATCCGAGAACGCCACCAGACTGCTGGAATTTATGAATACCAGAGTTATGAAAGATTATGATGCACTGGAGGATACCGGCAGCAACTATCATGAAGCGGCAGATCATGTGGATGAAATGATGAACGAATTCGGACAGAAGATCGACGAACTGCTGTCGGTACTGCAGAATGTCAATACTGCCAATACACAGATGGAAGCAACTGTGGGAGACAGTACGGAAAAGCTGTCTGTGGTAGAGAAAAACAACCAGGGACTGCAGCAGGAGATGAAGGATATTTCTTATGCAGTGGAGGAACTGGCGGCCGCAGCAGGGCAGTTAAAAGAAAGCATTCGTTGTTTTACGGTGGTATAATAGACAGAAAAATAAAATGCACGGGATTCCCATTGGGAATTACCGTGCATTTTACCGTGCGTTTTGCGGCGTACGTCGTTGTATTTACATTTTAGGAATTTTCCGGTGCGTGATGTAGTTCCAGCGCCAGATAGGAATTGTGGTATTCCTTACAGTAAGTCACATCTTTGTCAAACCATGCGGGAGGGACAAATGCCTCTGCCGCTTCTTTGCTTCCGAACTCCACTTCTGCCATGATCAGAGGGGCGAAGGGGGCATCAAAAACATCCAGCTCAATGGTCAGGGAATAATCTGCCGGAGGAGTGGGAAAGCCTTCTTTGAATCCGGGATGCTCCAGCGGGATCAGATAGCGTCTTTTGGAGATCACGCTGCCGTCGGCTTTTTCCCGTAAATGATAATAAGACACTTCGTTCAGCGGAAGATTGCTCTCATCTCTGGCCATCATGCCGCTGCCTTTGTAAGTGAGATAATATTCATCGTCCTGTTTTCTGGCTCTGACCACAGGATTATAATTCAGATATACCTGCTCGATATGATGAGAAGGATAGCTTTCGAGATTTTCAGGTAGGGATTTCAGAGTAAATTTCCGTTCGATTTCCATAATGCCTCATTTCTGTATTTCTATTCGTAAATACAAATCTACTGTTTGTCCGCATGCTGTTCTGATACCTTGTGCTTGTAACAATACCCTTTAAGTATAACATGATGCTTCTTGAAAATACAATGAAATTGTTACAGTTTGGTCACGAAAAGCCAGAACAGTAACCTGTTTTAAGCAAATATCTGCCCATGGGAATTGAATTACGATGTTAAATTGTGTATACTAAACGTAAATGTGCAAAGTAAAGAGTGATCATGTTACTGCACCTTTAACATGAGAGAATGGAAAGAGAGGTAGAACCGTGAGTAAGATAGCAATTTTTCTGGCAAATGGGTTTGAAGAAATAGAAGGTCTGACGGTAGTGGATATCTGCCGCAGATGCGGACTGACCATCGATATGGTGTCCATTACGGAAGAAAAACAGGTGATGGGATCACATAAGATTCCGGTGACTGCGGACATGACGTTGTCTCAGGTTGATTTTACACAATATGATTGTCTGGTACTGCCCGGAGGCGGACTGGGCACAAAGAATCTGGAGGCCTGTGAGCTGCTGATGCAGCAGATCGATACATTTTATGCAGCAGGAAAGTATATTGCGGCAATTTGTGCGGCTCCCAGCATTTTCGGGCACAGAGGAATTTTAAAAGGGAAGAGAGCATGCTCTTACCCCTGCTTTGAGGATCATCTGGAGGGTGCGGCAGTGACTGCAGGACCTGTGGAGGTGGATGGCAACGTGATCACTTCCCGTGGAATGGGAACGTCCATTCCCTTCGGTCTGGCAATTGCCGGTGTATTCTGCGGACAGGATAAGGCAGATGCCTGTGCCCACTCCATTGTATTTCAGCCGTAAGCAGCTGAAGAGAAAGACGAGGACAAAGAATGAAAAAAGCATTGATTACAGGAATTACCGGACAGGACGGTTCTTATCTGGCAGAGTTCCTGCTGGAAAAAGGATATGAAGTACATGGACTGATCCGGAGATCTTCCATTAGCAATACCGGTCGTATCGACCATCTGATCCGTGAGGATAAAATTATCCTTCATGGTGGAGATATGACGGACTCCACCAGTCTGGTGCGTATCATCGGAGAGGTGAGACCGGATGAAATTTATAATCTGGGAGCGCAGAGCCATGTACAGGTAAGCTTTGAGGCACCGGAATATGCCGGTGATGTGGATGCTCTGGGAGTATTACGTATTCTGGAGGCTGTGCGCATGGTGGGACTTGCGGAGACCTGCCGTATCTATCAGGCATCTACTTCTGAATTGTATGGCCGTGTGGAAGAGGTACCACAGAACGAGAATACCCCGTTCCATCCCTACAGCCCGTATGCGGTGGCAAAACAGTACGGCTTCTGGATCGTGAAGGAATACAGAGAAGCTTATAATATGTTCGCAGTCAATGGTATTCTGTTCAACCATGAGTCTGAACGCCGTGGGGAAAATTTTGTCACCCGTAAGATCACATTGGCAGCCGGCAGGATCGCCTGTGGTATCCAGGACAAGCTCTATCTGGGCAATCTGGATTCCAAGAGAGACTGGGGCTATGCGAAGGACTACGTGGAATGTATGTGGCTGATGCTGCAGCATGATAAGCCGGAGGATTTCGTCATTGCTACCGGGGTACAGCATACCGTGAGGGAATTTACCACACTGGCATTCCGCCATGTGGGAATCGAGCTGGAATGGCAGGGCAGCGGCATCCATGAAAAAGGCATCAACAAGGCCAACGACAAGGTGGTCGTAGAGGTCAGCGAGGCCTTTTACCGTCCCACCGATGTGGTCAATCTGTGGGGAGACCCCACCAAGGCCCGCACTGTGCTGGGATGGAATCCCCAGAAAACCAGCTATGAAGAGTTGTGCCGCCTGATGGCAGAGCATGATCTGAAGCTGGCGAAGGCCGAAGCGGTAGTGTTGAAGGAAACCGCAGAATCACAGGAGAAATAAAGAGAGGAAGTACCATAATATCATGGAAAAAGACGCAAAAATATATGTAGCCGGTCACAAGGGTATGGTGGGAAGCGCTATCTGCAGAGCACTTGAGAGAAACGGATATACCAATATTATCACCCGCAGCCATAAGGAACTGGATCTGTGCAGACAGGATGCTGTGGAGGCTTTCTTTGCAGAGGAGAAGCCGGATTATGTGTTCCTGGCAGCAGCCAAGGTAGGCGGCATTATGGCCAACAGTGAGGCACTGGCGGATTTCATGTATGAGAATATGATCCTGGAGATGAATGTGATCCATGCTGCATGGCAGAATAACTGCAGGAAGCTGATGTTTTTAGGCAGCAGCTGTATCTATCCCCGTATGGCTCCCCAGCCCATGAAGGAGAGCTGCCTGCTGACTTCTGAGCTGGAAAAGACCAATGAGGCATATGCACTGGCGAAAATCTCCGGACTGAAATACTGTGAGTTCCTGAACAGACAGTACGGAACCGATTATATCAGTGTCATGCCCACGAATCTGTACGGTCCCAATGACAATTACCATCCCACCCACAGCCATGTGCTTCCGGCACTGATCCGCCGTTTCCATGAGGCAAAGGTGTCCGGTGCCAAGGAAGTAGTCTGCTGGGGAACCGGAACGCCCCTGCGGGAATTCCTCTATGTGGATGATCTGGCAGATGCCTGCGTCTATCTGATGAACACCTACAGTGGCAATGAGACGGTGAACCTGGGCACCGGCAAGGAACTGACCATCCGGGAGCTGACGGAACTGGTGGCAAAGGTCGTAGGCTATACCGGTGAGATCAAATGGGATTCCAGCAAGCCGGACGGAACTCCCAGAAAGCTGCTGGATGTCAGCAAGCTGGAAAGTCTGGGCTACCATTATACGACGGAACTGGAAGACGGTATCCGCCTGACTTATGAGGATTTCCTCAACAATCCCATGCGTGCGGAGCGCTGATGGTTCCGGGCGTAGACGGTGTAAGACGGCAGGACGGCCCTGGAAAGGATGAAGTGGACAGAATGAATGATTTTCGGAAGACGGCACAGGAGATGCTGGAATTTATAAGAATAAGCCCTACCTGTTTTCATGCAGTGGCCAATATCGGCACGATGCTGGAGACAGCGGGCTTTCAGCAGCTGCAGGAAAGGGAAGAGTGGAAGCTGGAAAGGGGCGGACGGTATTATACGAAACGCAATGATTCTTCTGTTATCGCATTTGCGATTCCGGAAAAGGAGACCGATATCAGGGGCTTCCATATGGCAGCAGCCCACAGTGATTCTCCCTGCTTTAAGATCAAGGAGAAGCCGGAACTGGTCGTGGAGGAACATTATCTGCGGTTAAACACCGAAAAATACGGCGGCATGATCCTGTCCACCTGGCTGGACAGACCGCTCTCCGTTGCCGGGAGACTGGCTGTGAAGAACGGTAACGGTATAGAGGGCAGACTGGTGAATATCGACAGAGATCTCTGCGTGATCCCCAATGTGGCCATCCATATGAACCGGGAAATGAACAAGGGTGTGGAGTACAATCCGCAGGTGGATCTGCTGCCTTTGTTTGCGGATGTAACATTTGATGCACACGATGCACATACTGCATACGATGCACAAACCGCATACGATGCACAGACCGCATCGGAGAATGCGGAGGAACAGCCGGAAACAGTAGAGAAGCCTACGCTGGCAGCGTTGGCAGCAGAAGCGGCAGGCGTGGACGCTGAGACGATTCTCGGAGAAGACCTGTTCCTGTACACCAGACAGGAAGGAAAATTTCTGGGAGCAAAAGGAGAATTTGTACTGTCTCCCAGACTGGATGATCTGCAGAGTGCTTTTGCACTGGCAAAAGCTTTTACGGAGAGTACGCCTGTAGACTATATCAATCTCTGCGCAGTATTTGATAATGAAGAAGTAGGAAGCGGTACCAGACAGGGCGCCGATTCCACTTTTCTGGAAGATACCTTACAGCGGATCACAGAGGGACTGCAGGAGGGGCACAGCACCTATCTGCGCTGGGTGGCAGACAGCTTCCTGATCTCTGCGGACAATGCCCATGCGGTACATCCCAACCATCCGGAAAAAGCAGACCCTGCCAACCGCCCGTATCTAAACGGCGGAATCGTCATTAAATATCATGGCAGCCAGAAATACACCACTGACGGTATTTCGGCGGCCAGAATGAAGGATTACTGCGAACGGGCGAAGGTGCCTTACCAGACCTATGCCAACCGTTCCGACATTGCGGGAGGTTCCACCCTGGGTAATATTTCCACAGCCCATGTATCGGTGTCCAGCGTGGACATCGGACTGCCCCAGCTGGCCATGCATTCCGCTGTGGAGACAGCAGGCATGATGGATACGGAATATGCAGTACGGGCGCTGAAGGAATTCTGGGGCGAATGATTTCGGCAGCGGAAATCCTTAAAAAAGTATAAAAAGCATGGAAGCACTTGAAAGTTCCATGCGAAAAGTGCATATTTAGAATACAGGAAAAGATAAAAAAGATACGAAAGAAGGTTGAAGTTATGTTTGAAATGAAACCGGAATACTATATTGGAATTGACATGATCGATCAGGAGCATAAACAGTTGTTTGACTATGCCGGTGAAGCATACGATCTGCTGCAGGAAGAGTTTACACCCGACAAGTATGACAAGATCGATGCAATTCTGGAAAAACTGCGTGATTATACCGTAAAACATTTTTCAGATGAAGAAGCGTATATGGAATCCATCCAGTACAAAAAGATTTTTACCCAGAAGATCCAGCATCAGGAATTTATCAACAAACTGGATGAATTTATTGATCAGCATGAGAAAGATGAAGGAAATCAGGATGAGCAGATCATGGATATTCTGAACTACCTGACAGACTGGCTGATCAACCATATCCTTCATGTGGATGGACAGATTCCGAAGGAAGCGTAGGAGAGTGGAAGATGATTTCCCCGGCTTTCGTGAATAGTTTGGTATAGCCTGCATACGATGTAGGAAATACAGGAACGAGGACGGAAATTCTGATGGATCAGAAGCTGGAGAACATCCTGAACCTTGCATTAGAGACCCCGGAGGAAGAACGGGAACAGACGGAGAGTCTGAATGTCGGCTACAGCGCAGAGAGCCGCAGCTGGGAGCTGATCGTAAAATATCATGGCAGTCTGGATGGACTGCGGGAACAGAATATTGTGGTGGAAGAGCTGATTGCCGGATATGCAATCCTTACGGTACCGGAGACACTGGTAGATACCGTATCGGAAGCCCCACAGATCGAGTATGTGGAAAAGCCTAAGCGGTTTTATTACCAGCAGACAGATCCGGACAGTGCATCCTGTTTTCCGCCGGTGACAAGAAGAACGCCCTTTCTGAACGGAAGGGGCGTTCTTTTGGCTGTTCTGGATTCCGGGATCACCTGGGATCTGGAGGTGTTCCGAAAACCAGACGGCAGTACTAGGATACGGTATTTATGGGACCAGACGGTACCATGGGACCAGACGGTACCATGGGATCAGACGGTACCATCGGATCAGACAATTCCGGGAAAACAGGCCGCATCACGGGAGCAGGAGACGCTGCGGAATCCGACATTGCCACAGAATCAGATAGCGCCGGAGGAAACGGGCGATACGGGATATGGGAGGACACCGGATGGATTTCCCATCGGGACTGAATATACGGAGGAGGAAATCAACCGGGCACTGAACAGCAGTGTACTGGAACGGTACGGCCTGATCCCCAGCAGGGATCTGACCGGCCACGGAACGGCAGTGGCCGGGATCGCCGCCGGGAGAAGTGCGGACGGTCTCTATACCGGGGCGGCCCCGGAGGCGGAACTGATCATCGTGAAACTGGGACTTCCCAGGGAGAAAGGTTTTCCCCGGACTACGGAGATTATGAGAGGCGTTACTTATGCGCTGCGGAAAGCCAGACAGTTAAATATGCCTCTTGTCATCAATTTGAGCTTCGGCAACAGCTACGGTTCCCATGACGGAAGCTCTCTGCTGGAGAGGTTTTTGGACAATGCTTCGGAGATCGGCAGGACGGTGATATGCGTTGGCAGTGGCAACGAAGGAGCCGCCAGAGGACATTTTGCCGGCAATATAACGAGAGACAGCCGCGTGGAACTGGCTGTAAGCAATTATGAGAGAAACCTGAATATACAGCTATGGAAAAATTACAGTGATGTGTTCCGGATAAGACTGCAGGCCCCGGGAGGTGAGAAAGCAGAATTGTCCACAAATATCCAGGGAGGAAAATACTCGCTGGAATTGGAACAGACCAGAATACTGGTCTATCTGGGAGAGCCTCTGCCCTATGCGGTGGCACAGGAAATCTATCTGGACATGATCCCGGCAGAGGGAAGCTACATCAATGCAGGGATCTGGACGATCCGGCTGGAACCGGTAGTGACCGTGACAGGACAATATTATCTGTATCTCCCGGCGGGAAGCGGAATCGGGGAGAGTACCGGATTCTACCGTGCCACACCCCAGGTGACACTGACCATTCCGTCTACCGCAGCCAAGGTCATCACCGTGGGAGCCTATGACCCGGTCTATGATACCTATGCCGATTTCTCCGGCAGAGGCTATGCGGATAGCACTAGAACCATTGGTGTGGCTGCCGCAGGACTAACCAAACCGGATCTCGTGGCTCCCGGCGTGAATATCCAGGCCCCGGATGTGTACGGAAGCTTTACTCCCGTGACCGGTACCTCTTTTGCGACACCCATTGTCAGCGGAGCAGCAGCCCTTTTGATGGAATGGGGGATCGTACGGGGGAATGATCCCTTCCTCTACGGGGAAAAGGTAAAAGCATACCTCCGAAAAGGCGCCAGACCCCTGAGGGGAGAGACGGAATACCCCAATGACCGGGTGGGGTATGGGAAACTGTGCGTGGCGGAGAGCTTCCCCAATACCATCGTTTGACATGCATCACAAAGTGATCATAACCTTAAACCAGCCGCCTTCCGTGGAAAAATCATAAAAGGCATTATGCTTTTCGCAGAAAGCCATAATGGAACGTGTTCCAAGGCCATGCCCTGTTTTCGTAGAAATTGGCAGCCCGTTTCTTCCAAAGGTGATCCGTCCCTTATAAGGGTTTTCGATCTCAAACATGAAAGCAGGCTTATGGATACACCGGAGGATAATTTTTCTCTCATTCCTCGGAAGTTCTTCACAGGCTTTTATGGCATTTTCCAGAGCGTTGGCGAAGCAGATGGAAAGCTCTGCCGAATCAACGGGGAGAATTTCGGGGATGGCAAGATGGAAATCTATTGTGATGCCGGAATTTTCTGCCCTGCTTAGATAGGCAGTGAGTGTGGCGTTTAATATGGGATCGCTGCAATAATGGGCGGGCGCAGTCAGAGGGTTAAGGGCAGAGGATTCGGCTACAAAGCTATGGATGGCTTCGGCATTCCCCTCCCTGGCAAGTGTAGCAATGCCGGACAGCATCCGGTGAGTGTCCTGCCAGATCCTTCTTACTTCCTCTGCGTTTCTTTTGGTATCTTCCGCATGCTTTTTAATGCCCTGCATCTGTACTTCCAGAATTTCCCTGTTTTGTTCGTCCATCTGGTATTGATACTGGGTTCGTAAGTATTGGAAGACAGCATAGTAAATGATGAGAATGACAGAGCCTGTCATGTAGAACAGAATGACAAAGGACGGGTTCTGCGTATAATGAACCGGATGGAGTACGAGCACCATTACAAAGAGTAAAAAGGAGCTGGGGATCAGGGTTAGAATCCCCCAGCCCTTGGTAATAATTTCTATCATATCAAGGAAGTAAGTTCTTAAAAAGAAAAATTCCAGAAAAATCATAGCAGTATAGGCGAAAAAGAGCAGTATGGCACTTGACAGCAGACTGCCTCCCAAAAGTGTATTGAGCAGCGTCATGCTGATAATCAGATAGAGGGAAAGCAGAAGCTGCGACAGGCATTTAAAGATATGTCTTGGAATGGAGGTATCCGCAGCCATGTAAATGGCAGCTACGCCGGGCAGGGACACGGTAAAGACGGCGCTTCGCAGAAAAGTCAGGAATCCGAGGAAACGTAAGGAAAGACAGGAGAAGACAACCGCATAGACAACATAGCCGCCCAGAATGAGCAGGTTCCTTTTATGGGATTTCTTCATGGGAGTAATGGAAATAATCATACCCAGCGTGCCGAATATGGAGAGAAGAATTCTGTAAATCTGGTATGCCATATTATTATCGAAGATCATAGTATTCCTCCCTTTATAATGCAACCGTAACCTTGAACCAGCCGTTTTCAGCCGTAAATGAGTAAAAGGCATCATGCTTTTCACAGAAAGCCACAATGGAACGGATATGGGTTCCTATGCCATCTTCCGGTGATTTCGGAAGACCGTTCCGGTCAATAGTGATCCTGCCCGGATAAGGACTGCTGATCTCGAACATCAGCTTTGGTTTTCCAATGCATTTGAAGACAATTTTCCTTTCCGTTTCCGGGAATTCCCTGCAGCACTCTATGGCATTTCCCAACGCATTGGCAAAGCAGATGGCTAGACCGGCAGAGTCAACAGGAAGGGGATCCGGAATGGCAAGCGCAAGCTGAAGCAGAATGCCGGATTCTTCTGCGGATCTAAGATAAGAACAAAGCGTAGCATCCAGAAGAGGATCCCGGCTGTAGCGGGAAGCCTGGGGCATATCGGGGCTTCTGTCAGCGGTACCTATAAAGTCAAGGATTGCCTGCATATCCCCACTCTCCGCCAGGGAGGCAATGGTGGAAAGCATGTGCCGGGTGTCGTGCCGGATGATTCTTGTCTGTTTGGCAAGATTTTCCATGGCGGCGGTTTCCTTTTGCAGATTCCTGACCTGCAGCTTAAGGATTTCCCTGTTCTGTTCTGCGGACTGCCTGTGGTACCGCAGGAAAAGATAGGAGCCGATGGCAGCGTAAAGAATGACAATGACAGCACCCAGCAGGTAAATCATCAGGACACCTGTGGGGTATCTGGTATAATGCTTCGGATAAACGGCAAGCGTTACGGAAAGGACAATAAGGGCGCAGGGAATCAGGGAAAGAATTCCCCAGCCCTTTCTGATTTCGGTGATAAAATCCAGATAGATGGGCCGCACAAAGTGAAAATCCAGCAGGATGACCAGCAGATAGACCAGCAGGCGCATCAGAATATCCGACAGCTCCGTTCCCTGCAGCGCAGTATTGATAAGGGTGATGGAGGCGGCAATATACAGGGATGCCAGTATATGCGTCGCCCGGGTGAATACAAGTCGTGGAAAGGGTTCGTCAGAAATATTGTGCAGCAGCAAAATGGCGGGGCAGGATATGGTAAGGATAAATACCCGCAGAAAATGCTCATAATCCAAAAAATAGATAATGGCATAGGTGGAGATTATGATATACAGGACATAGGCTCCGAAAATGATTATACTAACAGGCTTCTCTTTCACGAACCGGTATTTCACGGTGGAACCCATCATTCCAAACGTGCCTGCGCAGGTAATCAGAACCTTTAAAACCAAAAACGAAATATTATCTTCAAAAAGCATGGTATCTGCCTCCATTCAGCCAGAAATCCACCCATTTCTTCTTGACGGTTTCATACATCCGGCGGGGAACCGGGACATAAAGGTTCCCGGTCAGTATCAGGTCTGATTTTGTAACCTCCGTGACATGGAATAAATTTACGACAAAAGAGGAACCCACCAGGAGCATTCCCTTATGCGCCAACAGTTCGGTAACGGCGTTCTGGAAAGAGCCGTTGAAGCTGGTGCTGTGTATCACGGTATTATCTGTCAGATAGTAATCAATATGCTTCTCCATGCGCTCTGCATACCGTATGTCAGCAACGGGAATCATGCGGATGCTGTCCACAGTCTTCACGGCAACCGCTTCCTGCATAATCTGCGAAAAAGAGTGGTAAGCCTTGTCAAGACTTTGGAAAAACAAATCCCTGTCCACGGGTTTTAACAAATAATCAAAGGCATCGACCCGGTAGGAATCCAGTGCAAAGTCGGGAGATGTGGTAAGGTAGAGCAGGAGACCCGTATTATCACGCATTCTGAGAGCGGTTCCCAGTTCTATGCCGTTCATTTCCGGCATAATGCAGTCCAGGATATAGAGGTCAAAACCGCCGTATTCATCTACATGGTTTATAAGTTTTTTTCCGGAAGAAAAAGAAGACAGGGACAGGGTGCGGTCAGAATGGATCTGTTTATACTGTCCGATAAGCTCTTTTATCTTCTCGTGGTATGTTTCTTCGTCATCACACAGGGCAATCTGCAAGGTTTAAGCTCCCTTCCGATCGTTTTCTTATAGTGTAGCAAAGAAGAAGGGAGGAGTCAACGAAACGGGGCCTGACCAAATTCGACAAAAAAGATACCAAATCCGCAAAGCCGTACATGGGAAAGAATTGTTTGGGTATATTTTCTACAAGAAAATTACGGAAAGGTATGGTTATTACTATGAAGAGACAGATAGCTAAAAGAGAACAGTACGAAAAGCTGCACGCTGCCTGTGAACCCTTCCGAAGGGCAAAATCCGAAACAATCCGTACCCTTGCGGGAATCGGGCGCAGATACAGGATGCTGCGCTATCCGATCTGGATCATATTAGTGGCATATATTTTTATTTATAACGTAATTTTATATGGATGTATTCAGTGGAAGGTCAGAGAGAAAACAGCAAGGGGTGTGGCGCTTGTCACAACGGTTGCTCTTGTGTTTACCAGTGTGGATTTCACTGTATTTGCGGCAGTCGGCAGTGACGGAAACGGTACAAAAGAACAGGGAGTGATCACTGCTTTTGCAGATCTGGACGAATCTCTAAAAGAGCAGTCCCTGCCCGCTTTAGCAGAGGAAAGCGAAATACGCTTTCCCGAAACCCTTACGGTGACGCTGGAGACAAAGAGTGAGGAAGAAACTGCAGCACCGGAGGAGGGGACGGTTTCGCAAAATCTTGTCCCGGACGACTCTGACGGTTCGGCGTCACAGCCGGTGACAGCCGGTGCAGAGGAGCCTGACGGACTGGCAGTCCCCATGGAATCTTCCATTGCTGTGACGTGGGAGAACAGTACAGCGGATAGCTTCGACTCCGCCACAGCGGGGAATTGTTATGTCTATCTGCCGGTCATTCCGGAGGACTATACCGTGGCGGAGGGTGTCAGCCTGCCGCAGATCACCGTGACCATAGCGGAACCTGTAGAAGAGAATCCTGCGGAGGAAACGTCTGCCGGGCTGCTTGCGCTGCTTAACAAGCTGCCGGATCCGATTACATATCTTGCTTCCGGTGAGGCGGACGAGGACATGATTGACCCTGGACAGCTTGAGGAGGCACGGGAGGCCCTGGATGAATGGCTCGCAGAGAGTGGAGCAGATGATGCGGAGAATAATAGTGCACTTTCCGGAGAAGACAGAGAGCGCCTGTCAGAGCTGATCCGGCGTCTGGAGGGACTTGAGCATATCCGCGACACTGAGACAGACTGCATGGACGAGGAGTGCCCTTACCACTACCCGGAAATGATACAACAGCGGATGGCAGAAAATGAAATCCCTCAGATGCTGACGCTTGCAGATCTGGTGGAGGAGTATGGTGTGGAAATACCAAATGCTCCGATTGCGGTGCAGACTTTTGCTGTGCAAAATACTGTCACACACCCGCAGACGCTGATGCTCACCGGGGATAATGAGAACAACAGTCATACGGGAAAGGCGGATGGCGATATAGATGTGATTATGAGCTCATGGAAAAGCGTGCACCCGATTGAGCTTGCTTTTACGTTGGACGAGCTTCCGACCCAGAGCGCATATCTGGCGATTAAGGCTTATGATGTGGATGAAGATCTCGGTGAGACGGATTATGTGTACTTAAATGACGACATTTATCTGCCCATGGATCAGGAGAATAGTCATAAGAAGAAATATAACAATGAGACGATCGGTTACCTCGCGGGTACGAACAACACATGGAACACCACCGTGCTGGAGATTCCCCTTGACAAGCTGAAAAAGGGAAAGAATGTCATATCCGTGACCGTTGCATCGAGCTGGGTGGTGACAGTGGACTGGATGCAGCTCATACTGGACGGTGGAGCAGCAGACCCCAATATTCAAGAATTTTTCCTGAAGCTCCAGAATGCCGTCACGGAAGATGGTCAGGTTACCGTAGAATCCCTTGTGACAGTCAGACAGACAGGGAATAAGCAGTATACCACAGAATATGTCCTGACGCAGGAGGAGACAGGAAATGCGCTGGACGCATGCTTCGGACAGGTGCAGGCGACAGAGGAGATAGCGCTTGGCATGCCCTTAGACTCGCCGAGCGGCGTATATAAGATCACGGGAATTCTTAAGGATCCGACAACGGAGGAGATCAAGGCAACCGACAGCGTCAGCTTTTATTTCATGCAGGGTTTGGGAATCGGCCCGAAGGTCAGCTATACTTTGTCGCCGGATGTCCTTACGAAAACGGATGTGGAGATAACGGTGAGCGCTGAGGCCGTGCCGGAAATGGGGATTACCGATGTGACTGTTCCGGAAACATCAAGGGTTGTTTCAGAAAACGGCGAATATTCCTTTACCATAAATTATAAGCTGAACGGCAATGATACATCGGTATCCTATAAGGTAAAGGTGGACAATATTGACAAGACGGCTCCCACGATTACCTATTCGCCGGTCACGGTTTTGGAGGACGAGGCACTGGCGACGGTGAAAAAGCTGTTCGCTGAGGCGCTTTCCGTCTCGGATAACCGCAAGCTCGCTGACGAACCCCTGTCCTACACGATACCGGCGGATGTCAGCAACACTCCGGGGACAAAGACCGTTAAGGTGACGGCGACGGACGCTGCGGGAAATAAAAGCACAAAAAGCTGCACCATCACGGTGACGGCAAAGCCCCTTGAATTGAAGCTCGGTACGCTTGCAGCGGTTTCGGGCAGCAAGGATCGTTTCAGCTTAAAGGCGGTTTTAGCCCATACCGGAGCGGATACGATCAAGGAGACGGGCTTCGTGTGGGGCATTATGCCGGCTCCTACACTGGATCTTAACAACGGAAAAGTAACGACCTCCACCGTGATCAAAACAAAGAACGGGAACTTAAGCGCAATTGCCACAGGGCTTGTTTCCGGCGTGGAATACTATGCGCGGGCGTACGCGGAGGTTACCGCCTCTGACGGAAGCGGGAAGGTCATTTACAGCGAAGTGGGAAAATTCGGCTTCGGAATCCCGTCCTACGGCACGTTTTCCATGGGCGGAATATCGACCAACAGCAAAACAACGACCTTTACGATTAAAAGAACCGACGGAACGGACGGGAAGCAGACCGTCTATTACCGCACGGTAAACGGCTCCGCCATTGGCGGCACCCATTTTACCCATGTGCAGGGATCTCTTACCTTCGCGGACGGGGAGACATCTAAGACGGTGACTGTGACGGAGCTTGGCGTGACGAATGCCTACAATAACGATGAAGGCACAAAGTACTCCAATGCGGACCGGACCTACTCACTGGAAATCTACCGCGTGGAGGGCGGCGGAACGATTGATTCGGGGAACCGTTCCAAGACGCGGACGATGACGAAGAACAGCAATTATGTCATCGACAGGACCATTTATACCACGGAAAAATCAATTACCCATGTGCAGGCGACCACCGGGGAAAATGGGAAACGGGTTGCGGATACAGATGATGACCAGGGAGGAACAAGAAAAAATGTGAGTTTTCTGACCAACCGATTCAAGGAGATAAATTATCATACCAGCAGCTCCCTCTCAGATTATTATAATTCAAATCAGCAGAAGTATTTGAATGCCACCGCTGATGGGTGGTACTATCGGTATGTGCTCAAAGCATATGAAAAGGTAGACGGCTATGAACATGCTTATATGGGAACCTCGCCCCTGGAGGATAAAAATTATAGCATAAGCGGGTACGAAGCTGCCGTTTCGGGAGTGAACGGTCAGCTCTGGGCATGCAATTTCCTGCAGGGAGAAAAGAGCGCTGTGGGAACCTACTCTTTTCCGGATACCAGAACTGGCGGCAAGGAAAACAGCTATAAGCCGAAGAATAGTTCCGGCACGACTTATACTTACAATAGCAAAACCTGGGTGAACCTTGGAGTGGGTAATACATGCTATGTTTACTTTGGCTCGACCGGTGCAAACAGCGACATCTGGTTTGTGGACGGTCTGACCAGCTATGTCATGGTGCAGGATGAGAAGGAACCTCAGCTCCTCGGCGTTGCACCGATGGCAGGCGGTACTTACCTTCCAGGCGATCCGATTACAGTGGCGCTTGTCTTTGACGAGATTGTGGACAAAACGAACAGCTCTTTGAGCAGCAGCCTTACCATCTCGACCAACGTAGGCACCTTGAAATACGCAGGCGGTGCGGACACCAATGTGCTGTATTTCACAGGGACGGTATCGTCCTCTGTAAACTTAAGCGGCAACGGTGCGCTGAAGGTCACCGGCATCAGCAATGCCTCCGGCATTAAGGATATGTGCAGTCTGGCGGATGGCACCAGTCAGTCATTTACGGGCAGTACCAACGTCAAGGTGGATGCAACGAAGCCGACGGTGAAGATTACGGCAGACACGAGCGGCAGCCTTCCCTGCCATAAGGCAACCATTACGGCGACAGGGGCACAGACCATACAGTATACATGGACAAACAGTAATGCGATGCCCGCCTATGGCTGGCAGAGTACCACAAGCGGCAAACAGCTTACAGAGAGCAGGGGCACGGCGGGAAAGACGGAAAACTGGTATCTGCATGTGCTCGCCACCGCATCGTCGGGAGCTTCCACGCACACTTATCAGTCGTTTTCCTTTCAACAGCCCACGATCACTGCGGTATCCGTAAGGGAGGGTTCCACGACTGCCTCTGCGGCAGCGGCTGATGTGTGGAAGAAGGAAAAATATATCGTGGTGCAGTATGCGGGTGCGCAGACCTCCGGCACAGAGATTACTTTTGACGGACCGATGAGCGGCTCAAAAACCGTCACAACAGCCAGCGGGACGGCATATCTGAAGGTCACGGAAAACGGAACGTATACCGTCACACTGACGGACGGCTACGGAAACGTGATTTCCAAGACCATTGAGGTACAGAAAATAGATGCCCTGAAGCCCACTGTCACGATTCGGAGCGGCAGCAGCACGGCTGCGGATACCGTATATCCTGAACTGACCCTTGCCGTGCTTCCGGAGGATACCGGCGGCAGCGGTGTGGCAAAGGTGGAGTATGCGTGGACAGGAACGACAGCGGCACCATCCGCATGGACGGTGCTCACTGCGGATGCGGATGGCAGATATCAGGCAGAGTATGCCGCCACAGAGACTGCAAAGACCGCAAAATATCTGCAAGTAAGGGTCACAGACGGCGCGGGGAATATCTCCACAGTCATTCGGTCGGGACCGTATTATATGATGAAACCGGCAACAGGAGCAGGACTTCCCTCGATTACCGTAACGGGCAACCCGGCGGCATGGGAAAAGAGCGCTGTGCTTACCTGGACGGCGAAGAAAGGAACTGAAACAAACGCCGGCAACATTAAGTCCGTATACACGCCGGACGGCATACAGTCGATTGCTTCTGGCTCCGACGACACCACTGGAAAATGTACTGTGACGAAAAACGGCGTCTATGTATTCCTGGTGACGGACGAATATGGCAATTCTGGCAAGACAGAGGAGCTTGTGACACACATTGACAACGAAGCGCCGAAGTTGGAAAAGCTGGAGTGCTCTGTAGATGCCGACAGGAAAACAGGCACGATTCAGCTGACAGGCGCTACGGATAACTGTACGGCAGTCTACGACGAAAAGGGAAACTGCACAGGCTATGGCGGCAGCGGCATTCAGACAAAGCAGTACCGGATGGAGGGGGAGACCACATGGACGACCCTCACCGGAAATAGCTTTACCGTGACGGAAAACGGAAAATATGTAGTCCGACTTACAGACAACTTGGGAAATGTCAGCAAAGAGTACAGCGTGGAGATGACGATGATTGATACGCAGGCGCCGTCTCTTGCGGCAGCGATGGAGAAAGGTGTCAGTGCGAACGCTGACGGCTGGTACAATGCGGCGGCTCTGCACATTACGCTGACCTATTCCGATAACGTGGGCGTCGAGAAGCTGTACGGCAAAGTGGATGATGGCGATTTCGCGGAAATCAGCGGCATTTCCACAGCGTCCGGCACGATATTTACGAAAACCTACGACTGTACAGAGGGTGTGCATACCTACACCTTCAAGGCAGAGGATGCGGCGGGCAATGCGACTACATCCGATCCTGTCATCGTGAAGTGGGATAAGACAAAGCCTGTCATCGGTGAAATTACCTTTGAACAAAAGGCAGCAAGTATCCTTGACTGGATCATCGGGAAAGAAAGTTTGATTCTGTGTATTCCGGTGACAGAGGAAGGCAGC
Organism: uncultured Acetatifactor sp.; assembly: GCA_934436245.1. Classification (GTDB taxonomy): domain Bacteria; phylum Bacillota; class Clostridia; order Lachnospirales; family Lachnospiraceae; genus Acetatifactor. Next base: position 44,786 of record CAKSAM010000008.1, read on the forward strand.
GGGGCGGAGGAGATTTCCTATACCATAACGTCCACGTCCGGTATGGCACAGGCTGCGACTGCAAAGCTTAATAAGGATGGTCTGGCAAAAATTGTCCTTTCCGCAGACTGGAAGGGCAAGATCACCGACATCAGATGTACCGATGCAGCGGGAAATGTCTCTGATACAAAGAGCATCACAGGCGCGGCAAACGGTTTCATCGTGGAGGATAATCCGCCGGAGATTACCTTTACGGCGGCTGACATGACAGATCCGGCGAATCCCAAACCGGGAGAGGGGCTGTCTGAGAATTACTATGAGGAAACTGCTGTTCCGACGGTCTATGTGTCGGTAACGGATGCGGAAGACGCCGGTATTACCGCGGGAATCAAAGACATTACCTATACCATAGACGACGGTGAAGAGCAGAAGGTAGACAGCAGCTTTGCGACTGCCCTGAAGGGAAGCTATGGCTTTATCATACCGCTCACCGGTAAGACGGGCATTGTAAACATTACCGTGAAGGCTTCCGATCATGCGGGAAATACCGCGGAAAAAACGGCGACTGTGCGTATCAAAGAAAAGGAGAAGAAGCCTGCCCCTGTGCCCGATTACCGGAAAGAGCAGCTTACCGGACTGACACCGGGCGCAGCTTATGAGGTGGAAGGGAAAACCTTATCCGCTGATGAGCAGGGCTGTATTGCCATCGGGGAAGACTGGTTTGGCAGAACGATTCCGATTTCTAAAAAGGGAACGGAGAGCACGTCAGACAGCGACGCGGCAGAGCTTGCCATAGCAAAACGTCCGGAAATACCTTCTGTGTCTGCGGGGGATGAGACCATAAAAGGGAAAAAGGATGGAACGTTAAGCGGTGTCAGTGCCACGATGGAATACAGCATTGACGGAGGCGCAAACTGGATACCGGTGGATTCCGGCGAGATAACGGGAGGGGGTCTGTCAGGCCTTGCGGCAGGAGAGATCCTGGTTCGGGTGAAAGCTACAGATACCGCACCTCACGGAGAGCAGGGACAGATAACGATTGCGGAAGGCAGAACGCTGACCGTTGCCTTTGATGCAAATGGCGGAAGCACGGTTACTCTGGTTGCCGGAAAGGCATGGCAGGATACGGTCAGCAGACCACAGGATCCGGTGAAGGAAGGGTATGTCCTGGATGGCTGGTATCGTGATAATACTTTTACCACCGCTTGGCATTTTGCGAGCGAAACAGACGAGGATTATCTGACGCAGGACGTGACCCTTTATGCGAAATGGAGGGATGTAGCAAAGCCGGAACTTGACGCAGTACCGGCAGATCATAAGGACGTGGGAAAATGGTATCGGGAACTGGCCATCCAACTTACGTATTCGGACAATGAAGGAGTAACAGGACTTTCTGTTCAGAAGGACGGCGGCGCTTACACCGAACTTGCCATGGAAAGCGGCACCCCCCAGGGCAGCAGGCAGTATCAGCTCCTTTTTGACGGACTGGAAGAGGGAGAACACACCTATACCTTCAAGGCGGTGGATGCAGCCGGTAACGAAACGGTGACAGATGCCTTGACCGCAAAACTTGACACGACGAAACCACAGCTTGGGGATGCGGCCTTTAACGAAGGCTATAAAAATTTCTGGAACTGGATTATCCGCAAAGACAGCCTTGAAATCACCGTTCCTATTATAGAGACGGGAAGCGGCATAGACAATGTGAATTACACACTGATCCCGGAAACCGGAAATGCGGAAAATAGTGGAACCACAGGTCAGGCGACAGTGAAAAAAGTTTCCGGTGGGGAGAACGCTGATTACACGGCTGTAATCTATGTCGCCCCTGACTTTAAGGGAAAGATCCGGATTGCCGCCACGGACAATGTGGGCAATGTTTCGGATACGAAGACCATTGGTACGGACGGCAGCGGTATTCATGGTGTCATTGTAGAGGACAATGCGCCGGAGATTACGTTTTCGGTAAACGGCAGTGCAGCATTGGCGGAGGAATATGAAGAAGTGCCGACGGTTGCCGTGACTGTGAAGGATGACGGGGAAAATGCCGTTTCTGCAGGACTGGCTTCCGTGACTTACCGGGTGAACAATGGTGCGGAGAACACCTTGCAGGAAGATTTTGTCATAAGCCTGAAAACCGAAGCTGCATTTACCATACCGGCAGAGAAGATTCCGTCCGATGTGGGAGAGATCACGATTGTCGTGAGAGCGACGGACAATGCCGGAAATCAGTCGGAAAAAAGCCTTACGGTACGCATACATACCGGCGGAACAATAGTGGATCCGCCCGAGCCGCCGGAACCGCCGAAACCCACGGAGACACCAAAACCCACGGAGACACCGAAACCTACGGAGACACCGAAACCTACAGAGACACCGAAGCCATCGGCGTCACCGAGGCCAACCCCCGATACTTCGGAAGCTGGACAGATTGTGGAAGAATCCTCTGGCAGACAGGAAGGACAGCCGTCTGAGAAAGAAGACGCACAGTCAATTCCTGCGGCAACAGATCAGGGGAAAGACATGGCAGATACAGGCACGACTCTAAAGCTGGGGGACGGCACCATCGTTGTAAGGGTTGTCTGTGATGAGCAGGGGTATACTGCAGAAGTGGCAGATACCGCGGCAGTAGCGGACGCAGTGCTGACACCTGAGCAGATGCAGATCGTGACTGGCGGAGAGACCATAGAAATCCGGATAGACGTGAAGGATATTTCCGGTAATGTGTCGGAGCGGGATAAGAGTGTAATCGAAAACGGTATGGAAGAATACCGGAAAGAAATGCCGGAACTGACACTGGGAATGTACGTCGATATCTCCATATTCATGAAGATCGGGGAAGGCGACTGGAACGCCGTTGCCCGGACACAGGAACCGGTAGAAGTGGTGATCGGCATTCCGGACGAGCTGCAAAGGGATGACAGGACATTTTACATTATCCGGGCCCACGAAGGACAATATACGCTTTTAGCGGATATGGACGATGAACCGGATACCATAACCATCTGTACGGATATGTTCTCCACCTATGCGATTGCTTACGAACAGGTGGGGGGGACAGGAGAAAACCATGAGTGCGGACTGTGTCACATCTGTCCGACCTTCCTTGGAATCTGTTACTTTGTGTGGCTGGCGGTTATCCTTGCGGTAGTTTTGAGTATTTGGATCGTTCTTCTGAGAAACAGGGGAGAGAAGGAAGAACGGGAGGAATCATAAAACAGCATAAGAAAAGGGAAAACGGGTGGTAACGTGACAGTTACCACTCGTTTTTGATGTGTGGTGCTATAGATACCATGGTAATAACCCGGCAGCAGCGGTGGGGATGGGAAACTATGCGTGGCGGAGAGTATTCCCGAGAACGGATGCCATAAGGAAACAATTGGAAACAGTTCCGGAACCGGAAAACGGGAAAATAGGTTAAATAACTTCAAGAGAACCTGTCCTTTTGTAACTATTGTATAGAAATAAAAGAGGAATTTGTGTAAAAAGGCGCATTGAAAGACCCTTCACAAGATGCTACTATAAACATGAACAATCGTTTGCGCATATTGGGACAATAAAAGGGTATGAAAATAACGGATTGCGCAAGGATGGGGAGAATAGTGTGTCTGCAATCTGTGGGTTGCAGGCCACGGAAAGGTGTAACGAAGGTATGAACAATAATTCTGGGAATGATAAGACTATGACGATCCATGATGTGGCGAGGGAACTGGGGGTGTCTGCCAGCACGGTCTCCAGGGCAATCTCGGGGAAAGGCCGTATTGGAGCCGCTACCAGAGACCGGATCCTGGATTATATAGAGGAACATGGATTTTATCCCAATGCGGCAGCGCAGAGTCTGGCACAGGCGAAGACGAATAATATAGCAATTATTCTGCCGGAAGTAAACACGCTGGTGGATATGCCGTTCTTCCATACCTGTATGTATGGAGTGGAAGAGGTGGCACAGGCCAATGACTATGATATTATCGTGGTCACGACGAACGGAAACGATACCAAACCATTGGAGCGGCTGATCCAGAACCGAAAAGTGGACGGAATGATCCTTACCAGAACTTATGAAAACGATAAATACGTTAAATTCCTGAAACAGAAGCAGATTCCCTTTGTGGCTGTGGGGAAATTCCCGGATGATGATGTGGTACAGGTAGACCATGATAATGTGGGAGCCTGTAAGGAACTGGTGACGGTTCTTTTTGCAAAAGGGATTCAGAACATTGCCTATCTGGGAAGCAATATGGATCAGATGGTAAACCGCTGCAGGTATCAGGGATATGAGGAAGCCTACCGCAAGGGAAAACGGAAGCTGAACCAGGACCTGGTGTACACAGAGTTAAGCAATAAAGCCATGGTGGAAAAGGCAGTGGAAGAGCTGAAAAATAGCGGTGTTGAGTGCATTCTGTGCCAGGATGATTACATCTGCGATGAGGTGGTAAGAAAGCTTGCCCGCATGGGCGTGAGAATTCCGGACCAGATGAAAGTGGCGTCCTGCCATTACAGCCGCATTCTGGAAAATTATCCGGTTACCATAACCTCGCTGAAGTTCAATATCACAGAGCTGGGACGGAGATCCTGTCAGGTGCTGCTGGATATGATCCATGGCAAAACGGTTCCTGATAAGACTCTTTTGGACTATGAGATCATCCTGAAGGAGTCTACAAAAGGCTGATTTTGCCTCTGAAAGGTTAAAAACAGAAAAACGTTTTCCTACTTTTTTGAAGAAAAGCAGGGTGAAAAGGCAGTTTTTTTAAAAAAGACGTATGCAGAAAACCCAGTAAAATCAAGGCTTTCAAAACACTATTGTACAAAGTGCACAATTTTGAACTGCAATATCAGTCATTATTATAAATTGACAACATAAGGAAATGTTGCTACACTATTATCGTAGACAAGCGGTTGCGCAATGCGCACAAACTTGCAAAACAAAACAGGAGGATAACAAAATGAAAAAGTTAGTCGCTTTAGCAATGTCACTGACGATGGCATTCTCTCTGGTAGCTTGTGGAAGCTCTGATACTTCCAACACCAGCACTGATGCCGTTGCTACCACCGCAGCTTCTACCGAGGCTGCACAGACCGCTCCCGCTGAGAAGCAGGACGTTACCTTGAGAATCTGGGGTGCTGAGGAAGATCAGCCCATGTTACAGGGTATGATCGATTCCTTCAAGGAGCATTATGCAGATGCTGCAAACTTTGATATCCAGCTTGGTACCGAATCCGAGTCCACAGCTAAGGATACTGTTTTAACCGATATTGAGGCTGCTGCTGATGTGTATGCTTTCGCATCTGATCAGCTGGTCGAACTGGTAAATGCAGGTGCCCTGCAGTCCATCGATGAAATGGATGGAGCTTTGGAAGCTTACGCAGGCAAGAGCGTAGCTGATGTTAAGAGCGCAAATGCTTCCGGTTCTGTAGAAGCAGCAACCAAGGACGGCACACTGTATGCATTCCCTATGAGTGCTGATAACGGTTACTTCTTATATTACAATTCCGAGTTAGTAACTCCCGAAGATGCACAGAGCTGGGATACCTTACTTGCAGCAGCTGAGAAGGCTGGCAAGAAGGTTGGTATGACTTTCGCTTCCGGTTGGTATAATGCTTCTTTCTTCTATGGTGCAGGCTTTACTACCGCAATGAATGACGATGGCAGCACTGCTATGGACTGGAACGGCACCAGCGCTGATGGCGTTACCGGTGTACAGGTAGTACAGTCTATGCTGGGTATTGCCGGCAACAGCGCATTCCTTGCGATCGCTGATAATGACATATCTAACCAGATTGCTTCCGGCGACCTGTGTGCAGTAGTTTCCGGTACCTGGGATGCATCCGCAGCTCAGACGGCATTCGGTGATGGCTACGCAGCTACCAAGCTTCCTACCTATACCTGTGGTGACAAGCAGATCCAGCAGGGCTCTGTAGCAGGCTTCAAGCTGGTAGGCGTTAACACGTATTCTGCATATGTAGGTTGGGCAACTCTGCTGGCTGACTGGATCACCAACGAGGACAACCAGGCAATCCGTTTCGCAGAGAGAGAGATCGGACCTTCTAATATCAACGTTGCAGGTTCCGCAGAAGTTTCTTCCAATATTGCTATTGCAGCTCTGTCTGAGCAGTCTGCTTATGGTGTAGTTCAGAGCGTCGGTGGTAAGTACTGGGATCCTACCAAGACTTTTGGTGAGAAGGTAGCCCAGGGTCAGCTGAAGGCTGATGATGAAGCCGGTATCCAGACAGCACTGGATGATCTGGTGGCTGGTGTTTCCGTACCCGCTGAATAAGTCTGGGAAGATGATCTGTTTCGGCACTGTTACAAATGAATGATGAAAACGTTCTGGTGCAGAACGAATACAGAGAATAGAAAGGCGTCCTGAAGCTATGAACAATAATACGTAGTGGATGGATGCCTTTTTTACAGGAAACGTTTCCGGTAAGCGGGTTCGACTCCTGCCTGCCGGGTTATGTAACTAATCAGATGAGCGCGGGAAGGTGTTCGGAATAGTTACTAAAATTTTATATTAATATGAAGAAAGGAGAGGGCAGAGAATGAAGAAGAAAAAGAGCGGAATCGGCGGATTCTTCAAGGAGTTCGGTGAAGCAGTCGTAAAAGGAGATCTGTTCGTAAAATTATCCCTGGTCTGGATGGGAGCAGGATATATCCGCAGAAAACAAATTATCAAAGGTATTTTAATGACTCTGCTCGAAGTGGCAGTCATTGTATTCACCTTTGCCTTTGCCACAGAGTATGTACGTGATTTTGGAACGTTGGGAACGGTACAGCAGGAGACGGTTTTCAATATCGCAACCATGCAGAATGAATTCAACGATTATGACAACTCGTTTATGATCCTGTTGTTCTCCGTAGTCTCATTTGTGGTCTGGTTCGCATTCCTGGTGATCTGGTTTAAGAATGAAGTGACTGTTTACCGGCTTCAGAAAAAAGCACAGGCAGGAGAACATATTAATACGTTTGCAGAGGATATGCAGCAGTTCAAGAATGACAAATTCTATATCACACTGCTGACCCTTCCCGTCATAGGCGTCGTTATTTTCACGATCATTCCTCTGCTGATCCTGATCGCTGTTGCGTTTACGAACTATGATCAGGGACATATGCCTCCTTCCACACTGTTTACCTGGGTGGGATTTACCAACTTTAAGAATCTGTTCGGCGGTGGTGGAATGACCATTACCTTCGGTTATGCCTTCCGTAAGATTTTGATCTGGACGCTGGTATGGGCATTGTTTGCAACTGCTACCACTTACATCGGCGGTATCCTGTTGTCCATGCTGATCAATAATAAGAGAACCAAGCTGCCGAAGCTGTGGAGAACGCTGTTCATTATAACGATCGCAGTTCCTCAGTTTGTCTCCTTGCTTCTGGTACGTAACTTTTTCGCTAATAACGGTATCATGAACACAATCTGTGCCAATGCAGGTATTACCCAGTGGCTGAGAGATATCGGCGCCATCAGTACCAGTTATATTCCGTTCCTGTCCGCTCCCGGATGGGCACACGTAATGATCATTCTGATCAATATCTGGATCGGTGTTCCTTACCAGATGCTGATCGCTACCGGCGTGTTGATGAATATTCCTTCTGACCAGCTGGAGAGTGCGAAGATCGACGGCGCTACTCCGATGCAGAGCTTTGTGCATATCACCATGCCGTATATGCTGTTCGTCACCGGCCCTTCCCTGGTAACGGATTTTGTCAAGAATATTAATAACTTTAACGTAATCTATCTGTTGACCGAGGGGGTATACACTACCACGAATCAGGCCATGGCGAACTCCCAGGCGAAGGAAGTGGACCTGCTGATCACCTGGCTGTTCAACCTGACACAGAGCTATTACAACTACAAGATGGCATCCACCATCGGTATTATCGTGTTTATCCTTTGTGCGGTATTTACCCTCATTGCCTTCAGCAGATTCCTGAAGGGTGACAGAGAGGAGGCGTTCCGTTAATGAAGAGATTTATTAAGACTTTATTACATAACCTGTTACTGGCGTTTTTGGCATTTGTCTGGCTGGTGCCTATTGTATGGCTGGTGGTCACCTCCTTCAGCGCATATACCGGCATGAATACCAGTAGCTTTTTCCCGAAGGAATGGAGTCTGGCGCAGTATAAGAATCTGCTTTTCTCAGCAGACAGTGTGGCACAGTTTCCCAACTGGTTCAAGAATACCTTCATCATTGCATGTGTGGTATGTGTGATCTCCACCGCTTTTGTACTGATGGTGGCCTATGCGACCTCCTGTATGCGTTTTCCGGCACGTAAGCCGCTGATGAACGCTGCAGTTATTGTGAATCTGTTCCCCGGTGTATTGTCCATGATCGCAGTATATTTTATCCTGAAGACCTTGAACCTGACCAATACGCACCTCGGACTGATCCTGGTATATTCTGCCGGTTCCGGTCTGGGTTACCTGATCGCAAAGGGCTTCTTCGATACGATCCCGAACTCCCTGCGCGAGGCTGCTTATCTGGATGGAGCCAGTGAGGCTACGATCTTCTGGAAGGTTGTAATCCCTATGAGCCGTCCTATCATTGTGTATACCGTGATCAGCTCCTTCCTGTCCCCCTGGATGGATTTCGTATATGCTAAGCTGATGTTGAATTCCGGTATTTCTTCCCAGTGGACGGTTGCCATCGGTCTGTACAATATGCTGGATAAGAGCCTGATCAATACTTACTTTGGTCAGTTCTGCGCAGGTGGTGTACTGGTATCCATTCCAATTTCTGCACTGTTTGTTATTATGCAGAAGTTCTATGTGGAAGGTATTACCGGTGGTGCGGTCAAAGGTTAAATTACATGGAGACAAAGAATTAATTTATGGAAGAATTTATCAAAGGTATGGATGTATCGACTTTGCCGGAAGAGGAAGCTCTTGGTGCAAGGTATTATGACGAAGGCAAAGAGGGGGATGCACTGGAGATCCTGAAAAAATACGGTGCCAGCTCTCTGCGCATCCGTCTCTGGAACGATCCTTACAGTGAGGACGGCAAGCCCTACAGTGCCGGGACCAGTGATTTTACCAAGCTGGTGGCATTGGCTTCGGCCGGTAAAAAGCTGGGTTACAGCTATCTGTTGGATCTGCATTACAGTGATTTCTGGGCAGATCCCGGCAAACAGTTCCCTCCCAAGGAGTGGGCGTATGCCGATGCGGATACGTTGGAGAAGCATGTGTATGACTACACAAAGGATGTGCTTTTGAAATTAAAGCGTCTCGATCTGCTTCCGGAGATGGTACAGGTGGGAAATGAGATCACCAATGGTCTGATGTGGCCCCACGGAAAATGGGACAACGTTGACAATATTGCAAGATTCATCAGCGCGGGCATCCGTGCGGTGAGAGAGGTATCCCCGGACAGTCGTGTGATGCTTCATCTGGACTGCGGTGGCAACAATGCCCGCTGCAGAGAATGGTTTGATGCCTATGTACAGAGAGGAGAGGACTTCGATATCATCGGATTGTCCTATTATCCTTTCTGGCATGGAACCATTGATGATCTGACTAATAATATGAACGATCTCTCTCAGAGATATCAGAAGGATATCATTGTGGCAGAGGTGTCCATGGGCTTCACCATGGAAGACTATGCAGACCGGGAAAAGCTGACACCGGAACAGCGCAAGGGCATGGCGACCAAGCCCCACCTTGCAGAGGCGGTGGAGTATCCCATGACACCGGAAGGACAGGCTGCCTTCATGCAGAAGGTCATGGAACGTATCGCACAGGTTCCGGAGGGCAGAGGAACGGGCTTCTATTATTGGGAGCCTGCCTGGATCCCTGTGCCGGGCTGCGGTTGGGCAAACGAGGAGTCACTGAAATACATTCAGGATCCCGGACCCGGGGGAAACGAATGGGCCAATCAGGCACTGTTCGACTATGATGGAAATGCACTGCCTGCATTGAAAGTCATCAGAGACTTTCAGAAGTAATATAAGATGCCTAATGGCGAGATGGAGGAAAAGATGGATAAGTTTATTGTGAATATCATTCACCGTCCGGAGATGGTTCCCGAGTATGCGGAAAAAGTAACCGGACACGGCAAAGAAGAGAATCTGGGCAGAAAAGCACTGTTAACAGAGTCTCTGGATATTTTCAAGTTTCAGCAGGAAACTGCGCACAAGAACGGTTTAAAGACCACGATTCAGATGACCTATGCTTCTCTGTTCAATGACGAAGCAGTAGCACTGGCGAAAGCAGATCACGAGAAATACGGTGATGAGATCGCACTGTCTCTGTTAGGACTGCCCTGCACAGAGTTCCGTGAGAAGTACAAGACCAAGGATTTCTGTATCTGGATGTTCTCCATGGAAGACAAGAAGTCTATCGTGGATGATGTATTCGGCAAGTTCCATGAGAAGTTCGGTTTCTATCCCGAATCCACCGGTTCTTACTACATGGATGCAGAACTGACCAACTATATCAAAGCAACCTACCCCAGCGTGAAGTGTGAAGTTGCTACCTGTTGGGAGGAAGGCCCCAAGGCATATCATACCTGTAACAATTCCTGGTATACCTTTATGGATGGCGGTCCCTGGGCTCCCTGGATCCCTTCCAAGCAGAACACCCATGCACCCGCAGCCAACGAGGCTGAGGACAGTGGTGTAGTAGCGATCCCTCACCTGTCCAGAGATCTGCTGGCATGTTATGACGGTAACGGCTCCAATTTCGGAACCCATCCCCAGAACGTACTGCGTGGTATGATCTATGACACCAAGACCTGGGAGTATCCTTACCTGTACAACCTGATCGACCAGTATCGTTCCCTGGAGAAGTACAACAACGGATATGCATACAACATGATGTTCGTAGGACCCGGCTGGCTGAACAAGATGGGCCGTTGGGAGCAGCCTTACGAACTGTTGAAGAAGAGCTATGAAGACGGTATGAAATATTATGGCGACCTGAAAAAGGAAGGCAAGCTGACCGATATGACCATGGCTGAGTTTGCTGATTACTATCGTCAGAAGAAGACCTATACCGAGCCCGAGTGTGCTCTGTGGAGAGATATTCTGTACGGCTCCGACAAGCAGCTGTTCTGGTACTGCGATCCCTTCATGCGTGCCTGCGTCAACATGGATCAGGGCGGCGCTATCGTAGATCTGCGTCCTTACGCTGCCAAGCTGGAGTGGCCGGTAGGTATCGGCACCAAGCATGTGACCGATGCATCCTATCCTTTCCTGATCCAGGAGAAGTACCGTGCAGGTTACTTCACCCACTATGCAGGAGAAGGTACCGTAAGAAGTGCCAAGTTAAAACACAACGGTGAAGAAGTGGATCTGTGCCTGTGCCGTACCAAGGCTCATTTCTCTCAGGAAGGCAGCACCAGAATCCTGACACTGGATCCCGTAGACATCGAGTTCTACGATCTGACCGTAAAATTACAGACCATCGTTTCCTTCGAGGAAGGCAGCTCAGCGATCAAGATCGAGCGTAAGATCCTGGAGATGAGCGATCCGAACGCTGAAGTAGAACTGAATGAGTATATCGTAGCATGCTACGGTACCACAGAGTATTCCGAGGATATGCTGGGTATCACCTTAAGTACCAAGAAGGGCAGTGAAGTAGAGACCCTGGATTACGAGTACAAGTGCCGTGAGATGGAGAAGGCAGGCGCTGACGAAGTAAGAGCGGTGATCCCTCAGATCGAAACCGCAGTATCCATGAGCACCAATGCAGAAGGCGCTGTGGGATATGTGAAGGAAGGATACGCATTCTCCCCGATGTTTACACTGGGTTACAATTCCAAGATCAAGGATAAGGAGGTCGTTGCAACATGGCTCAAGCTGGAAAAGGCAAATTAAATTACAGATGTCCCTCTTGCTTCATGAGAGATATTGATATGGATATGTTCTACGATAAGGATAAGAAGGAATACTACTGTCTGCGTTGTCAGTACAGAGGCTCCGAGGAAGATGTCCTGCAGAAAAATGAAATGGCAAGATTCCGTTATGGCGCTATGTATGAGCGTTACAATAAATTCGATTTTGACTGATAACGGATATTGAAAAAAGGGGCTGTTTTACAGTCCCTTTTTGATTGAGTAAAGAAAGCTTTTTGTAAAATCTATCTCCACGATTGGCGAATGTGTCAGGTGTCTTATGATAAAACATAACAGAAACAGGATCCCTATGATAAAAGCCCCGTTGTTTATCACCTTATCCGATAAGTGAATTATTTTCGTTTTACTGAGTACAAAAATAACCATGATAAACAATACCACTGGCCATAGAGGTTGATAATAAAAAGCTCTTAGAATATCACCGTTTAATGCGCACAAAAAAGCTCTGGTCATTCCGCAAAAAGGACAAGGAATCCCCAAAAAGAAAAACAACGGACACTGGTATCCTACAAACCACAGAAATAACAGGAACAGCGAAATAATAAGAAGAAATAGGATGCGTTTTGTATTTTTTTTCATGCTCCACAATCTATCAACCATATGTTTACCGGTTTTATTATAAAAACAAAAAAGCTTTTGCCTGAAACGACAAAAGCTTTTTCCGTTTTTGCATTATGCGGTATATTTTCCACCTACAAATACAAGCTCATCGGAACCTGCATAAGCGGAACCATATGCCTTGGAAAGAGCGATGATCCAGTCGATCAGACTCCATACACCACAACCACCAACGGTGATGAGCTTCAAGATTCCGAGACCAATCTGACCTCTGACAAATCTATCAACACCCAACTCTCCAAGTAAGAAACAGAATACCCATGCAAATACATGCTTGTTAACGCGCTTTTCCATTTAGAAAGCCCCTCCTTTGTATTAAAGTGATAAAATAATTATGAACCATCAGGAAGAAAATGTCAATTAATAAACAAAAATTCTTCTGAAAAATGTACTTTTATAAATAATTATTGGTGGAACGTTTCAAAATAAAACGTACATTGTAGCCGGATTCATCACAGATTGTGCGGACAATCTCTTCCGCAGCATCCTTTACATTGTCATTGATACATATGATGCAGGCATCCTTTTTTCTGTTGAAGAAAGAAGATTTCGGCCAGCGGATATAATAAGAGATCCTGTTTTTTAAAAGAGCTCTTTCGATGAGCTGCTTACAATCGAGATCGGAAACTTCGCATAATTCAATTTCGTTATTGACTTTTAAAGTTGTATACAGCGGCTGCATGATGTCACCTCCAATGAAATTACAATGCGATTATAGCACAGATTCTTGGAAGAGCGCAAGTAGCGCTTGCACTTGACGGGGTATCCGTAAGAAGGTAGAATATAATTATCCGGAAGATGATTCCAGTACTGGAACAGCATTTTATGAATGGAGTTCTGAGCAGCCGGATATGTCAGCAATACAATAAAGAGATGGAAGAGAAAGGAGATCACACCATGGATTTTATAGAGAAAATTGGAGATACCATTACAGAAAAAGGAAAAGTAGCAGCAGATAAGGCAAAGGAACTGGCAGCTATTGCTAATCTGAAGAGTCAGATTTCTACCTGTGAAGAAGTCATGAAGAAAAATTATCTGGAGATTGGCAAGATTTATTTTGAACAGTACAGTGATATGCCGGAACCTCCGTTTGAAAAACAATGTGAGATCATTAAGAACAGCCAGAAAGCCATTGCAGATCTGCAGGAAAAGATTGAACAGCTGAAAACAAAATAAAACGGAATGACAAAAATAAAAACAGGGTTGACAGTAGCGCTGTTTTTATTTATAATCGAACCATAACAATGTTATGTGAACAGATGAACATATGATATTACGATTTCAAGAGCGCAAAGAGCGGAGAAATCGTATTATGAAACAAAAACGCACCGGTAGAAGGCACACACTGACTGCTTGCAGGAGGGGCTGCCTTCTATGAGAGGAGTAAACAAACATAAACAAACATAAGTAAGAAGGGCGAATAGCCCCGGAAAGGGACTAAAATGTCGGTCAGAAAAGAATCACCGGATGACAATAAGGAGACCAGAAAGCATCTTCTGGAATGTGCAAAAAAAGAATTTCTGGAAAAAGGATATATGAAGGCTTCCTTGCGAAATATCTGTAAAGAAGCCGGTGTGACTACCGGAGCGTTATATTTTTTCTTTAAGGATAAGGAAGACTTATTCGGAGCATTGGTGGAAGGACCCTTGAGACAGCTCTATATGGCAATGGAAGAGCACTATGCCACGGAGCTTCACAATGGAGATCAGGCAGCACAGCTGAATCCGGAATGCTACGGGGATCTGGAGGCTTCCAGGCAGATCGTTCAACATATGTATGCCAACAGGGATGCTTTCCTGCTGCTGCTTACAAAAGCGCAGGGATCCCGCTTTGAAAATTGTACGGAGGAAATCGTGGATATTTCCGAACAGCAATACAGAAGATTGTGTGATACGGTGACCAATGCTGCAGGAAAGCCGAGAGTTGATGATTATATGACACATTGGATGGCACATATTATGGTAGATACTTTTTCACATTTGTTTTTACATGAACCGGAGGAAAGTGTGGCATTAAAGCATGTGGATGATCTTACCAGATATCTGATCCGGGGATGGATGGGCATGATGACAGAACTATAAAATACAGAGCACTCTGACGGAGAGAATGTCTTCTGAGGAGTGCAATTTCAGACCATTAACATAACAGTGTTATGTTAATGAAAATCATTATCAATAAGAACGAGGAGGAAGGATATGTATCTGGAAGTAAAAGACCTGAAGAAAAGTTACGGCGAGGGCGGCGGTTATGTGCAGGTATTAAAGGGAATCACTGCAGGAGTGGAAAAAGGTGAAATGTGTGTCATTCAGGGTACCAGTGGCTCCGGAAAATCCACACTGCTCAACTGTATCGGAGGACTGGATACGGTAGATTCCGGATCGATTGTCGTAGACGGGATGGAAGTAGCAGGACTTGGAAGCAAGGCATTGTCCGATTATCGGAGAGATAAGCTGGGGTTTATTTTTCAGTTTTATAATCTGGTTCCTAACCTGACGGTGAAAGAGAATATTCAGGTCTGTCAGTACCTGACGAAGAATCCCTTGAATCTGGAGGAATTGTTGCAGGTATTGGGACTGACAGAACATCAGAACAAGTTTCCCGCACAGCTCTCCGGCGGACAACAGCAGCGCTGTGCCATTGCCAGGGCACTGATCAAAAATCCCAGCCTTCTGTTGTGTGATGAGCCCACGGGTGCGCTGGATTCCAAAACCTCCAGAGACATTCTGATGCTGTTGGAGGATATCAACAGACAGTATGGAGCCACTATGCTGATCGTTACACATAACAATTCCATCAAAAATATGGTGCATCAGGTCATAATGATCAGAGACGGACAGATCAGTAAGAACTATCGGAATGAGAAACGGGTCCCTGCGGCAGAACTGGAGGATTTGTAGCATGCAGAGGATATTAAGCAAACGGGTACTTCGGGATATCATGGAAAATCTGTTACGGTATCTGGCACTGTTTTTCCTGGTGGCACTGGCCATGTATATGGTGGTGGCTATCGTGGGAGCGTCGGAGACCATCATGCAGGGAACAGAGGAGAGTGCCGCTGTTCATCACAGAGAAGACGGACAGTTTGGTGTTTTTGTTCCGTTGACGGAAAAGGAGATCGCACAGATCACAGATAAAGGTGTGACGGTACAGCAGGATTTTTCACTGGATTTTCATCAGGGCCAGGCTACCTTACGTATCTATCAGGCGAGAGAGAAGATAGATCTGTTTGCTCCTGAACAGGGGGCAGAGCTGCCCATGCAGGGCGAGATCCTGCTGGAACAGCACTATGCGGAAAAACATGAACTGGGGTTAGGGGATACCCTTACCGTAGGAAACAGGGAGTTTACTGTTGTGGGAATCGGAAGCACACCGGATTACGATGCAACATATGAGAAAACATCAGATACCACTGTGGACAGCAATCTGTTTGGAGTCGGATTTGTCACAGCAGAGGATTACGAAGCACTGAAAGTGGGCGGACAGAATTTCCGGACGGAGGATTACACCTACACCTATCTGCTGAACGGAGCCATGACGGATCAGGAACTGAAGGAACTGCTACAGTCCTTCGAACTGGACCGCAGCAAGGTGACAGATACCTATTTCCTGGAAATGCTGGCAGATGCAGAAGAAACGAAAAATGATATGCAGGACGGTATCCGGGAACTGCTGGATGGCGTGAATGAGCTGGCGGACGGCGTAGATGAACTGGCAGAGCATAATACGGATCTGACGGATGCGGCAGATACCTTGTTTGATGCCATGCTGGAACAGGTAAATGACAGCCTGGCGGATGCCGGTGTGGAGGTGACGCTGACTTCGTCAAATTACGAACAGCAGCTGAACACCATGATTGCCAATCCCCATGCTTATACCGCATCCATGCGGCAGGATCTGCAGGATATAAAAAAATCGCTGGACGAATTGCAGGAGTTCCGGGACGGTGTGAAATCCTACACGGATGGTGTCAATGCGGCTTCCGCCGGAGGCAGCACACTGGTGGGCGGTATGAGTAAGATCACGGAGAACAGTGCTGCACTGAACCAGGGAGCCGATGGGATTTTCAATGCCATTCTGGGTATGGTCAATGAACAGTTAAAGGCTCAGCTGCAGCCATATGCGGCTTATGGGATCACCTTTTCCGGACTGACAGCGGACGGTTACGGAGAACAGCTGGATCGGCTGGCAGCCATGTTTACCGGACTTGGGGTTCCCCAGGCAGCAACACAGCTGTCTGCGGTAAAGAGCCAGTTGGATACGGCCGCTCAGTTCCGGGATGGCGTGAAGGCTTATACTGCCGGCGTCGGAGAGGCATCAGGAGGAACACAGCAATTATTTCAGGGACTGAGTACTCTATATACTGCCAGTGAACCGCTGGTGGATGGTACGGACGCTGTAGTGGATGCTCTGATGGACATGGTGGAAGCCCAGCTGAAAGAAAGTGACATCAATGTAGAACTGACTGCCGACAATTATAAGGAAGAACTGGACCGGTTGTTGGCAGAGGGCAGCAGTATTGATATGAAATGGAAGGATTCTCTGAAGGATGCAAAGGAAACGCTGGCAGATCTGGAAGACTTCCGACAGGGAATCATCGATTATACGGATGCGGTGGATGAAATTGCCGATGGCAGCTGGGAACTTCGGGATGGCGTGCAGGAACTGCAGGATGAAGCCAATGATATGATCGAAGAGTATTTTACTTTTGATATTGACAATCTGACACAGTTCCTGGTGGCAGAGGACAATCCCAGAATTGATGCAGCTGCGGGGGATGTGGTCATCAATAGGTTTGCCGGTATTCTGGCCGGAATTATTCTCATGGTCCTGTTTACTTATGTGATCTCCGTATTTGTGATACATAATATTGAAAAGGAAAGCAGTGTCATTGGTGCATTATATGCCCTGGGTGTGACCAGGGGACAATTATTGTTCCACTATCTGTTAAATCCCATGCTGATCTCTTTCCTGGGCGGTGCCGTCGGATGTATCCTGGGATTTTCCAAATACGGAACAGGCTGGCAGATGGGAGATAGTATCGCATATTATTCTCTGCCGCCTATGCGGATCGTAACGCCCGGATATCTGCTTTTTTACAGCCTGATCATGCCACCTGTGACGGCTGCAGTGGTAAATTATCTGGTGATCAATAAAAAGTTAAAACGGTCGGCTCTGTCACTGCTTCGTAATGAGCAGACGGCAGGAAAAGCCGGCAGAATACAGAACATGAATCTGGGAAATATGAAATTCCTGCTCAGATTCCAGATCAGACAGATGCTGCGGGAAATACGCTCTGCATTTGCTGTTGTGATCGGTATGTTCATCTGCCTGCTGATCCTGATGATGTCCATAGACTGTGCGGTACTGTGTATCAATTTTGGAAACGCCTGTCTGGAAGAAACAAAATATGCTTATATGTATACTTATAAATATCCTACAGAGGATGTTCCGGAGGGAGGAACACCGGCGTATGTGGAGAATCTGAAAAAGGAAGCCTATGGATACAATCTGGATGTGACAGTGATGGGGATTGATGACGACAATCCGTATTTTCCCATCGTGACTGCCGACAAGAAAAATGAGATCGTGATCTCCAGTGCTGCGGCGCAGAAATTCGGAGTGAAGGTGGGAGAGAAGCTGGTACTATCCGATGAGGTGAATGAGAGAGATTATGCATTCACTGTGAAAAATATTGTGAATTTTACATCCGGCGTCTATGTTTTCCTGGACAGGGATGTTATGCAGGAATTGTTTGATCAGGAAGACGATTATTATAATGTCGTGTTTGCGGATCATGCACTGGATATTGATAATGGCAGATTATATGCCACAGTATCCAAAGAAAATGTGGAGGAAAGCTCACAGATTTTTACAGATATGATGGGACCGATGGTGGTAATGCTCGTGGCAATATCTGCGCTGATTTTTATGATCGTCATGTATCTGATGATGAAAGTGATGATCGATCGCTCCGCCTTTTCCATTTCACTGATGAAAGTGTTCGGTTACCGGAGAGGGGAGATCCGAAGACTCTATCTGGACGGTAACTTTTATGTGATTCTGCTGGGAGCGGTGATCTGCGTTCCACTGGCAAAATGGAGCATGGATCTGGCGTATCCGTATTGCATTGCAAATGTTGCTATCGGCATGGACTTAAAGTTCACATCGCAGATATATATCATGATTTATGGTGGAATTCTGCTATGCTATATGGTGATCAATTTCCTATTGGTAGGCAGATTGAATAAGCTGGTGCCGGCAGAGGTACTAAAGAACAGAGAGTAGCCGTAATGCGGCTGCTCTTTTTTTGATGCCTACGGATTGCTTCGTGCTAAGTTGAAAAAGAAAATAAAGAAAAAATAGAATTCATGTATTGACAACAAATAAGTGTGGTAGTATTATGTAAAAAACATACAAAACATATCAGATTAGTAGGAATAGTAGGAAATAAAAAAGGAGGATGGCAGCGTGGCAGTAACCTTTGATACGACAGAACAGAAAATCCTTAAGATCATAGATGACAACCGGGAAATGATCGTAGAGTTTGCAAGAGATATTTACGATCATGCAGAGCTGGGCTACAAGGAATTCCGCACTTCGAGAAAGTTCGTGGATTTCATGAAGAGCTTACAGCTGCCGGTACAGACAGACCTGGCTATCACCGGAGCAAAAGCTTACTTAAATAAAGAAAAGGCCGGAAATGCATCCCTGGCACTGATCGGGGAACTGGATGCTCTTCGGATTCCCACACATGCACATGCCAATCCGGAGACACAGGCTGCCCACTGCTGTGGACATCATGCACAGCTGGCAGGAGTCATCGGAGCAGCACTGGCGTTGACAGATGCAGAGGTGGCCAAAAAGCTGGACGGACAGGTGATCTTCTTCGCTACACCGGCGGAAGAGTACGGTGAGATCGAATTCAAGAATCAACTGATCGCTGACGGCAGGATCGCTTACGGCGGCGGAAAATGCGAACTGATCCGCATCGGTGCTTTCGATGATGTGGATGTGGCTTTGGCACATCATATTTCTTTGGACGGCATACGGGTGGGCAGCAACAGCGGCAATGGTTTTGTATCCAAGGTGATCCGGATTAAGGGACGAGCAGCACACGCAGCCGGATGTCCGGAAAAGGGCGTCAATGCATTATCCGCAGCAAGCTTAGGACTGCAGGCTCTGGCACTGAACCGTGAGACCTTCCGGGATGAGGATTGCGTGAGAGTCCATCCGATCCTGACCAAAGGCGGAGATCTGGTCAATGTGGTTCCCAGTGAAGCAGTGCTGGAGACACTGGTAAGAGGCAGGACACTGGAAACTTTCGCAGATGCATCGGCAAAGACAGACCGTTCCTTCAAGGCAGGAGCACTGGCCATGGGAGCAGGGTATCGTATCGAGACCATGCCGGGATATCTTCCTTCTCTCTGGCAGCCGGCACCGGAAGAGATGGCCAATGCAGTGAAAACACTGGCAGGAGAAAAAACGGTACATGAGGTCAGACCGGAGGAGCACAGTGGAGGTTCCACAGATGTGGGAGATGTACAGCATCTGCTTCCGGTGATCACCTTCAATACCGGCGGTGCTGTGGGTGGCCTGCATCAGGTGGATTTTGATATCGTGGATGAGGAAGAAGCTTATGTGTTGACAGCAAAAATATTTGCCCTGAGTGCTTACCGAATGTTAAAGGATGGTGCGGCAGTCGCAAAACGGACGAAGCGAGAATATCACCCGAGATTCGCAGATAAACAGGAATACATAGCTTTTATGGATAGTTTTAATAAGGTGGAGGAAGCGGACATTGAGTAAAGCAGACTATAAAATAGAAGGAACGGTTCCCAGAGAACTGTTGGTAAGTGAAGTACGAAAGGCCGCAAGACAGTTCGCCATGCAATTCTTTCATTTCAGCAAAGTATTATATGACCAGTTCGGACTGGAGAAGACAAAGGATATCGTGAGACAGACCGTATTCGAGCTGGCAGTGGACCGGTCGGATCAGCTGCGGGAAAAGGCACTGGCCCAGGGGTTGAAGGCAGATTCTGTAGAAGATTTCATGAGTGTCATCGACCTTCCGTTCACCGGATGGATCCCGGAATGGGGAGAAGATCACTGTCCCTATGCGGAAGTGTGGAGAACTTATTTTGACAAGTATCCCTGGTTCAAAGAGATCGCACCGTTTTACTGTGATGTGATCGATACCACCACGATTGAGAATTTTTCCAGGTGTCTCTCCCACAGGATCACACAGAATGTCATCCTGGAAGGTACCTGTTGTAAGAGAGAGTACTTTGAAAGCGATAAGGTGAAGCGAGGAGAATACACTTATGGAAAAAAAGAAGAAATCTAAGAATAAAAAACGGTTTACCTGGGTGAATCTGGCACAGCTGCTTACGGTGGCGGCATTGCTTTTATGGATGCAATGGGCAGTGGATTCCGGAAAAGTGTTGACAATCTTCGTGGCTTCTCCGACTTCCATTGTGGAAGAAGGGATCGAGATCATAACGGATGGAACCCTGTGGCCCCATTTATTGCTGACGATACAGGAGGCCCTGGCAGGTTATCTGTCTGCTGTGGTGGTAGGTATTGCAGTGGGACTGATCTGGACCCTGTTCCCGGTATCGGAGAAGTACATGAATGTATTCTGTTCGGCGATCATGGCAGTTCCGAAAGTAGCGATCCTGCCGCTGCTGATCCTGTGGTTCGGCATCGGTTTTCAGTCCAAGGCGTTTCTGGTATTTCTGTTCTCGGTATTTACAATTCTGTATAACACAGTGACCGGAGCCAGGGAGTGTAAGAAGGAATACCTGAAGGTAGCGAAGGTCTTCCGTGCCAACCGTTTTCAGACCGTGTTCCTGGTCATCATTCCGGCAGCACTTCCTTCCATATTCAACGGATTGAAGCTGGCAGCGGCAACGGCACTGACCGGTGTCCTGTTCTCGGAAATGCAGTCGGCAAGAGCAGGACTCGGATATCTGCTGACAGAATCCCAGAATCTGTTGAACACCCCCAGGATGTTCTTCCTGATCATCCTGATCACCTTATTATCCGTAGGTGCGGTAAAACTGATCGATGCCATCGAATATGCTATCAGCTATCGGTGGAGACATGTATAAGCAAATAAATGATTCAATAGACGAGGAGAAAAATGTTATGAAAAAGAAAGTATTAAGCGTATTACTGACCGTGGCACTTGCAACCGGAGTTCTGGCAGGCTGCGGCAGCAGGGCATCAACCGACAGCAATACAGCAGGTGCTGCACAAAATGAGGGAAGTCAGACGGCAAGTGCGACGACCGCAGGAGAAGAGTCCGGGGACACTATCGTGATCCGTTCCTGCTTCGCAACCGGAATGACCGGTGCGGTGAACCGTTTTGCCATTGAAAAGGGTCTGTATAAGGAACTTGGCATTGAATTCGAAAACGTAGAAGCCAGCGCCGACACCAACTCCACCGTAATGTCCCTGATCACCAGAGGTGAGATCGACGTAGCGGACGGAGACCCCAGTTCGTATATTCCCGGCATCTACAACGGTGTGCCCGCCAAGCTGGTAGGAAATATGTGGAGATATTCCGGATGCTACTGGCTGGTTGCAAATAACGATATTAAGGACTTCTCTGATCTGGAGGGCAAAAAGGTAGGTACCGCAGGTGCTTCCGGCGGAATGAGACTTTCCGTATTGAAAATGTTAGAGAAAAACGGCGTCAGCACAGACAATGTAGATCTGATCGCCAACGGTGTATATCAGACAGCATATGCTTCCCTGACTTCCGGCGAGGTGGATGCCACCATTATCCACAATCCGTATGCGGCACTGGCTGAGGCAGACGGTACCGGACATATCCTGGGAAGAGCCTGGGACTACATCCCCGATTACTACACCGGAACTATCATTGCCAGCAACAGCTTTATTGAGAATGAGCCGGAGAAGCTGCAGCGCTTCCTGACAGCTTATTATCAGGTACATGAAGAAGTCAAGAACGATTATTTCGATGAATTTGTTGCATGGGCAGCAAAAGAGATGAACACTTCCGAAGATGTTATGAGAAAAGCCATAGAGTCTGAGATCGATGTATGGCTGGATTACCCGGTAATCCCTGAAGATCGTCTGGCTACCACTTTTGAATATCTGAAGGAGTACGGCTGGGTAGATGAAAATGTCAGCTACGAAGGAACTTACACCAACGAATTCGCTCAGGTGGCTGCAGATACGCTGGGAATGACTGACCCGGAAGCAAAATAACAGAAAACGACCTAAAAGGAAGAGAAGCAGGAAACGGAGGTAATGGAAATGCCCGCAATATCCATTAAAAATATCAATAAAACCTATATCGATCAGGACGGAAACGAAGTACAGGCATTGCACGACATTAATCTGGATGTGGCAGAAGGAGAGTTCGTCTGCATCGTAGGGCCCAGCGGATGCGGAAAAAGTACACTGCTTGAGATCGTGGCAGGTCTGCTGGATGCTACCAGCGGAGAAGTGACGCTGGACGGTGAGCCGGTAAACGGTACCAGCAGAGATATTGGTGTGGTATTCCAGGATGCCTCCCTGTTCCCCTGGAGAACCGTATGGAAAAATGTGGCATTCGGTCTGGAGATCGCAGGCGTCCCCAAGGAAGAGAGAGAAGAACGCCTGAAACGATACATTTCCATGGTCAGCCTGAACGGTTTCGATAATAAATATCCGGCACAGCTGTCCGGAGGAATGCGGCAGAGAGCCGGTATCGCCAGAACCCTTGCCATGAATCCCAAGGTCATCCTCATGGATGAACCCTTCAGTGCCGTGGATCATCTGACCAAGTGCACCCTGCAGGAGGAACTGATCAATATCCGTCAGGCAGAGAATAAGACCGTATTATTCGTCACGCACGATATAAATGAGGCGGTGTTCCTGGCAGACAGAGTGGTATTGTTAAGTCCCAGACCCAGTACCATTCAGAAAATCTACGAGATCCCTCTGGAGCAGAAGAGAGGGCGTAATGATCCTCTGCTTTTAAAAATTGCAGCAGAAATCGCAAAAGACATCAACAGCGGTGGACAGGATATTCCCAACAACTATTGGGGCAACCTGTAGACCACAGAAGGAGGCAGCAGTATGTTTCGTGACACCAGTATGGACTATTTACCCAGAGAAGAAGTACTTGAGATCTGGAATAACAATATGCGTCTGACAGACGAGCAGCTTTTAAATATGGACGAAACCGAATTCCGGGCCAGAGTGAGAGAACGTTCCCATCATACCCTGGAGATTCAGGTGTATGCTACCGCGTATCGTCATCAGAAACTGAAACCCAACCAGGCAGATTATACGAAACATCTGCTGGAGTTGTGGGAGAAAAGAGGATTGGGCAAGGATTTACCGGAATACCGGTATGCATCTTTCCTGATCGATGCAGCGGATAAGCTGGTAAAGGGAGAAGATGTGGATTTAACCCCCTATAAGCCGACACCGGTTACGGAACAGATGGAGAAAGACTTTTTTACTATTGTAAAGGAACGCAGAAGCGTCCGGGAATTCACCGATCAGGAAGTACCGGATGAACTGATTGACAAGATCCTGGAAGCAGGACTCTGGGCAGCACATGGCTGCAACGTCCAGTCCATCCGTTATGTGGTGGTTCGTGAGAAAAATGAACCGGGACTGTTCCGCGGCAGTGATGTGCCGGGAGGTCCGGTGCATCTGGTCATTCTGCAGGATATGAGATGTTACCGTGCGAACTCTTTTACCCCGGTACGGAATCAGCTGTTAGATGCCGGCGCGGCAGGCCAGAACATCGTACTGGCTGCTCATGCGGTAGGATTAGAGGGGGTATGGCTGACCTTCCCCGGAGAGGAATTCTGCGACAGACTGCGGAAGAAATTTAATCTGCCGGATTATATCCGGCTGGTGACCTATGTGGATGTAGGATACGGTGATCAGACTCCTTATCCGCCTCAGAGATGGGACGTGAAGGATACGATTCTGGGAAGATACTAAGTCTCCGCAGGCAGTGCTGGAGGAGGTGAATATCCGCCCGTTGCAGGGAGATACCTATTAGGCAGTCGTCTGACTGCCTTTTTTCTTTCCAAGGAAATTCATTGAATGTTAAAAAAATATATGGTATGATAAGGAACAGAACTGAAAAAGATACGTTAGTCACGGAGGTTTTTAGATACAATGGAACAGTATAAGCAGGAATTTATAGAGTTCATGGTGGATTGTAAGGCATTGAAATTCGGAGAGTTTACCTTAAAGAGCGGTAGAAAGTCTCCTTTCTTTATGAATGCGGGTGCGTATGTCACCGGTTCCCAGCTGATGAAGCTGGGTGAGAGCTATGCCAAAGCAATTCATGATACTTACGGCGATGATTTTGATGTACTGTTCGGACCTGCATATAAGGGAATTCCCATCAGTGTTGTAACTGCAGTGGCTTACAGCAGATTATACAGCAAAGAGGTTCGTTACTGTTCCGACCGTAAGGAAGAGAAGGATCACGGCGCAGATAAGGGAAGCTTCCTGGGAAGCTCCTTAAAAGACGGAGACAGAGTCATCATGATCGAGGATGTTACTACTTCCGGTAAATCTATGGAAGAGACCGTTCCCAAGGTAAGGGGTGCAGCCAATGTAGAAATCGTTGGACTGATGGTATCCCTGAACCGTATGGAGAAGGGACTGGGCGGCAAAGTCAGCGCACTGGAAGAGATCAAGGAAAAGTACGGCTTCGATGCACATGCCATCGTGACCATGCAGGATGTTATCGATCATCTGTACAACAAGCCTTACAAGGGACAGGTATATATTGACGATACCCTGAAGAAGGCAATTGACGAATATTACGCCGTATACGGTGCTTAAGTAAGTAGGAAGTAAGAAGACAGGAGGATTCCATGGAAGAGAAAATCTATAAGATCATGCGTGGAGCAGGTGCATTGAACATTGTATTGGGAGTCATTTCCCTGGTAGTCGGAATTGCGGCAGGAGTACTGCTGATCATCAGCGGCGGCAAGCTTATCTCCGGCAAATCCCACATCCTGTTCTGAGGACAAAAGAGAAGAAAGGCGCCGTTTTGGTGCATAGATTGGGCATTTCCACATAGGAAGTGCCCTTTTCGGGTTCCATAGGAGATATATTATGCGGAAAAAGAACTACATTTTTACGAATAAAAAACATTCGAATAAGGCAATCATGTCTACGATCCTGGGGGTCATCAGCCTGGTGTCGCTTGGCATTGTGACGTATCTGTCCTACAGTCAGGGAGGCGTGATGCACGGGGGATACGGTGTCACCGGTGTACTGGCGACGATCTATTCCCTGATCGGACTGATCCTGGGGATCCTGACCCTTCGGGAAAACGATATCTACCGTATTTTTCCCGTGCTGGGAACAATATTAAATGTTGCTTCCCTCGGAGGCATCAGCTTTTTACTGTATCTGGGGAGCCGCCTGTAAGGACGGATACCCCTGAAAACAGGATCATAGAATCCCACATATGTATGACCTCCGGGTTTATGAGGTTATTTAGAATAGAAGGAGTTAACAATTCTATGGAAGAAAGAGAACTTTTACAGGAACGTCTGGAACTGGCGCTTCTCCGGATCCGGGAGATTCCCGGTGAAGATTTCCAGGGAGCGGAGTTACTACCCTGGAAAGAATATTTTACAACAGTAGCGAAGTTTTTACTGCTGATCGAGGATAGCAGACAGTTCCTGGAGCAGGGGAAACAGGCCACTGCCACACTGGAAGAATTACAGCAGCGCAATCATGCCCTGTACGAAGATATTTTGCCGGAAAATTATGAGAACAGCTTTGCCAATCCAACGGTGGCAGTGAAGCGTCTGGGAGAAACATTCGGCGCACTGGCAGCCTTTCTCTATACCGAAATGCGTAGCCTGATCGGTTTTACCTACGAAGGACGTCTGGATGAGCTGGTGATCCGGATGGAGCTGTTTTCTGAGGTATATGCAGCATTTGTATACGAAGAGCAGGAGAATCACAGACTTCCGTCTTTTGCTTCCATCCGTGAGATCCTCTACTGGTTTGTCAGCGATTATGCGGACGTGGCGGCAGAAGAGCGAGTACGTGAAATGGTATGTCCGGAAAATAATTTTGCAGCGGCAATTCTTCGTATTGCGGACTTCACAGATCTGCGCTATCTGTATGCTTACGGTGAGTATGTGGGCGATAATGAGTTGAAAATGGCGGAATTCATGAATTCCCTTCCCGAAGAAACCATTCATACCATGGCGGATACTTACACAGAAGGGTATCGTATTGGTTTTGAAGTGACCGGCAAGGATCTGTCGAGAAAATCTACGGTGGACGTCCGTTATCAGGTGGGATTTGAGCGCATGATGCGGAGAGCCCTGGAGAATTTTGACAAAATGGGACTGCAGCCGGTGATCTACCGTGCAGCTGCCAGCATTTTGTACAATCCGTCCATTTACAAAAACGGTTTCTACAGTGTCAGCCCCAACAGACAATATGAGTTTGATCATAAGGATGACAAGGCACTGTTCTTAGACAAAATGTATTGCAGCCGGAAACTGGAAGTGATGCATACCGCTTTTGAAAAATATAAAAAAGAGGCGAGAGGTTATGCGGGTCCGGCGGTAGTGGAGACCTTCGGAGAGAAGGAATTCGAGCCGATGAACAAGCCGGAAAGCCTGAAAATGACGGATGAACAGAGTGCTTTACTGGTAGAGAACCGTACCCAGATGGGACAGCTGCAGAGACAGTATATTATCGAAGAAGAGCGTAGCTTTACGATCATTGCATTCCCCATCCCCGAGGTGGGTGACTGCTTTGAGGAACTTTTCCGGGAGACTATCCGGATCAATACACTGGATTACAAGAAATATCAGCGGATCCAGCAGACCATCATTGATGCACTGGATCAGGCAGACCACTGTGAGGTGAAGGGCTGTAACGGTAATCACACGGATATCACGGTGAATCTGTGGAAGTTACAGGATCCTGCCAGAGAGACTATTTTTGAAAACTGTGTGGCAGATGTGAACATTCCTGTGGGAGAAGTATTTACCTCTCCGGTACTGGAAGGCACAAACGGTGTACTGCATGTGACAAAAGTGTTCTTAAACGGACTGGAATATAAGGA
This sequence comes from uncultured Acetatifactor sp., assembly GCA_934436245.1. GTDB lineage: Bacteria > Bacillota > Clostridia > Lachnospirales > Lachnospiraceae > Acetatifactor. The sequence goes on from CAKSAM010000008.1 coordinate 72,327, forward strand.
TCTGGAGATCATCTTCGAAAACGGCAGGATTAAAAACTACAACTGTGCCAATTTTGCCACGGAGGAAGAGAATAAGGCATTCATTAAGGAAAATATCCTGTTCCGCCATAAGACACTGCCGCTGGGAGAATTTGCCATCGGCACCAACACTACGGCTTATGTGGCGACAAAGCGCCTGGGTGTGGAAGCGAAGATGCCGATCCTGATCGCAGAGAAGATGGGGCCGCATTTCGCAGTGGGAGATACCTGCTATTCCCATGCGGAAGAGGTGAAAATGTATAATCCCGACGGCAGGGAGGTTGTAGCCAGAGACAACGAGGTGGCTGCACTTCGTGACGTGAATCCTTCCAAGGCATATTTTAACTGCCATACGGACATTACCATTCCTTACGATGAACTGGCGGAGCTGACCGCAGTGAAGAAGGATGGCGGGCGGATTACCATTATTGAGAACGGCAGATTCGTCCTGCCCGGAACGGAAGAACTGAATGAGCCGCTGCGGAAGCTGGATTAAAACGATTCAGCTTGCATTTGCAGAATGCAATTTTGCAAGGTTCGGAATAGTTATCATAAGATTTCATAAAACCATTGCATCATCGACAAGATTTTAGTAAACTTATAGATATATGATGTCGGGGTCAAAAGCCCCCGACTTTGATGCCTGTGGATTGTTCCGTGCTACGCACTCCCACAATCCTACCCTCTATTCGCATATCGTGGGATTATCATCCCACGATATGCGAATAGAGGGGTGGGTCCTAAGGTCTTTCACCCACTCATGAGCAAGCTCATGTGGGCTTAGACCTTTTGACCCTGGCATCATAAATATATGGAAAAATTGGTGAAAACCGACACATGAGGAGGACATTATGGCAAATACAGAGAATTGCCCTAAGGTTGGCATTGTAATGGGTAGTGATTCCGATATGCCTGTGATGGCGAAGGCAGCAGACATTCTGGAAGAATTGGGCATCCCTTATGAGATGACCGTGATCAGCGCTCACAGAGAGCCGGATGTATTTTTTGAATATGCAAAAAGTGCGGAGGAAAAAGGCTTCAAGGTGATCATTGCCGGTGCCGGTATGGCAGCACATCTGCCCGGTATGTGCGCCGCTATTTTCCCTATGCCTGTCATCGGTATTCCCATGCACACCACTTCCCTGGGAGGCAGAGATTCTCTGTATTCCATCGTACAGATGCCCTCAGGCATCCCTGTTGCCACAGTAGCCATTAACGGCGGCGCCAATGCAGGACTTCTGGCTGCCAAGATCCTGGCAACCTCCGACGCAGAACTTCTCGGAAAACTGAAAGCATACAGCACAAAATTAAAAGAACAGGTAGAAGCCAAAGATGCAAAACTGCAGGAGATCGGCTATAAAGCATACCTGGAAGGCATGAAAAAATAAGAAGATAAGACAGAGAATCAGGGACCTCTTAAGAGGCAGCCCCACTAAATAAAACGAAAGAGCCCCTGCGGCGGAAATGAGGAGAAAATGGATTACAAGAAAGCTGGAGTAGACATCGAAGCAGGCTACAAGTCTGTAGAACTGATGAAGAAGTACGTGAAGGAGACCATGCGTCCCGAAGTAATGGGCGGCATCGGTGGTTTCTCCGGAGCATTTTCCTTAAGTGCCATCAAAGATATGGAGGATCCCGTGCTCCTGTCCGGAACCGATGGTGTAGGCACCAAGCTGAAGCTGGCATTTTTAATGGACAAGCATGATACCATCGGTATCGATTGTGTAGCCATGTGTGTGAACGATGTGGCATGTGCAGGCGGCGAACCTTTATTTTTCCTGGATTATATCGCATGCGGACGCAATATTCCTGAGAAGATCGCTACCATCGTAAAGGGCGTGGCAGAGGGCTGTAAGCAGTCTGACGCAGCACTGGTAGGCGGTGAGACCGCAGAGCATCCCGGACTGATGCCCGAGGATGAGTATGATCTGGCAGGATTTGCCGTAGGTGTGGTAGAACGTAAGGATCTGATCACCGGTGAGAATATCAAGCCCGGTGATGTACTGGTGGGCATCGCTTCCTCCGGTGTACATTCCAATGGATTCTCCCTGGTGAGAAAAGTATTCGATATGACAAAAGAGAGCCTGGATACCTATTATGATGAACTGGGCAAGACTCTTGGTGAGGCGCTGCTTGCTCCCACCAGAATCTACGTGAAGGCTATGAAGTCTGTGAAGAACGCAGGCGTTAAGGTAAAGGGCTGCAGCCATATCACCGGTGGTGGTTTCTATGAGAACATCCCCAGAATGCTTCCCGACGGCATCCGTGCCGTAGTGAAGAAGGACAGCTACGAAGTGCCTGCTATTTTCCGCCTGATGCAGAAGAAAGGCAATATCACAGACGAGATGATGTATAATACTTACAACATGGGACTGGGCATGGTACTGGCACTGGATCCTACAGATGTGGATAAGACCATGGAAGCTCTGAAGGCAGCAGGCGAGACTGCTTATGTGGTAGGTACCTGTGAGACCGGTGAAAAGGGTGTGACCATATGTTAAGAGTAGTCGTACTGGTATCCGGCGGTGGCACGAATTTACAGGCCATCATTGATGCTATTGCAGCAGGTAAGGTTAAAAACGCTCAGATCGTGGGCGTCATCAGCAATAACAAGACGGTGAAGAGCTTAGAGAGAGCACGCAATGCAGGGATTCCCGCAGTCTGTGTGTCTCCGAAGGATTATGAGGACAGAGAGCTATTTAACGATGCACTGCTTGCGAAGGTGAAGGAGTTCGCTCCGGACTTGATCGTACTGGCAGGTTTCCTGGTGAAGATCCCGGAAGCAATGGTGCATGAATACAGCAACCGGATCATCAATATCCACCCGTCCCTGATCCCTTCTTTCTGCGGCGTGGGATACTATGGACTCCATGTGCATGAAAAGGCACTGGAGCGCGGTGTGAAAGTCACCGGAGCTACGGTGCATTTCGTCAATGAAGGCATGGACGAGGGACCTATCATTGCACAGAAGGCAGTGGCAGTGGAGGATGATGATACCCCGGAAATCTTACAGAAACGTGTCATGGAGCAGGCCGAGTGGCTGCTTCTTCCGAAGGCAGTGGATGACATTGCCAACGGACGGATCTGCGTGGTGGACGGTAAAGTAAAGCATAACAAATAGGAGAAGCATAGTGTGAAAAATAGGTATGATAGCTTATTTTTCACACGGCTCTTTGTGCCGCAGGCGTCACAAAGCAGCCCTTATCGCAGAATCAAATTTGAAATTTGATTTGCGATTCCTCCGACGAAAGGAATCGTCTGCGGAATGGAGATTACTATGGGTATGAAAGTATTGATCGTAGGCGGCGGTGGCAGAGAGCATGCCATTGCAGCCTGTGTGGCAAAAAGTCCTAAAGTAGATAAGATCTATTGTGCTCCGGGCAATGCCGGAATCGGCCAGATCGCAGAATGTGTTCCCATCGGAGCCATGGAATTTGACAGGATCGTTGCTTTTGCGAAGGAACAGGCCATTGACCTGACTATCGTAGGTATGGACGATCCCCTGGTAGGCGGACTGGTAGATGCACTGGAGGCAGAGGGCCTGCGTGCTTTCGGACCCCGTAAAAATGCAGCGATCCTGGAGGGAAGCAAGGCCTTTTCCAAGGATCTCATGAAAAAATATAACATTCCCACTGCGGCTTATGAGAATTTCGATAATGCGGAGGATGCTGTTAAGTACCTGAAGGAGCAGGCAGGGTTCCCCATCGTGCTGAAGGCAGACGGTCTGGCACTGGGCAAGGGCGTATTGATCTGCAATACTTTAGAAGAAGCGTTGGCAGGCGTGGATGAGATCATGCTGGATAAAAAGTTCGGCGAAGCTGGCAACCGTATGGTCATCGAAGAGTTCATGACGGGCAGAGAAGTCAGTGTACTTTCTTTTGTAGATGGCAAGACCATCCGGATCATGACTTCTGCGCAGGACCACAAGAGAGCAAAGGACGGCGATCAGGGTCTGAACACCGGTGGTATGGGAACCTTTTCTCCCAGCCCCTTCTATACCGAAGAAGTGGATGCATTCTGTAAGAAATATATCTATCAGGCCACGGTGGATGCCATGGCAGCGGAAGGCAGACCTTTCAAGGGCGTTATCTTCTTTGGACTGATGCTGACGCCGAATGGCCCCAGGGTATTAGAATACAACGCCAGATTCGGTGATCCGGAGGCACAGGTGGTACTGCCCCGCATGAAAAATGACATTATCGAGGTCATGGAGGCCTGTGTGGACGGTACACTGGATCAGATCGACCTGCAGTTTGAAGACAATGCAGCGGTTTGTGTGGTTTTGGCCAGTGACGGTTATCCGGTATCCTATGAGAAGGGTTATGTGATCAACGGGCTGGAAAAGTTTGATGGAAAAGACGGCTATTATTGTTTCCATGCAGGAACGAAGCTCACAGACAAGGGAATCGTGACAAACGGAGGCCGTGTTCTGGGAGTGACAGCCAAGGGAGCTACCCTGAAGGAGGCCCGTGCCAACGCTTATGCGGCAACGGAATGGATCTCTTTCGAGAATAAATACATGCGTCATGACATTGGCAAAGCGATTGATGAAGCGTAAGACATGTCAGGATACAGAAGGAGTTGCAGATGAAAAAGACAGTACAGAGAACAAGTAAATTCAAGGCTTTCTGGGGAATGCTTGCATTGGTGTTTGTGCTGGGAGCAGGACTTTTTGCCGAGGATCTGGCATTTGTCAGCCATGCGGAAAGCGCAGCCAAGGTAACAGCATCCAGTGCCAAGATCCGTAAGAGTGCGGATTCTTCCAGTGAAGTCATCGGCAGTGCGGCAAAGGATAAGACCATTTCCATCAAGAGCCAGACCAAGGGAGCGGATGGCTATACCTGGTATGAGGTATATGTGGATGCGAATACGTTGGGATATATTCGTTCCGATCTGGTAAGCATTACCGATGGGTCTACGCCGGCAACTTCTTCAGGTTCGGCCAGTACGACGACAAATACATCAACTACCACAACTACTACAACAACCAGTACTCCTGCAGTAGAGGAGACCCCGGTGGATGTTTCGGCGGTAGAGCCCCAGAGTGCTACCGTAACCGGTGGACAGTCCGTGCGTGTAAGAAGCAATGCTTCCACCACAAGTCAGATTGTTACTACCGCAGAGAACGGAATGGCTCTTACGGTTACAGGACAGGCTGTCGGCACGGATGGCAAGACCTGGTATCAGGTAAACTTTATTTCGGATAATGCAGAGGTGACAGGATTTATCCGCTCTGATTATGTAGCTTTATCCGGAGAATTACAGGCACCGGCTGCGGAACAACCTGCTGAGGAACAGCCTGCAGAACAGCCGGCAGAGGATTCGCAGACCAGCAATAAGGATTGGGATACACAGCTGCAGGGTGATGCGTGGTATTTGCTGGATATGGCAGGACAAAAACAGTATAAAATCGATGACTTGTTCAATTCGTTGAACCAGATTACAGAGATCAATGCACAGTATGAGTCCAATCAGAAAAAAATCAGTGCACAGAAGGCGGTCATCATTATTATGGTGATTTTACTGGTGGCATTGGCTGCGGCAGTTACTTTACTGATCTTCAAAATTAAGGACATGAACGATGCTGCATACTTTTCCGGTGTCGAGGAAGAAACTGCCCACAGAAGAAGGGTGGACAGACCGCAGCCGGGAAGAACGCAGGGAGGCAGATCTGCGGCTCAGGGTAACAGACCAAAGAATACGCAGAAAGTAATGCATGATGTTGGAGAAGAAAGAAAACCTGCCGCCAGACCTGCAGGACAAGGAACAAGACCTGCTTCCAGACCGGCAGGAAGACCGGCACCTCAGGGAGAGAGACCGGCAGGAGTGCAGGGAAGACCTGCAAAACCTGCAACAGCGCAGGGAGGAAGATCTACAACACAGGGAGAAAGACCCACACCCCAGGGAGGAAGACCTACGGCGCAGGGAGGAAGACCTACAGCACAGGGAGGAAGACCCACACCCCAGGTGGACAGACCTGCCGGCAGACCGGCAAAACCTGCACAAAACGGGGGAGAACAGGATCCCGGTTGGAAATCCAAGAACTTTATGTCAGATGATGATGAGTTCGAATTTGAATTTCTGAATTGGGATAATGACGATAATCAGTAAAGGGAACGGCATCCTGCAGGCGTGGGATGCTGTTTTTTTCATAAGAAATCAATGAAAGGAAGTTCGGGGTCAAAAGCCCCTGACTTTGATACCTAAAATAAAAAAACGATAAACTTTTCTTGTCTTTGGTTGACAGCACCGCCCTCACTGTTATAATAGACGTATAACAATCAGTGACAGTGGGAAGGGAGTGGATTTGATGATAATAGAGATAGATTTCAACAGTGATGAAGCGCTCTACATGCAATTGCGCAATCAGATCATCATGGGAATTGCCACGTCACAGTTTCATGAGGGAGATTCCCTGCCAAGTGTACGTCAGCTGGCGGATACCATTGGAATCAATATGCATACAGTAAATAAGGCATATACAGTTCTTAAACAGGAAGGATATGTCAAGGTAGACAGACGGAAAGGGGCAGTGATCGCTCTGGATGTAGACCGTATGCATGCAGTGGATGAATTGCGTAAGGAATTGCAGGTAATACTGGCTAAGAGCAGCTGCAAAAATATTTCCAGGCAGGAAGTACATGAATTGATTGACGAAATATATGAAGAATATGGAGGACTGAATTGATGCAGTCACAGTTTACGGATAAAGCGCAGAATGCGCTTGCCCAGGCGGGCAAATGTGCCAGAAGTCTGAAACAGGGTTATATCGGGACAGAACACATTCTGGTAGGTCTGCTGAAGGAAGATACCGGTGTAGCAGCCAAGGTATTGACAGATAACGGTGTGGAGACAGAAGCAGTCGTGGAGATGATCCGGGATCTGATTGCTTTTGAAAACGGAGTTGCGGTGAAGGACAGAGAGGGATATTCTCCTCGTGCTGCCCGTATTCTGGAAGAGGCACACAGACAGGCGGCCCGTTTCGGACAGAAACAGACCGGTACGGAACATTTACTGTTGGCATTGATCAAAGAGGGTGAAAATGTGGCAGTACGTCTGCTGAATACCCTGGGTGTCAATGTACAGAAGATTTATGTAGATACCCTGATCGCTATCGGACAGGACGGCAGCTTATACAAGGAAGATCTGGGGAAAAAAGGAGAGCGCAAGGCAAAACAATCTACCCTGGAACAGTACAGCCGGGATCTGACGGCACTTGCAAGAGAAGGAAAACTGGATCCCGTGGTGGGCAGAGAAGAGGAGATCCGCAGAGTGGTGCAGATCTTAAGCCGCCGTACGAAGAACAATCCCTGTCTTGTCGGAGAACCCGGCGTGGGAAAGACCGCTGTTGTGGAAGGCCTTGCAGCCCGGATCGTGGCCGGAGACGTTCCTTTTACGGTACAGAACAAGAGAGTATTGACATTGGATCTGTCCGGAATGGTAGCTGGCAGTAAATACCGCGGAGAGTTCGAGGAACGGATCAAAAAGGTATTGAAGGAAGTAACGGACGACGGAAATATTATTTTGTTCCTGGATGAACTGCATACGATCATTGGAGCCGGTGGTGCGGAGGGTGCCATTGATGCATCTAATATTATGAAGCCGTCCCTTGCCCGTGGCGAAATTCAGCTGATCGGTGCAACGACGATTGCAGAATATCGTAAGTACATTGAAAAGGATGCAGCCCTGGAAAGACGATTTCAGCCGGTTACTGTAGAGGAACCTACAGAAGAAGAGGCAGTCCGTATTCTGGAAGGAATCAAGGGGAAGTATGAAGACCACCATCATGTGAAGATTACTGCGGAAGCGATTGAAGCTGCAGTAAGGCTGTCCAACCGTTATATCAATGACAGAAATCTTCCGGATAAGGCCATTGACCTGATCGATGAGGCAGCGGCAAGTGCCAGACTGCATGCGCTGGATGTGCCGGATAAGGCAAAAGTAATTTCTGACAAAATCCATGAAATGGATCAACAGATGGAGAGAGCCATTCGTATGGAGGCCTTTGACCAGATGGCAGAGATCAAGAAACAGCAGGATGCATTGGTGAAGAAATATGACCGGCTGATGAAAAAACGGGAAAAACAGGAAGAAGGAAATACCCTGAGTATCGGGGAAAATGAGATCGCCGAGGTAGTAGCCCGATGGACCAGGATCCCGGTACAGAAACTGGCGGAAAAAGAAAGCGAACGTCTGTTAAAACTGGAGAAGACACTGCATAAGCGTGTCATCGGTCAGGAGGAAGCTGTGACTGCGGTGGCAAAAGCAATGCGCAGAGGCCGTGTGGGCCTGAAGGATCCCAACCGTCCGATTGGATCCTTCCTGTTTTTAGGTCCCACTGGTGTTGGTAAGACGGAATTGTCCAAAGCACTGGCTGAGGCTATGTTTGGCTCCGAGGATGCCATGATCCGTGTAGATATGTCGGAGTACATGGAGGGGCACTCGGTCTCCAAGATGATCGGATCACCGCCTGGATACGTGGGCTTCGAGGAAGGCGGACAGTTAAGTGAGAAGGTCCGCCGCAACCCGTATTCTGTTGTTCTGTTTGACGAGATCGAGAAAGCCCATCCGGATGTGTTTAACGTACTGTTACAGGTACTGGATGATGGCCATATCACGGATTCCAAGGGACGTAAGGTCAGCTTCAAGAACACAGTATTGATCATGACTTCCAATGCGGGCGCACAGCGAATTGTGGATCCCAAGAATCTGGGCTTTGCCACGGAGAAGAGCGAGACAAAGGATTATGAAAAAATGAAGTCCAATGTCATGGAAGAGGTAAAGCGCAGCTTTAAACCGGAATTTATCAATCGTATTGATGATATTATTGTGTTCCATCAGCTGAACAATGAGAACATGAAGGAGATCGTGAATCTGCTGGCTGCCAATCTGTACAAGAGATGTGAAAATCAGCTGGGAATCCATCTGACCATTACCGCAGCGTTAAAGGAACATCTGGTGTCCAGATATGCGGATAACAAGATGGGGGCAAGACCTTTGAAGCGTGCGATCCAGTCCGTGGTAGAGGATGCTCTGGCAGAAGAGATCCTGCAGAAAAAGGTAGTGCCGGGAGATAAGGTATCTGCCGGATTCAAGGATGGAAAAGTCGTATTTACGGTAAAAGAAAAACAGTAAAAAACATCACAAAAAAGATAAAACTTTTTGTAGAAAAACAGGGTGAGATATATTATACTGTAACTATTCAAACCCCATTCGCAAAGGACGAAAGAGAAAGATGTATTGCGGATGCAGTTACTTTCAGGAGGACAGACAGATGGCAGTAGTGGAAGAAATACTTCGCAGTGAAGCAGACGGATCTATCAGCTTTGGTAATCACAAGCTGGCCAAGAAGGCAAAGGTGGAAGATTATGAGCATGCAGGAGATCTACTGAAGGTTAAGACCTATAATGAGATGACAAAGCTGGAAAAGAACGGCATGTTTTTATATGAATCTGTTCCCGGAACCAGTGTACTGGAGTTCAAGGAAGCTGACAACAGCGTAGAGTTCATAGTAGAAGGTGACGAGGATTCCCAGATCACCGTTGGACTGAAGGACGATACGGAGTACGAAGTATTTATCGACGGTAAGAACGTAGGAACCATGAAGACCGGACTTGGCGGCAAGCTGAGCCTGAGCGTAGAACTGGAAGCAGCAGGTGAAGTACCTGTTAAGATCGTAGAGGCGTAAGGACGCACTGCAAAGGAGTCCAGACACGGAGGATATTGTAGTACTTCGTGTCGGGGCTCTTTTTTAAATATTCACAGTTTCCCGGAGACGGTTTTGCAAAGAAACTGGAATAGCTATTACGACTATTGGGGAGAGAGCATGGCAAAAGGAAAGACAGCTACCGTATTTTTCTGTCAGAACTGTGGCTACGAATCCACGAAATGGCTGGGACAATGTCCTGGCTGTAGAGAATGGAATACTTTCGTGGAAGAAACGATAGATAAAGCGGAATTAAAAAATACTGGAAACGGCACAAAGAGAGACCGAAGAGAGGCTTCGGAACCATGTGTGCTGTCCGGGATCGCTATCCGGGAGGAAAATAAGACCCTCACCGGTATCAAAGAGTTAGATCGGGTGTTGGGCGGTGGAATCGTACAGGGATCCCTGACGTTGGTAGGTGGAGATCCTGGTATTGGTAAGTCCACACTGCTATTACAGGTATGCCATAATCTGTCGGCAGCAGGACACAAGGTCTTGTATATCTCCGGAGAGGAATCCAAGGTACAGATTAAAATGAGGGCAGACCGGCTGGGCAGCTTTTCGGAGCATATGCTGTTACTGTGCGAGACGAATCTGGATATCATCAGCGAAGTGATCCGCAGAACACAGCCGGAGGCCGTGATCATCGACTCCATCCAGACCATGTACAATGAAAATGTGTCAGCGGCACCGGGAAGTGTGTCCCAGGTAAGGGAATCCACCGGCATTTTGCTGCAGCTGGCAAAGGGACTGGGAATCTCAATCTTCATTGTAGGCCACGTGACCAAGGAAGGAACAGTGGCTGGTCCCAGAGTACTGGAGCATATGGTGGATACGGTTCTGTATTTTGAAGGGGACAGACATGCGTCCTATCGTATTTTGCGTGGTGTAAAAAACCGTTTTGGCTCCACCAACGAGATTGGTGTTTTTGAAATGAGGGAAACTGGACTGGAGGAGGTCAAAAATCCATCGGAATATATGCTGAACGGACGACCGGAGAATGCCAGCGGCTCTGTGGTGGCGTGTACCATGGAGGGAACCAGACCGCTTCTGATTGAACTGCAGGCGCTGGTGTGCCACAGTAATTTCGGCATCCCCAGAAGGCAGACTACCGGTACGGATTTCAACCGTGTGAATCTGTTGATGGCGGTGTTGGAGAAAAGATCCGGGGTACAGCTGTCCTCCTGCGATGCCTATGTGAATATCACCGGCGGTATCAAGATCCAGGAACCGGCCATTGATCTTGGTATTGTGCTGGCGATTCTTTCCAGTTTCCGGAATAAGGTCTTAAGCCCTAAGCTGGTGGCCTTCGGAGAAGTGGGATTGAGCGGAGAAGTCCGTGCAGTCAGCATGGCAAAACAGCGTGTGGCAGAGGCAGAGAAGCTGGGTTTTGAGGAATGCGTGGTGCCGATGGTGTCACTGGAAGAGTGCAAAAAAGGAAGTAAGATCAGGGTCATCGGTGTCAGCTCCGTGCAGGATGCGGTGGATAAAGTATTTGGCTGATGACTCTGATCGTGGAAATATATTTAAAACTGAGACTATAAAGGGTCAAAAAATATGAGGAGGGAAGACATGCCTGTAAAAATAGGAATTGATATCGGCAGCAGTACAACCAAAATTGTAGCTTTTGAAGGAGAGCATATGCTTCCGCCCATGGCGGTGAAAGCAGACAGCCAGGTGGCATCTCTCTATGGCGCTTTTGGAAGATATCTATATGAGAACAATCTGGAACTTTCGGATGTGGAAGGTGTCTACATCACCGGCGTGGGAAGCAAATATGTGGAAAAGGCGGTATATGGCTGTCCGACCTGCAAGGTAGATGAATTTGTCGCCACTGGCACCGGCGGATATTACCTCACGGATAAAAAAGAAGTCATTGTCATCAGTATGGGCACCGGAAGCTTTTTCGTCAAGGTGACGGAACATGAGATGAAGCACTTAGGTGGTGTCGGCTTAGGAGGCGGTACCATCTGCGGACTGTCATCTATCATCCTGAATACCGGGGATATTCATGAGATTGTCCCTCTGTCCCGGAAAGGTGATGTGGCGAAGATCGACCTGCGGATCGGCGATCTGGCCAAGGAAAAGCTTCCGGGTCTGAATCTGGACGTGACCGCATCCAACTTCGGCAAGGCGGATGCCCAGTCCAAGCCTGAGGACATTGCGGCAGGTATTGTACATATGGTGATCGAGAACATCTGCCAGGCAGGCATCCTCGCATCTGCCAGCACCGGCATCAAGGATTACATCCTCATCGGCGGTCTGACCAAATTCTTCGAATGCCGCCAGATCATCGAGGACTTCAAGAGTCTGTGGGATGTGAAGATCAGCATACCGGAGTACTCCGACTATGCTACCGCAATCGGGGCTGTGATCGCACCGGATGCGGAGAAAGAGGAGATTTGAGAAGAAAAAAAGAGGGATTGATTTCTCAACCCCTCCTGGTGTCTAATCTATTTAGAAAGTAAGTCGGAGGTGAAAATTCCGATTTGCCCTCGGTTAAATACTAGAAAAGAAATAGCATCTACTTTGGCGGTGGGATGATATTTCTTTTTGTTATGGCGACGAGGAAAATGCACGCATTTATGCGGTGCATTTGACGACCGCTAATCAGAGCGAGATTCGCAGAGCGCATCTCGTCTCTGTTATTATCGTCACCATGTTTGTCAATGTATGTTAGAGCTGCAAAGACAACTAACAACAGAGTAAGTACTTCCATCGTATTCATGGGCATCACCCCCTTTGTAAGACTAGAGGGCATCTAACAATCGGAAAATCGCATTAAAATAACACCACATCATGGCGTAATTCTACAGATTGCACCATGTTGAGATGAAAAGTGTTACCAGAACATAAAATAAAAAAAAGCCGACAAAATCGACTTTTTAAAGCAGGGGAAGAGGGGATCGAACCCCCGTTAACGGTTTTGGAGACCGCCGCACTACCGCTGTACTATTCCCCTATGAAATTGTATCAGCTGAATCACTGACGAAAGCTATTATAGCATATCTGTTTACCATTTAGCAAGTAAAAATTTTAAATTATTGCAAAAATTTTTGCAATTCGAAGAAAACAGTAAAAAATGCCTTATAACACAATTAAAGCAGCCGCAGGCGGGAAACCTGCAGCCACTTTAATTGTGTAAAAGGGGAATTCTTCCGGAAATCTACTTATATAAGCGGTTCGGCTCTCACCGAACAAGTTTAGTATAGTACACAATCCGACTTTTGTCTAGCACTTTTTTGCAAAAAAAGCCAAAAAAATTGCAAAATTAGACTTTAAATGACAAAGGTGAGAAATACAGCCACAAAAGAATGTATATAATGGGATACATCGTGCGAAAACCTTGCGTACAGATGTAGAATTAGTGTAATATAGAAGCAAAATGAGTAGGAAAAGGTACGGCAGGCGAAGCTGTACGGAAATGAGGGAAAATATGGAACAGCATTTTAATACCCCGGCGGAAGTCATTGATACCAACATGAAAGCCGGAGAGGGCAAGGCACATCTTCCCCTGGGAAAAATGATCCTGTTGGGCATTATGGCAGGTGCATTTATTGCACTGGGGGGTGCTACCAGCAGCACTGCGGCACATGCCATTGATAATGTAGGTCTGGCACGATTTGTGGCAGGTATTATCTTCCCAGTGGGACTGATGATCATTGTATTTGTAGGCGGAGAACTTTTCACCGGTAACTGTCTGATCGTTATGGATGTGGTAGGCAAAAAGGTGACCTGTTTTGAATGTATCCGTAATCTGATCGTGGTATATTTCAGTAACCTGATTGGTGCCTTGATCATTGATACCCTGATCTACTTCTCCGGTAATCTGGATTACACCGGTGGTCTGCTGGGCGCTTATGCAATCAAAGTGGCAGTTGGTAAAGTTGGTATCTCGCCCTTGAAGGGAATTACTTCAGGAATCCTGTGTAATATCCTGGTATGTATTGCTATCCTGATGGCAGTGGCAGCAACCGATATCGTAGGCAAAGTCTGGGCAATCTTTTTCCCTATTATGGCGTTTGTGGTCGGCGGCTTCGAGCACTGTGTTGCAAATATGTTTTACATTCCCGTAGGCATGATGGCTGCACAGAATCCTGTTTACGTGGCAAAGGCGCAGGAAGCTTACGGACTGACCGCAGAGCAGATCCAGGGACTGACGGTACTGCACAGCCTGAACAATTTTATTCCCGTTACCATCGGCAATATCTTGGGCGGAATGGTATTCGTAGGAATCCCCTGCTACTTTATCTATAAGAAGAAGTGGCAGAAATGGCATGAGGATGCCAAGACCGCATAGGACGGGCGGATTACAAAGTAAATACAGAGTAGAACAGGAGCAGCTTGGGATATGACAGGATCCCCGGCTGCTTTTTGCTTATACGATGCGCCAGATACAGATTTATGTATGCTTGTACTTGAAGCCGTACGTGGTGCATGTACCTCATTGAACTGTTAAGAGTGGGAATGTACGGGCATGTATTTTTAGAATTATAAACGAAATATAAAATCTTATTTTCACACATGTAATATAAAAACAAAAGAAAAATAGAGAAAACACGAGATAATATGAGAAATAGATGTTTAAATAAATGTGAATGCGTTTGAAAAACTTGGCATATAAAACTAATATAAGCTATAGAAATTAGCACTCAATAAAAATGAGTGCTAACAAATGAAAAAGAGTAATATGATATTTAAATAGTTATAAGGAGGCAGTTGTCATGAGTTTGAAACCCTTAGGTGACAGAGTAGTATTAAAACAGTTAGTCGCAGAGGAGACCACCAAGTCCGGTATCGTTCTCCCCGGTCAGAATAAGGAAAAGCCCCAGCAGGCAGAAGTTGTTGCTGTCGGCCCCGGCGGTGTTGTAGACGGCAAGGAAGTCAAGATGGAAGTTAAGGTTGGCGATCAGGTCATCTATTCCAAATACTCCGGAACCGGAGTAAAACTGGATGACGAAGAGTACATCATCGTAAAGCAGAGCGACATCCTTGCAATCATTCAGTAATGTAACTATTCAGAGCCATGCAAAACTGCGTTCTGCGAATGGAGTTCTGAATAGCTGCCAGTAATTGCAAAAAATCAAAAACAAATTAAGACTATGAACAAATAAATTGGAGGCTGATTATTATGGCAAAAGAGATTAAATACGGCGCAGAAGCCCGTGCAGCATTAGAGGCTGGTGTCAACCAGCTGGCAGATACCGTAAGAGTAACTTTAGGACCCAAAGGAAGAAACGTAGTACTGGATAAGTCCTTCGGTGCACCCCTGATCACTAACGATGGTGTTACCATTGCAAAAGAGATCGAGCTGGAAGATGCATTCGAGAACATGGGTGCACAGCTGGTAAAGGAAGTAGCTACCAAGACCAACGATGTAGCCGGTGATGGTACCACTACCGCAACCGTTCTGGCACAGGCTATGGTAAATGCAGGTATGAAGAACCTGGCAGCAGGTGCTAATCCTATCATCCTGAGAAAGGGTATGAAGAAAGCAACCGCATGTGCAGTAGAAGCCATCGGTAAGATGAGCCAGAAAGTAAACGGCAAAGAGCATATCGCAAGAGTAGCAGCAATCTCCGCAGGAGATGAGGCTGTAGGACAGCTGGTTGCAGATGCTATGGAGAAGGTAAGCAACAATGGTGTTATCACCATTGAAGAGTCCAAGACCATGCAGACCGAGCTGGATCTGGTAGAAGGTATGCAGTTCGACAGAGGTTATATCTCTGCTTACATGGCAACCGATATGGATAAGATGGAAGCTGTTCTGGATAATCCTTATATCCTGATCACTGATAAGAAGATTTCCAACATTCAGGAGATCCTGCCTCTGTTAGAGCAGATCGTTCAGTCCGGCGCTAAGCTGTTGATTATCGCTGAGGATGTAGAGGGCGAGGCACTGACCACTCTGATCGTTAACAAGCTGCGTGGTACATTCAACGTAGTAGCTGTTAAGGCTCCCGGCTATGGTGACAGAAGAAAAGCTATGCTGGAGGATATCGCAATCCTGACCGGCGGTACCGTGATCAGTTCCGAACTTGGTTATGAGCTGAAGGATACCACAATGGATATGCTGGGTCGTGCAAAATCCGTTAAGGTACAGAAAGAGAACACCGTGATCGTAGACGGTGAGGGCGACAAGGAAGCATTACAGTCCAGAATCGCACAGATCAAGAAGCAGATCGAAGAGACCACTTCTGATTTCGATAGAGAGAAATTACAGGAGAGACTGGCTAAGCTGTCCGGTGGTGTTGCAGTCATCCGTGTAGGTGCTGCTACCGAGACCGAGATGAAGGAAGCTAAGCTTCGTCTGGAAGATGCTCTGGCAGCTACCAGAGCAGCCGTAGAGGAAGGTATCATCTGTGGTGGTGGTTCCGCATACATTCATGCATCCAAGGAAGTTGCGAAACTGGCAGCCACTCTGGAAGGTGATGAGAAGACCGGTGCAGGCATCGTCCTGAAAGCACTGGAAGCTCCTCTGTATCACATCGCAGCGAACGCAGGACTGGAAGGCAGCGTTATCATCAACAAGGTACGTGAGTCTGAGGTCGGTGTCGGCTTCGATGCCCTGAAAGAGGAATATGTAGATATGGTAAGCGCAGGCATCCTGGATCCTGCAAAGGTTACCAGAAGCGCTCTGCAGAACGCTACCAGCGTAGCAAGCACACTGCTTACTACCGAAAGTGTTGTAGCAAACATCAAGGAAGACACCCCTGCAATGCCTGCCGGTGGAGCCGGCATGGGCGGAATGATGTAAACACCCATAGAAAAAACAAGCGCCACACCTTCGGGTGTGGCATTTGTTTTTTATGGGTGTTTATCGAGAAAATCATGAGTGCGAAGCACGTGCTCTGCGAAGCAGAGCGATTTTCGAAGATATAAACGTGGATGTGCAAAATACCCGATCTCCAAGCTTGCTTGAGATGTCGGGTACTTTTTATGTCATGGATATGACGAAGTCCAGCGGATATCGCATGAATTGCGAAGCAATTTATGCGATAAGCCGCTGCTGCGTCGAAGTTATCGGGTGTGGCATTTGTTTTTTATGGGTGTTTATCGAGAAAATCATGAGTGCGAAGCACGTGCTCTGCGAAGCAGAG
>CAKSAM010000009.1 GCA_934436245.1 uncultured Acetatifactor sp.
AAGCAGCCTTCCAGCGCATACATGCAGCCGCTCTCTCTGGTAAGGGGAAATGTGTACTCCTCTTCGTCATTGCCTTTTGGATTTGGTTAATTACTAATAAAAAATATAGTACAGAAATTCCGACTTTGTCAAGGAAATCTTGTTTTCCTGTATAATTTTCCTTCATGATGTATGGTTTTTATGTGTAAACTGGCATGGTAAAAAAAACATATTCTGGCTCTTTTAAGCAAGCCACTTTTTCTATACACTGAATCCTAACATATCCCACCGAACAAATGGGAATTATGAAAAAGAAACCAAAAGAGGAGATCATCATTATGGAAAAGAAAAAATCATACGGCGTATTGATCGTTGGAGCCATTCTACTGATCCTGGGAATCGTCCTGGCAGTCATTACCCACAATAACAGTTATCAGGAGTCCGTTGCTTATGGCAGCCAGTTAAGTGATGTCAAGGCACAGTTAGAAGAAGTAGAAGCTTCCATCGAGGCAGTCACCGGCGGCACAGCAGACGGTGATCTGGATGCCCTGAATGCGCAGAAGGATGAATTGTCCGCTACGAAGTCCACTCTGTCCGACCAGAAGCTGTCCGCAGAGCGCCCTTACTCCTACAGCCTGGTTCTGGTATTCTTCGCTATCCTGTTAACTGTCAAGGGATTGTACAATGCCATCGCAGGCGTAATTCCCACACAGAAAGCAGATGTGAAGAAGCTGGCGCAGGCAGGTCTGTTAGCAGCTCTGTGCTACATCGGATTTGCTTTCTTCAAGATCGACATTCCCGTAGGTCCCGAGAAGACCGCATTCCATCTGGGTAATGTGTTCTGTGTACTGGCAGCTTTATTGCTTGGCGGATACTGGGGCGGACTTGCCGGTGCCATCGGTATGACCATCGCCGATCTGACCACCGCTTATGTGACTAGTGCTCCCAAGACCTTCCTGTTAAAGCTGTGCATCGGTCTGATCGTAGGTCTGGTAGCTCACAAGATCTTCCACTTAAGCAAAGAGCATTCCGCAAAATACGTGACCGGCGTAACGATCCTTGCTTCTGCCTGCGGTATGGCATTTAATGTGGTAGCGGATCCGTTGGTTGGTTACTTCTATAAAATGTATCTGCTGGGTGTGCCTCAGGATATTTCCAAGGCTCTTGCCAAGATCAGCACCGTAACTACCGGTGTCAACGCCATCGTTGCTGTGATCTGTGCTTCCGTATTCTATCTGGCACTTCGTCCGGCACTGAAGAAAGCAGGATTATTCCATGACATCTAATTTCGATACTTCTGATAGAAATGTACAAAAAGGTGGGGATTTCGTTCCCCGCCTTGCTATGATCAACGATATTGCCGGTTTCGGGCGCTGCTCCACCACCGTGTCCCTGCCCGTGATCAGCGTAATGAAGGTACAGGTATGCCCTGTGCCTACTTCTGTTTTATCGAACCATTTAGGATTTCCTCTCTGCCATTTTGATGACTATACCTCGCATATGAGAGACTATTTAAACGTGTGGAAAAAACTGGGACTTACCTTCGACGGCCTGTACTGCGGATTCTTAGGAAATGAAGAGCAGATCGACATAGTACGGGAATTCGTGGAAATGTTCCGTCCGCCCCTGTTTTTGCTGGATCCGGTCATGGGAGACCACGGCAAATCCTACTCTTCCATCACCAAGACCCATGTTCAGAAGATGAAGGAGCTGCTGCCTCTTGCGGATATTATCACACCAAATATCACGGAAGCCTGCCTGCTGACCGGGACTCCCTGGAAGGATGGGGAATGGACGATGCAGGAGCTGTCCGGATTATGTGAACGGCTGGCTGATATCTGCCAGCAGGAGTCTGTTTCATCCGGCGAAGCCTCCGCTGGTACTGTTACCGATGATTCGGACAGGAGTTCTGTTGGCGCTATCTCCGATGGTTCCGTCGGTGCCTCCATCGTCATCACCGGGATCCGTCAGGGTGATTCTCTGGTAAATTTCCTGTGGGATGACGGCGTCTATACCACTGTAGCCAGCCCCATTGCCGGAGCCTCCCGCCCCGGCACCGGAGACATCTTCGCCTCCATCCTCGCTGCCGATGCCGTCCGCGGCGAGACTCTGCTCACCTCCGTGCAGAAGGCTGCGAACTTCGTAGGTCTGTGCATCGCCGGAAGCGAAAAGGCCGGAACGCCCGTGCAGGAGGGCGTGGTGTTTGAGAAGTATCTGGCGGCGCTGTTGTAAGAAGTATTATAAATCGATGATTCGATTGACTTTTCACTTCATCTCTTTTATATTTTATACTAGAAAAGGAATTGTGGTTGTTCTCAAATGAGATCCCGTATAGCGAATGCTTAAGCGGTGTGCTACGATTCTTTTTTTATATTATACTGGCTATCCTCCACTTCGAAAGGGGGCATTAAAATTGAGTAATTTGGCACATACTGATTCTATGATAAATGAAATCAGAGAATTGTTATTAAATGCACGTCAACGCGTGGCGGTACAGGTAAATACGGAATTGCTGTCTACCTACTGGAATGTAGGAAAGATCATTGTTGAGCATGAGCAGGAAAGCAAAGATCGGGCAGATTACGGAAAGCAGACCTTAAAGGAACTTTCTAAAGAATTGACAAAAGAATTTGGGAAGGGATTTTCTGTTTCCAATCTGTACAATATGCGTCTGTTCTATATGCATCATCAAAAATTCCAGACAGTGTCTGGAAAATTGTCTTGGTCTCATTATTGTGAGCTGTTGACGATTTCAGATTCGGACAAACGTAGTTTTTATGAAAAAGAAACCATCAACTCCGGGTGGTCCATCCGAGAATTAAAGCGACAGATCTCTACTTCTCTCTACGAACGCTTGTTACTGTCCGAGGGAAAAACAAATAAGGAAACGGTGCTTGCTCTCGCAGAAAAAGGAATTGAGATGTCCTCCCCGGCAGACATTATCAAAGACCCCTATGTGTTTGAATTTCTAGGTGTGCCGGAAAACAAGCCCATGCTGGAAAGCGACCTTGAAAAAGCACTGGTCGCACAGATTGAAAAATTCCTGTTGGAATTAGGGCGCGGTTTCATGTTCGTCGGGACACAGCAGCGCATTACCCTGAACAATACCCACTACTATGTGGATATGGTTTTCTATAATAAAATTCTCCGGGCGTATGTGCTGATTGAATTAAAGACAACCAAACTCACACCGGAAGCTGCCGGGCAGCTTAATATGTATCTGAACTATTATGCTGCAGAAGTAAATGATGAATATGATAATCCACCCATCGGTATTATCCTTTGTACAGACAAAGACAGTATAGCTGCTGAATATGCTCTCGGCGGTCTGTCCAACAATATCTTTGCTTCACGCTATGTTTCTTATATTCCAAATAAAGAACAGCTCATCGCACAGGTAGAAGCTGTTTTGGATGAATGGCACAAATCGGAAAAAGAATAACAAAAGAATTCTAACATTACCGCCTGAGGGATAATAACTCCATTCAGGCGGTATTATAACGATAATTTTTCAAATGAAAGAAGATTTTTTACCGCCGCGATATAAAAGTAACTCTGTCCAGCAGTATTTTACTTAAACTCCACCACAACGCTGCCCATAGCACATTCCAGCTCCATATTTTTAGAAGCGTTGTTGCTGATCTGTTTCTCCTGTGCCAGGCCGTTGTAGCTGTCATCACCGACTTTCAGTTCACCCATGCCGCAGCTTAAGTCGTAGTTGAAATCTGTCTGCGTTCCTGCCAGTGTCAGTTTCAGTTCTCCCATGGAGCACTCTCCGTCCAATCGTTCGGTCACATCTCCGTTCAGACGGACAGATCCCATTCCTACGGACACCTCTGCCACACGGCTGCTCAGTTCTTCTACTGTCATCTGACCGGCACCACAGTCTAACTCTGCCTGGTCAACATCCAGTTTCTCAAACGTCATCTGACCGGCACCCACATTGGCTTCCAGCACCCCCGTCTGCAATTCCTCTACACTGAGGCTTCCGGCTCCCAGATCCAAAGAGGTATTTTCAAAATAATATCCCTCTGGCACATACAGGCAGATGGAACCGCCCAGATTGCCATCGCTGTTGCTGTTTGCTTTCGAAGTGCCGCGGATCTCCATCGTACCGCCTTCCACATATCCCTGGAACTTTCGCATTCCGTCAGCTTCTACCCGGAAACAGTTGTCCTCCGACACCTGAATCTTCATGACACAGCCACCGGCCTGCACCTGTAGATCCGTGATGCCCTGACTGTCATCCCCCAGAACATACAGCTCTATCTTTCCCGACTTTACTTCATAACCTGAGTCATAATCCACATTGTCCTCCAGATCATAGTGCACATCGCCTATATTTTCCCGGATCTGCTCCGTCACACCGTCATTCCAGTCATCTACCTTTTCTTCGGAGATTCTTCCCAGGGTAACCGCTGACAGGAACTCCCCCAGCGAAAAATGCGTGGAGCCATTCCCCAGGCTTCCGCTCACTCCCAGGATCAGTCCCAATAATATAAATAGCAACGCTGTGATGGCACAGCCCTTCATAAATTTTCTCATGCTTCTTTTTTACCTCTTTTCTGGAATAATCCTCCGATCCAACAACAGATCGCCGGTGTGGCGATTCCCACCATGGCCACGGTCAGCATCAGGAACAGAAGTCCGACACCTCCGCAGATCAGTCCGGCACCGATCAGGCACATTCCCACAAAGGGATGCGTAAACATACTAATGATCCCTACTGCCACCAATGCGATCAGAACCAGTATCAGTGCTGCTGCCGTTGCCCCGAAACCGATGATCAGTCCGAACCATGCGGCGATCAGCGCTGCTGCCACGCCGATACCGGCGGAAGCTGCTCCCAGGATCACCGGGGATGCCAAAATACATAAAATTACGATCAGCACGATCATACCGGTGGACATTCCTTCTTTTTTCTGTGGAGATACCACCTGTGCCTGTGCAGTTTGTGGCGCATCACTCTGACGGTTGTTACCATTTTCTGTCTGAGAATCCGCCGGATAAGTGATCACTGCCCGGCTGTCGGCTCCTACTCGCTGGTAGTTGTTCTCCCCGTAACCATTGCCGAAAATGTCCTTTTTGATATTCTCCGCCACCTTCGCAGGATTCCCCAGTGCCTCAATAACATTCTGTTCATTCTCCGGTCCCGCATCGTTAAAATATTCATTATAATATTGTAGCGCTTCTTCCCGCTCAGTGTCGGGAATATTTTGCAGCAGGCTCTCCAGCTGCCTCATATACTCCGTTCTACTCATCTATTTTTCTCCCATCTGTGCATCTTTACGCCTCTGACCTGTTAACCGGTCTTCCCTCAAACAGTCCTGTGATCTTCCCGCTGTAGCTTCGCCACTCGCTTTCATATAAATGAAGCTGTGCCCAGCCCCTGCTGGTGACCTTGTAATAGCGTCTCGTCCTGCCGCTGCATTCCCTGTCATAGACCTCCAGACATTCGTCCTTCTGTAGTCTCCGAAGCACGGGATACAGGGTGGATTCCGACAATTCGATCACCTGCCGGACCTCCTGGGTGATCTTGTACCCATAGGTTCCTTCCGGTTCCCGGGCGACCACCGCCAGCACGATAGCATCCAGCAGAGCTGCTCCTGTATTAAAAAGCATCCTATCGCTCCTCTCTGAAATTTGCGGCTATCCGGCTTTCCTTACAATATTATATGCCGTATAGTATTGCTCTGTGGCTATACTATACGGCATATAATATCATGCGTCAATATAGAGAAACCGTAAGAAATTCTAAAGACTTTCCAAAGATTCCGTCGACTCCTCCAGAAGCTCCTGACGAATACTGTTTTTATGGATCACAATGGCAGAGATCAGAAGCGCTCCCCCAAATACCTGCCGTGGTATTCTCTGTATCATCAGCAGGACCGCTGCTCCCACGGCAAAAAAGATATAAGTGATACGGGTTCTCTTGATGTTCGGTCTGATCAGAAGGGCAGACCCCGACAAATACAATATGATCAGCAACAGCAGCAGTTCCGGCTGTACCGGCGCCAGTCCGATCAATACGCCGAAGGATACCGCAATGGCTTTGCCTCCGTTCCCATGATAAAACAGGGAATAGGCGTGCCCCAGTACCGGTGCCGCCATGATAAGTGGGAACCAGCTGTCTGTCTCAAGCCCCATGCCAACTGCCACGTATACCGGCAGTGCTCCTTTTAACAGATCTCCCAGCAGACACAGAATCCCGACAGGCACTCCTGCGTATTTCATGGCATTGGCAGTCCCCGGATTGTGATCGTTACTGACCTCAGTGACATCAATTCCTTTGATCCACTTCGGCAATGCCCTGCCGAACAATATACTTCCACATAACAATCCGAAGACTGTCATTCCCAGTTCACGTATGATCATCTGTCTCTCCTGTCTGTCGCTTTCCTCTGTGCCTAAGCTTCCTCCTGTACTGCTTCCGCTGCTTCCTTTTGTCCGCAGATGAATTCACAGACTGCATCTGCGGCGTAAGGCTTTCCGTATTTTTCCTGACACTTCCGCATTTCGGCCTGTGCCTCCGGATCCCACAGAAGCTTTAGTCCCTTTTGTATCACGGCATCTTCCGTATCTCCTGATACAGACATCCCATGTTGTGTGAAAAAGGCAACATTGCGATCCTCACATCCGGGGATCGGCTTAGTGTGTACCAATGCAGCTTTCGCTGCCACCGCTTCCGTAGAAGTCAGTCCACCCGGTTTGGTGAACAGAATATCCGTCGCTGCCATGTAGAGATGCGCTTCCGTGGTAAAATCCAGTACATGCACCCTCTCTGTATCGGCATAGGTATCCCGGAGTGTCTTCTTCAGCTCTTCATTGGTTCCCCCCAAGATATACAGATGGGTATCCTCGCCGGTCTGCTCCACCAGCTTCGCCGTCATGCTTTCCACACGGCCGTACCCCATGCTGCCCGTCATCATAAGGATACAGGATTTATCTGCCGGAATCCCCAGCTGCCCTCTCGCTTCTCTTTTTTCCGGAAGCTTCAGGAACCTCTCCGATACCGGAATTCCCGTGGGAACCAGCTTCTCCGCAGGGATGCCGCGTTTGATGAACTCCGTCGCCAGTTCCTCATGCGGGATAAAATAGTAATCCACCTTTGTCTCCTCGGTAAAAGGGATACAGGTATAATCCGTGGCAATAAAATAAGTCTGTACGTCCAGCTTATGCTGTCGCAGCAGCCAGGTCATTGCCTCCGCCGGGAACAGATGTGGCATTACCACTGTATCATATCCGTTCTCTGTGATATAGTTACACAGCTTATCCGCATATAAAGCGTTGGCAAAATACACCGGTGACTTTAATCTGGCAGACGAAATGGCTCTGCCTACCCGGTACGCTCCGGCGAACACCTTTTTCGCCCGAACCGTGCTCCAGATGTAGATCCGGCGTCCGTAAGCGCTGGCCTTGTCCGAAGCAAAATTCAGTACATCTGCCAGTTCACAGGGAATGCCCCGTTTTTCAAACTGTTCTTTCACCGCTTTTGCAGCAGAATTATGTCCCTCACCGGTTCCGGTGGATAAGATCAGTACCTTCATAAATAAATTCTCCGTTAGTTTTCCATCCGCCAGAAATATGCACTGTACGCAGGCAGAAGACTGCCGCCGCCAAAGTCATGTTTCTCTCCGGTGATCAGATCCACCGCCGTTCCACAGCCGGCATCAAAATGTGCCATGAAGTCCTCTCCGTCCGCATTGATGGCCACCATGACTCTCTCATGCTCCGACTTTCTCTCGAAAATGCACTGCTTATTGGTCAACAGTACTGAACGGAAGGCTCCGTAATTCAGTGCCTCAGAATGCTTCTTGGCCTCTGCCAGTCTGCTGATCCAGTCGCACAGGCCGTTCCACTCCGGCTTGTCAAAGCAGGGACGCAATGCGGGGTCGCCATCTTCTTTTCTTGCTTTGAAGCCCCATTCGCTTCCATAGTAGACACAGGGAATCCCCGGCATGCCGAATGCCATGGCATAGATCAGCGGCAGATGCTTCTCATTACTCAAAATACTTGCCACTCGGGTCACATCGTGGTTATCCACGAAGGACAACAGGTGCTTTCCCTTATATAATGTCCAGTTCTCCGGTCCGAACTGGCGCAGCAGGGAATGCACGATCTCGAACATGTTCATACTGTTGAAGCTGCTGTAAAGTCCCTTATAGCACTCGTAGTTCGTTGCGGAATGCAGCATCTGATCATTCATCAGGCGGTTATAATCTCCGTGAAGCATCTCCCCTAATAAGAAGAAATCCTGCTTGTAGGCACCGGTCACTTCCCGCAGTCTTCTGACAAAGTTCTCATCCAGGCTGTACGCCACATCCAGACGCAGACCGTCGATGCCAAATTCATCGATCCAGCCCTTCACGCTGTCTAACAGGTAGTTCACTACCTCCGGGTTCTGCAGGTTCAGCTTCACCAGATCAAAGCAGCCTTCCCAGCCCTCATACCACAGTCCGTCGTTGTAGTTGGAATTGCCGCCGAAATCGATACGGTAGAACCAGTTCACATAAGGAGAGTTCTCCCAGTTTTTGATCACATCCTGAAACTGTGCAAAGCCTCTGCCCACATGATTGAACACACCATCTAACACAACCCGGATTCCTGCCGCATGCAGTGCGTCACATACTTCCTTAAAATCTTCATTGGTTCCCAGTCTTACATCAATTTTACGGTAATCCCTGGTATTGTAACCATGAGTATCCGATTCAAATACCGGAGAGAAATAAACGGCATTCACTCCCAGCTTCTGCATATGGGGGATCCACTCCTCCACACGTTTGATCTCATGTCTCTGTACTCCGTCATTTTCAAAAGGAACTCCGCAGAATCCCATAGGATAGATCTGATAAAAAACACTTTCATAAGCCCACATATTGGTCACCATGCCTTTCTGCCTTAATTTCATGTTGTCTTAATTTCATGTTGTCTTAATTTCATACTTTGTACTCATAATATTATGATGCCAGGGTCAAAAGGTCTAAGCCCACATGAGCTTGCTCATAGGTGGGTGAAAGACCTTAGGACCCGCCCCGATATGAGCATAAAAGTGGGATGATAATCCCACGATATGCGAATATTGGGTCGGATTGTGGGAGTGCATAGCACGAAGCAATCCGTAGGCATCAAAGTCGGGGGCTTTTGACCCCGACATCATATTATCATTGACTGGTTCAGTACTACTTTTATGATTTGTCCACATCCATTCTTTTGCTATTATACATCATTTTTGATTCATCTGTCGTTTTTTTTGTGAAAAAACTCAAATAATCCACAAAATCCACCGAGTTATCCACATATACACACATGTCATATGTGGTTATGTGGATTGTCATGTTGTATATCAACTCTGTTATCATATCGAATGTCATCGTTGCTGCCACAACCATGCATCCCAGAATCGTTCCACCTTTTTTGCCACCGTGTCCACGCTCACAGGATGCACCTGCTCCCACTCCCTGGGAAACATTCTACGATAAGAATACTGCTGGAACCGCTCATCCAGCAGTACGATGATGCCTACATCCTCAGCCGTCCGGATCACTCTTCCTGCCGCCTGCAATACTTTATTCATTCCCGGATAACGGTAGGAATAATCAAAGCCGTTTTCCCCATTCTCATCAAAATAGTCCTTCAGTATCTCCCGTTCACAGCCTACCTGCGGCAGACCGGTCCCCACAACGATGACACCGATCAGGCTGTCTTTCTTCAGATCAATGCCTTCTCCGAAGATGCCGCCCAGCACACAGAAGCCGATCAGTGTCTGCTCCTCTTCCTCCTCGATCTCCATGCCGATGAGACTCTGCAGGTCGCAGTCTTCATTCCCCCGGAAGCGGTTCAGGAAGTATTCCCGTTCCTCTTCATTCATGGAGTCCTGCTGCACCAGACATTCCTCTTCCTCCGTCAAAAAGTACTGCACATAGATCTCATAAATATGATTCATAAAAGAATAAGATGGGAAAAAAACCATGTAATTGCCGTGCCGGTTCTTCACGACTTCGTGAATGTAACGGGCAATATTGTAATATTCCTCCTGGGATCTTCTGGTGAATTTACTGGTCACGTCTCCGGCGATCAATATGGTACGCTTCTCGGGATCAAATACCGAGTGGGCATATACCTCATAATCTTGCTTCTCTCCGCCCAATAGATTCTTATAATACTGGATTGGCAGAAATGTGGCGGAAAACAGGATTGTACTGCGTCCTCTGAGCATACATTCCTTCAGATTCTCCCGGGGATTGACACAGAACAGCTTCAGTTCAAAGCTTCCATCCTCACACAGCCTGGTATATTTCACATAGTTTTCATCCTGTCTCTCATAAATATCCAGAAAATGACTGAGTATGAAATAAAAATCCAGCAGCTTCTCCCGTACCTCGAGACTGACCTTCTCCTGTTCCTGCAGATAATCACTGATCAGAGCATGAAGTCTGTTCAGGGGCTGTACCAGCATATCAATATCATCTACCAGCCGGTAACCATCACAATCCCGCTTCATGAACAGCATCTGTGCATTGCATTTTTCCAGCAGCTGGCTGATCCGCTCTGCATATCCTTCCCGTACAAAGATACTCTTTCCGTCTGTCTTTCTTCCCTTGCGGCCTTTTACATAGAGAGAATCCGTATCACCTGTTTCCCCTAACGGTAACTCTCTTGGCAGTTGTTTTGACGCTTCTGTCATTTCTAATGTCATCTGCCCGGAAATCCCGTCTTTCTCACGCTTTTTCAGGGCTGCCTCTTCCATTTCTGACATAATTGTCTGTTTGATTTCCCTCTTGAGTTCCAATAAATCTTCCTTCCGCAAAGGTGCGCTGTACATCTCTCTGCCCCGCTCTAAGAGGTTATGTGCCTCATCGATCAGAAATACATAATTGCCCTGGCTGCCGTCCCCAAAGAAGCGCTTCAGATACACATGGGGATCAAAGAGGTAATTGTAGTCACCGATGATCCCATCGGCAAACAGACTTAAGTCCAATCCGAACTCAAAGGGACATACCTGATATTTCAGGGCATATTCTTCTATCCTGCTTCTCGTAAAGCTTTCCTCATGAGTCAGAAGGTCATAGATTGCATCGTTCACCCGGTCAAAATGACCTTTGGCATAGGGGCACTGCTCCGGATTGCACTCGGTGTGTCCCTGAAAACAGATCTTTTCCTTGGCCGTCAGGATGATACTCTTAAACCGCAATCCCTTTTCCCGAAGCAGTGAGAAAGTATCCTCTGCCACCGTCCGGGTAATGGTCTTGGCGGTGAGATAGAACAGCTTGTCCCCCATATCCTTTCCCATGGCCTTTACTGTGGGGAAAATGGTTGAAATAGTCTTGCCGACTCCCGTAGGCGCTTCAATAAATAGTTTTCTCTTGTGGTAAATGGTCTGATACACATAGCTGACCAGTTCCTTCTGTCCGTCACGATAGTCAAAGGGAAACTGCAGTCCGGCGATGGACTGTTGCCTCAGTTCTCTCCACTGCCAGGTATAATCCGCCCATTTGCGGTAATCGCTGATCAAAGACTGAAACCAGACCTCTAATGCAGCAAATTCAAAATCCTCATAAAAATAGCGGATATCTTCCGACTCTATATTACAATAGGTCAGCCGCACCCGGATATAGGGCAGTTCTTTCTGTAAGCTGTACATATACGCATAGCATTTTGCCTGGGCAATATGTAACGGCATTGGGGCTTTCAGCTTCGACAGATCTCTATAGGTTCCCTTGATCTCATCAATGGTGGTTTCTCCATTCTGCTCGATGATGCCGTCAGCCCGTCCTTCCACAATAATAATATAATCTCCCGCATCATGAGTATATTTCAATGCTACCTCGGCCTGATACTCCGCCCCCATGCGGCGCTGTATCATACGATGGATCCTGCTGCCCTCCTGCATGGCATTCTCCGGAGATCCCTGTCTCCTGTCGTCGATATCGCCACTGCGCAGGATAAACTCCACCAGATTACGTACCGATATTCTGACCTCTCCTGCCACGTGACTTCACCTCCCTCGACAGATCAGATTTCTATGATGTCCAGATGCCTACGAATTGCTCCGCCGCAGTGCGATCCTCGCAGAGCGTTTATTGTTGCAAAAGACGCAATTTCCTATGCACTAATAAAACTCCCCAGGTAAATAGTACTCTATCTCACCTGGGGAGTCAAATCACATTCTGTTATTACGAGAAGCCTTAACATGCAATCGCATACTGTCTCAACAACTCTTCGAATTTATCATTGTAGCCGTCATAAGACACAGTCAACGGCTTCGTGAAATCCAATCCATACACTCCAAGGAATGACTTGGCATCGATTACGTATCTGTTATAGCATATATCAATATCAAAATCACACTTTGAAGTTACATCAACAAAATGCTTCACGTCTTCAGGTGTCAAACGGATCGTCTTTAACATTTCTGGTTCCTTCCTTTCAACTTTCAATCAGTAAATTCAATCGTAAGTAAAATATACAACAGGGTACCTTCCCCTCACATTTGAAATCACTATTATTATAGCCAACCATCCCCAAATGTAAAGCTGTTTTTTTCTTCCAGAAAGCGCACATTTTGGCATTTTTACCACTCTGTTATCATTTTCACAATATATGTTCGCCGTACGGAAAACCTTTTCGGCGTTTTGTATATTTGTTGCGTTACCGCAGTAAAATATAAATCCCAATTTGGCGAAATCTACTGAAATTCCACCATATATTCTTGGAACCTCAGCGGCAGCATATTTTGCTGTAATTCCCTGTTTTCACGTTCTTTTATGGCTATTGTATGACAGAAAGAGCAGAAAAGTTCCCGGTAATGTTTCTCCTGCGTGGACAATTTCTCCGTCTCCGGCCTTACTTTCTCCCATGCGTCCTTCCCCTGCAGCGTATACCATGGCTTTCCGGCCGGATGTATCCCAAACAGGTAACGTCCTGCATCGAACAACAGAAAGTCCTCCATAGGAAAACGGTCTGCAAAATGTACCATCAAAAAGGTCAGAATATTGTTCTTCGGTGCTATTTTCGAGTAGAGGATTGTATTCTCCAACTCTTCAAATCGCACAAAACCTTTAAGATGATGATACTCATTCCCGGCTCCCCTTGCAAGGCTGAAGGTCTGGTTCACATAGGCGTCTGCCATGGCATCCAACAGATGTCCCGGCAGACATCTCTCGGAAAGTCCCTTTGCAATGGTACGGTATACTGCCTGGGCTTTCTCCGGCTTTGGGGAAGACAATGCCAGGCACAGTCTTTCATAGTCTTCCTCGCCGAATCTGCGCTTCAATGTCCGGATCACCTTCACCGTCTTCTCCGGATCCGGCACTACTTCCACGGACTCGGAGAACAGCAGATTCTCGTCTATGGTAGTGACCATGGTATCCCGGACAGGAACATGGTCTTCATAAGTATTGTAAATGGCTGTGAAAATTCCTTCCAGCGAATCCTCACAATGATATATCTTCATATAATAACCTTTGCCTCCCTCTGCTTCTGTTCTCCTCTCTGTCCGCTGCCAGCTTATCATTTATAGCATCGCCTGATTTCGCAAGTCATCTGTAATGAGAAGTCTTCGGCAAACTTTTCCTGACTATTACAGTTCCCCCACCACTGCAGGCAGTATTTCCTCCTGCCGCACCCCGGTCTGGAACATCCCATCATCGAACAAGGTCATCTGCCGGTAGCTCATGCCATCACTGCCGAACCGGATCCGTTCCTTCGGATCTGTCAGATTCCGCACAATATAATCTTCCTCCAATTTTGTGGGATACATCATCCTGCCGCCACAGGTAATAAAATAAACCGCACGCTTCATCACCACGCCCAGCTTCTTCAGATCCTGAAACGTAAGCTTCGTGCTCCTCCTGGCACCGAGGATCCGCCTGGCGCTCTTCACACCAATTCCCGGCACCCTCAGCAGCGTCTCATAAGGTGCTCTGTTGATCTCCACCGGGAAGCATTCCAGATGCCGCACCGCCCAATCCTCCTTGGGATCCAGCATCACATTAAAAAACGGTCTTCTCTCATCCAACAGTTCCTCTGCCTGAAACCCATAAAACCGTAAAAGCCAGTCTGCCTGATACAGACGATGCTCCCGCAGAAGCGGCGGTCCCCCCGGAAGCGCCGGCAGGCTCTTGTCTTCGTTGACCTTTACAAAGGCGGAATAAAATACCCTCTTTAGCTCAAACTTCTGATACAGGCTCTCCGCCACATTTAAAATCTGGTAATCCGTCTCCGGGGTTGCCCCTATGATCATCTGGGTAGACTGTCCACCGGATACAAAGTGGGGACTCTTACGATACAGGATCACTTCCTCCTTATTCGCATGGATGCCGTTCTGAATCTGCCGCATAGGTGTCAGAATATTTTTCCGGTGCTTGTTCGGTGCCAGCGTCCGCAGCCCCTCCGCCGTCGGCAGTTCCAGATTCACACTCATACGGTCTGCCAGATATCCCATCCGCTCCACCAGCTCCGGATCCGCCCCCGGAATTGCCTTCACATGAACATAACCATTAAAATGATACTGGTTACGTAGCAGCCATAGGGTCCGGTACAATAGTTCCATGGTAAAGGTGGGATCCTGTATGATGCCGGAGCTTAAAAACAACCCTTCTATATAATTACGACGATAGAATTCCATGGTCAGCGTGCAGATCTCCTCCGGGGTGAACGTGGCTCTGGGGACATCGTTGGACTTCCGGTTCAGGCAATATTTGCAATCGAAGATACATTCATTGGTCATCAGGATCTTCAATAAAGAAATACATCTGCCGTCGGAAGAAAAGCTGTGACAGATCCCTGCCTTCGCACAGTTCCCCATGTGCTTCCCGTCGCCCTTACGTTCCACACCACTGGAAGTACAGGCCACATCATATTTTGCTGCATCCGTCAGGATCTCCAGCTTCTGCATGATGGACAATTCTACATTCTGTATGAGATATTCCATGCAATCACCGCCTTTTACCTAGAATTTCCAAGATCAGAACATTTGTTCTTGTGTGTATATAATCTAGCACATATGTTCGATTTTTGCAAGTGGTTATTTTTTCCGAAAAAGGACTTGCAAAATCGCGCATTTCGCTGTTAAATAATATAGGAGTATTTTGTAACACAAGCCGCCCGGCGGCAGAATGAGAGGTCAGTATGTCAGATATTGTCATACCTAAAAATTATAAGTCTCAGCTGAACCTGTATGAGACACAGGTTGCCATTAAGACAGTGAAGGACTTTTTCCAGGGATTGTTGGCGGAGCGCCTGCACCTGCTGCGCGTATCCGCTCCTTTATTTGTGGATCCCACATCCGGACTGAACGATAATCTGAACGGTGTGGAGCGTCCCGTGAATTTCCATATTGCAGCGCAGGGAGACCGTGAGGCAGAAATTGTACAGTCTCTGGCAAAATGGAAGCGCTATGCCCTGCAGAAATATGGTTTTAAGCCCGGTGAAGGACTCTACACCGATATGAGTGCCATCCGTCAGGATGAAGAGTCCGACAACATCCACTCCATCTACGTGGATCAGTGGGACTGGGAGAAGATCATTACAAAAGAAGAACGGAATCTGGAGACTTTGAAGGAGACCGTCCGCACCGTATACAAGGTTCTTCGCAAGACCGAGAAGTATATGTCCATCCACTACGATTACATTGAGGAGATCCTTCCTCATGATATCTTCTTCGTGACCACTAGTGAGCTGGAGGAAATGTTCCCGGATTACTCTCCGAAGGAGCGTGAATACTACATTGCCAAGGCAAAGGGCGCTGTCTGCATCATGCAGATCGGCGAGACCCTAGAGAACGGCAAGCCTCATGACGGTCGTGCACCGGACTATGATGACTGGGCTCTGAATGCCGATATCGTAGTATATTACCCGGTTCTTGACATTGCTCTGGAGCTGTCCAGCATGGGTATCCGTGTAGATAAAAAGGCTCTGTTAGATCAGTTACAGAAGGCAGGCTGCCCCGAGCGTGCAGAGCTTCCTTATCACAAGGCAATCATTAACGGTGAGCTTCCCCTTACCATCGGCGGTGGTATCGGTCAGTCCCGTATCTGTATGTTCTTCTTAAGAAAAGCACACATCGGCGAAGTACAGTGTTCTCTGTGGTCCGATGAAGTTATGGAGACTGCAAAAGAGAACGGCTTACAGCTGTTATAATAGCATTCAGAAATCCCCGGGAGATTTTCATCTTCCGGGGATTTCTTCAACACACAACTTTATTCAAAAATCACAAATTTCTCATTTTCAAAAGTTTTCTCATATCCATAAGTATCCATAAACTGTCCGATCAGCAGCAATTTCGGATTGTCCACGATGAGATTCCGCTCTTTTGGCGTGGGCTGCAATGCTTCCAGTGCGCTCTCTCCGTTCTCCAGGTACACGGCATATTTTTTCTCCAACAGTACCACCGGGCGGTAAAAAGCATCCGCATCCATCCGCTCCTGCATCTTAAGCATGTCCAGCTCCAGCTGTGCGATCTGGTAAGAATCCAGATCCGGCCAGGGATTGAATGCTGCAGGCATCTGCAGATAATAGGATAACGCCGGAATCTGTCCGTAAATCAGCACATCTTTCCCTGCAAGTCCACGATTATTCACATATTCCGAGATTCCCTGCATCCATCCGGCTCGTTCCTCACTCATCCACACGCCCTGCAGTGTCTCGTTATTCGTCACCTGTGCACTGATATCCTGTACACCGGTGCCTTCTGCAAATACAAAGCTTCTGCCGAACAACCCCACCTGTACAAAGAGCAACAGAAAGAATCCGCCGAAGAGACATTTTGCCGGGATTGCGGATATGGTGATACGTTTCCACCGAAAGCCCCTCACAAATCTGCAGAACCGGAAAAACTGCCAGTACATATAGGGCAGTGCCAGGAACAGGTTATTCATGCTGGGGTAAAGCTTATTGTTGCTGCCAAGAGAAGTGATCAGCACGATCAGGAAGATCAGTCCGCTAATCAGTTTTTCTTCCTTCCGTGCAGAAGGGGTAAAAATCCGCCATAACGTCACCATCAGTGTCAATGTCAAGAAGGTCACACCGGGCCAGATAATGGCACCGTAATTCGTATACTCTCTGGCGCAGAAGCCCTGTCTATACAGCCAGAACACCATCACAGCAGCCAGGGCAATGCTTCCTGCCCATTCCAGGATCCGCAGAACCTTTTTTACTGTATCCTTCTCACCAAAAGAACCAAGAAATTCCAACGCTCCGACCGCCACAATCCCCACTACAAGAAACACACACATCCGGATCTCCCAGTAAAGATTCTGGAAATACCAGTCGAACATGCCCAGGATCATGGATGCGGCCGTATAGTCCGTTGCCACCTCTGTCATGGAAAACAGCCTCTGTATCCCTTTCACATACTCATCCATGCCGTAACGGATCTGGATATAACCAAATAATACAAGCAATGCGGTGAGATACCCTGCCAGGCACATGCCGGTATCCTGTAACAGTTTCTTGCGAAGTCTTACACCCGTTGCTTTTTTCTGTACTTTTATTTTTTCCGCAGTTTCTGTCGTCTCCGCAGCCTGATCGAGACTCTTTCCTATCTCTCTGCGCTCTTCCAGCCAGCAGATGATCCCGTAGGCCCACACTCCCACGATCATGGCCGCCTCCGGCAGATTTGAAAATCTGGCAAGCACATTACAGCCTAATGCTGCCCCGGCAGCAAACAGCCATCCTTTTTTCTCCATGGCAAGCCCCAGATACAGGCAGGCCACCGATACCAGATAGAACACGTAGGTCACATAATTGTAAAAAGATCCCGTTGGGCACCAGCAGAAGCTCACCGCCGTGAATTCTCCTAAGAATACCAGAAGTGCCGGAAGCTTCAACACTTTCACACAGAAATAATACCCCAGAACCGCCAGGAAGCTGATGCTTAAGCCGGTATAAAAGTTCATGCCGATCAAGGTGCCGGCCCCGGGCAGCAGACTGAAAAAATGTCCGATGGCCGTGGTCAGATAGGTGGAAAACAGCCACATGGGATCCATATGCTGTGTTCCCATATATTCAAAATTTGCATAACCATAGCCGGTATCCCACAGATCCAGCCCCCAGGCAATATGCCGCAGAGGATACAGCACCAGAACTGCAACAAACAGGAATTCCCAGAAGCGGCTCTGACTGTCGATGCCTACTTTATTGTTTTTTATTTTATCAGTCACTGCACTACCTCTCTTTTGAACATAGTATCTATCGCCTGTATTTTTTCTAGCAGGCTGCGGTAAGGACGGATGTGCAGAAATGCTTTGTGCAGTCCGCCACAGAGGTTTTTCCGCACAAGATCCACCAGAATCCCCAAAACAAACACCACAACTACCGCAAGCATCGTCCATGCCAGGAGCTGCCAGGCATTGCTTATGACCTTCGTACCCAGCCAGGCCTGCCACGCATAGCGTACCCCCAGATTCTCATGCAGCAGATACACTCCCAGCGTATAGGGGGCGATCTTCACTGCCACACCGCCGATCTTCCCCTGTATTCTGCTGTTCAGGAACAGACAGAACAGTCCCACCGAAGCCAGGAACGGGAAGATATGATTATATTCATAGGGAATCTTCAGGATCAGCTCCAGACTGCCGGTTTTCAGATAAAACAGGTGCAGCAGCATGGCTTCTCCAAAGGTACCGAAAACGCCGGTCAGATACAGAATCAGCGCATGGGATTTTTTCTGTAAAAAAGGAATCCCGAATCTCCGGATATAAGCTGCCACACAGAACACACACAGATACCAGATGCAGTCATACCCCTTGCTGTCCTCTTCCAGCCGGAACGGCAGCACGGATTTTAACAGGCAGAAGGTGGTAAACAGCAATACCAACGCCACCTGAAACTGCTGCTTCGTCATCCGGCGCAGCCCTTCTCCCAAAAGCGGCAGCAGCACATATAAAAACACATATGCTGTCAGGAACCAGTAATGTCCCATGGTCACCGGGAACAGCAGAGTCAGATAATAGTGCGTGCTGATCTCCTGTGCAGGAACGATCCCCGTGGCCACCGCCAGTACACCGATCACCACCGAATATATCCACACCTGCAGCCACAGCTGCAATAACCTGCTGAATTTAAAGGAGCTTTCGCATAAAAAGTATCCGCTGATCATCATGTAGACATTTACCGCCACGATACAAAAAGCTTCCAACAGCCAGGCTGCGGTATCCTGCGCAGACAGTGGAGCCGTCAGATCCGGCAGCAGACCCCCCTTGCCCAGATAGTGCAGCACCACTACCATCATCATGGCCACACAGCGTAATACCTCCAGATTTGCCATACGTTCTTTTTTCTGCATATCGATTCCTGTTTCCTTCCTGCCATTGCTTCCTTCATCTGACATTATATGAGCTGGGACACATCCCCCTGGCTTTGATACCTACGGATTGCTTCGTGCTACGCACTCCCACAATCCTACCCTCTATTCGCATATCGTGGGATTATCATCCCACTTTTATGCTCATATCGGGGCGGGTCCCAAGGTCTTTCACCCACTTATGAGCAAGCTCATGTGGGCTTAGACCTTTAGACCCTGGTATCATTAATTATATTACTTTGTTACATATTATGTAAAGTAAAAGCAATTCTGCCTCTTAAGAATGCTCATTATAAGAAATCGTTTTCATATTGATATAGATATTTTGGTAAAATTTTGGTAAAATGTATCTATCAATATTATGTACTATCGGAGGTGTCCATTTTGACCAAAAATACCAAGAAAAACCCTATTCCTCTCTGGAAACGGATACACTTTAAGCTGATCTTTGCTTTCCTGATCCCTGTGGTCTTCATCATTGTCTTAGGTTTCGTATCCTATCAGAAGGCTACCACACAGATCATCTCAACCTACCGCGACTCCGTGGACCAGACCGTCAGCATGATGAATCAGTACCTGACGCTTTCTTTTGACACAGTCCAGTCCAACTACAAGGGATATATGAATGATGAGACCCTGAAGCAGTATCTGAACGGTCTGTATGATAACGATGCCACTACCTTGTATAATACTCCAAACACCTATGAAGATACCTTTATCAAAGCTGTGACCACGGATGCCCTGCTCTCCAATATTTACGTGCTCTCTGACAAGGAGAAGACGATCTCTACCACGAAAACGACGGAGACCGGTCTCTTAAGTGCTTACCTTGAAAGCTCCCAGGGTCAGATTTTATCTACGGACAAGGCAAAATATTACCTTTTCGGCAACCAGTCTGAGGTCGATGCAAAGCTTGGCACGGATTCCTCCAAATATAGTGTCCGCCTCGCCAGATATTTTTCCAACGCTCCGGCGATCCTGATCATTGATTTCAAGCCGAGTGTCCTGGATACCTCCTTATCTTCCCTGGATGGCGGTGAAGGCAGCTTCGTAGGCTTTGTCACCTGCGATGGCACTGAATACCTCTCCTCCGGCCCCGATATGGCAGAAGAAAATACGTTTGTCGGCAAATCCTATGTAGATGAGGCATTTGCCTCTGAGGAAAGTAACGGCTCCTCCTATGTGAAAGAGGCAGACGAAGAATATCTCTTTCTCTATTCCAAGATCGGTGCCCGTAATGCCATGATCTGTGCCCTGATCCCTCAGGCAAATATCATCGGCCAGACGGCGGAGATTAAAAATGTGTCTCTGATCCTTGTCATTGCAGCAAGTGCCGTGGCAATCCTGCTGGGGTCTCTGCTGGCAGGGCAGTATGGCGGCTCTATCTACTATTTTATCCGCCGCCTGAAAAAAGTCTCTGACGGAGATCTGACTGTTGAAGTCCACTCCAAGCGCAATGACGAATTCCAGCTATTAGCTGAGGGCATCTGTGATATGATCGCACACATGAAGAAGCTGGTATCCGGGCTGAAGAATGTCAATGAAGAATTATCCCGGGCTGCCAGCGATATGTCTGCAGCTTCCTCACATTTCCTTGCGACCTCCCAGGATATCCAGAATCAGGTAGGTGAAATGCGCCAGGGTATCGAAAAACTGGATGAAAGCTCTGAGGACTGCCTGCAGCAGATGGACTCTCTGTCCGGCACCATCGGAAGCGTATCCACACATTCTGACCGGATCAGCGAGCTTGCCACCGGCACCACTTCAGCGATCCATACCGGTATTGAATCCGTGGAGCATCTGAAAGAGAACACCTCTTCCACCATTCAGATCACCACCAATATTGTAGATACCATCGGCAGGCTGAACGAGAAATCCAAAGCCATCGGTTCCATCACCGAAGCCATTAATGAGATAGCTGAGCAGACCAATCTCCTGTCCCTGAACGCTTCCATCGAAGCTGCCAGAGCCGGGGAAGCTGGCAGAGGCTTCGCTGTAGTCGCTCAGGAGATCCAGAAGCTGGCAGACCAGTCCCTGCATTCCTCCGGGGAAATCTCCCGGATCATCGAAGAGATTGAGATCACCACTGACGAAGCTACGCAGGTTGCCAGACAGGCTGAGGGCATCGTAGCGGATCAGAACCAGTCCGTTGGCAGTACCACCGACTCCTTCCGTGAGATAGATTCCAGAGTAACAGAGCTTCTGAAGTTCCTGCAGCAGATCAATGCAGGTGTGACGGAAATGGAACAGCAGCGCAGCACGACCCTGTCCGCCATCTCCGGTATCTCCGCAGTATCCGCAGAAACAGCTGCCGGATCCTCCAATGTACAGACTGCTGCCGAAAAACAGCTGCAGGCCATTCAGGATCTGGACAAAGCCACCTCCGCACTGGCAGCCCGTTCAGAAGAGCTGACTACGATTCTGGAAGGTTTCATTGTATAGAAATGGCTATACACCCTGGAGGAAATATGTTATACTGGTAACGTGATGTCGGGGTCAAAAGCCCCCGACTTTGATAAAGAAATTCTTAGGAAAATACATATAGAGAGGTAATCTTATGAGCAAAAAAAGCGTTGTCGTATCTCTGGGACATGATGCCCTGGGTTATACCACTACCGAGCAGTGGGATGCAGTAAAAGTAACCGCCAAGGCACTGGCAGACCTGGTGGAGGCAGATTATCAGCTGACGATCACCCACAGTAACGGTCCGCAGGTCAGCATGATCCATAAGGCCATGACAGAGTTACGCCGTGTGTACATCGACTATACCCCCGCACCTATGTGTGTCTGCTCCGCTATGAGCCAGGGTTATGTCGGCTACGATATCCAGAACTCTCTTCGTGCAGAGCTTCTGGACCGCGGCATTTCCAAGCCGGTCAGCACCATCCTCACCCAAGTCACGGTAGATCCTTATGATGAGGCTTTCTATGAGCCCACCAAGGTCATCGGCCGTTACATGTCCAAGGAAGATGCTGAGATCGAAGTAAAGAAGGGCAACTATGTCAAGGAAGATCCCGGCAAGGGCTTCCGCCGTGTCGTTGCTGCCCCCAAGCCTATCGACATCGTAGAGATCGAAGCCATCCGTGCGCTGGCAGCCGCAGATCAGGTAGTCATCGCCTGTGGCGGCGGTGGAATCCCCGTGATTGAACAGAAGCATGCGCTGAAGGGTGCTTCCGCAGTCATCGAGAAGGATGCCATTGCCGGCAAGCTTGCTTCCGATTTAAGCTGTGACGAGCTGATCATCCTGACCACAGTTCCCTATGTCTATAAGAATTTCGGCAAGGAGGATCAGACAGCACTGGAGACTCTCACCGTAGCAGAAGCAAAGGATCTGATCGCAGCAGGACAGTTTGAGGAAGGCACCATGCTTCCCAAGATTGAAGCTGCCATTACTTACCTGGAGAAGGTTCCTGCCGGTAAAGTACTGATCACCTCCATGGATCATGTCAAGGATGCCATTAAGGGCAAGGCAGGCACTGTGATCACCGCATAATTTCATTCGTATGTAAAAGGAGATATCCATTGTGGATATCTCCTTTTTTACTCATATTTTTCCAAGTAGAAGGAATACAGGATCCGTTCCTTCACAGTCATCTGCATCAGTTTCGTCAGCGCTTCCTCATAGTACTGAATCTGGACGTTGTAGCGGTTCCAGAGAGCTTCCAGGGAGTCGATCACATCGGTCTTGTAGTCCAGCAGAACAATCTCACCGTCTTCTATGAAAAAGACGTCGATAATACCCTGAATGAGCACCTTTTCTCCCTCGGGCAGTTCCGGATCCAGGCGTTTTGCATCGATTCCCAGCACAAAGGGCTGCTCTCTGTATAGAAGCCCCTGTTCCTGCGCACGCCACATGCGGTATGCCAGCTCCTGCTCCAGGAAATTGAGGATCTTCGGCAGACTGACTGCATTGGCATATTCCTCCGTCAGGCGTAAAGAGGTCTTCTCTCTTTGTAAAAATTCCTCCAGGCGGTTCTGTAGCCGGTCCCTGTCCAGTTCTCTGCGATATTCCTCATAGGTATCCGGGCATCCGGTGAACAGCCCGGATTCTGTGAACAGATACGTGAAATCCAATAGCTCCATGACCCGGTGGAAAGCACTTCCCCGGACAGCTCCGCTGACCTTCTCCTGCTCCCTGCGGAAAGCCGGGATGTATGGTACCACTTCTTTTTCTTCAAAGGTATGGAATGCCGCTTCGTCCTTCTCTTCCATCGCCGCAATCTTCAGTTCCGACACCGTAGTCTTGGTATATAACTTCTGCAAGCCCGGATAAGGATACCGGTAAGCAAAACGTTCCTGTAATTCTGACATTTTTCCTGCATTTTCCTCAGAATTCTCCATAAAAAATGCATCACCGTCCGCCACACGCTGTAACAG
Source organism: uncultured Acetatifactor sp. (assembly GCA_934436245.1). Classification (GTDB taxonomy): domain Bacteria; phylum Bacillota; class Clostridia; order Lachnospirales; family Lachnospiraceae; genus Acetatifactor. The sequence continues at coordinate 23,660 of CAKSAM010000009.1, forward strand.
TTCCCGACGGTCGCCCATATGTATCTGTTCCAGAATCTCTTGTGCCGCAAGATCCTCTGTTCCAAGAATGGTCACCGTAATTCCCGTCTGCGGCAGGATCGGCAGCAGGAAATCTATATAGCTGCCTGCCTCGCAGAAATCCAGATAAGTCAGCTTCTCCTGTCCGGTCATCTGTGACAGTTCCCACTTTTCGTCAGCCTTGTCCAATACTGCGGTTAAGATCAGTTTTTCTCTGGCACGGGTCAGTGCCACATAGAGCACACGTAATTCCTCCGCCAGATTATCTTCCTTCATTTTTGCAGACAGGACTGCCCGGCGGAGAGTCTTATTTTTAATACGCCGTACGGAATCTACATAATCCACCGCAACTCCCAGATCCATGTCCACGATCAGGGACTGGTTCGCATCCTGCATATTGAAACGCTTCGACAGTCCAGAGACAAATACCACCGGGAACTCCAGACCCTTGCTCTTGTGGATGCTCATGATTCTCACTACATCAGCATTTTCATCCAGGGTATCCGCCTCACCGTAATCCACATCATACTTTTCCAGCTGCTCCATATAGCGGATAAAATGAAACAATCCAAAATAACTGGTCTTCTCGAAAGCGGATGCCTTAGTCAGCAGCATCTCCACATTCGCACGTCGCTTGCTGCCTGCCGGAAGTGCCGTTACATAATTCAGATAATCGTAGTCGTCCAGGATCCGCTGCAACAGGTCACGGATTGATGTGTAAGGAGTGAGGCTGCGGTAGTGGTCAATCCGTTGTAAGAAGGTATCTGCCTTTTGTGAAAGCCCTGTCTCAGGTTCCATGCTCTCCGGTGTTTCCGGTACTTTTGCCATTTCCAATGTGTTATTCCCAGACCCGGCTGTTTCTTCCCTGGCGCTTTCGTCCGCTGATGTCTCTTCTCCTTCTTCCTCCATCCGGCCGCTCTGTGCCACTTCCTTCAGTGCTTCATACAGCGTCATCCGCTTTCGGGAATGTCCTTCCCCACCACTACGGATCTGTGCGATCTCCTCCTGCGTAAACCCTCCGAAGACAGACTGCATCACGCCAAACAACGGGATATCCTGTCTCGGATTGTCCAACACACGTAAAAACTGCAGCAGTTCCTGCACCTCCAATGCTCCGAAGTATCCGGTCTTGGATGTGATGTACACAGGGATTCCCTGCTGTTCCAGTATTTTTTTGAATTCCTCATCCCAGCCGCTGGTGGTCCGGAGCAGAATGACCATATCGGAATATCGCACAGGACGCAGTTCTCCTGTGGACTTCTCCATGACTTTCAGGCTGCCTCTCAGCTGCTTAATACGGCTGGCAATGGCCAGAGCTTCCAACTGTCTTACATTGTCATAATCCACGAGAGCTGCTGTTCCATCCGGGTGCTGTCCGCCAGAGCCGCCTTCTGCGCTGTCTCCCTTTTCCGGTTTCCGTACCAGTAAAAGTTCACTGCCGTATGCAGGATCCTCCGCCGCAGGATAGGCTGCACCGGGGTACAATGCCGCCTTGTCATCATATTCTATACCGCCGATCTCCCGGCTCATGATCCGGGAAAACACATCATTTACTGCATCTACCACCTGTATGCGGCTTCGGAAGTTCTTCGCCAGGTCGATCCGGCACAGATCCCCGGTCTCCTGATAAGTGTCGTATTTTTCCAGGAAAAGTTCCGGTCTTGCCAGACGGAATTTATAAATGCTTTGTTTTACATCGCCTACCATGAAGCGGTTATAATTCCCCTCTGCTTCTCCGGAGATGGCGCTCAGCAGATACTCCTGTACCAGGTTACTGTCCTGGTACTCATCAATGAGAATCTCCTGAAAATACTGGCGATACTCCAGCGCCACATCACTGGGGACAATACAATACTCCGCTCTGGCACTATCTGCTCCTGTAACAACGCTCTCATCTGTCTTTTCCCGTTTTAACAGAATCTGCAGGGCATAGTGCTCCATATCGGAAAAATCAATCAGATGGCGCTCCTGCTTGGCAGCCAGGAGCCTTCTGTCAAATTCCAGCACCAGATCAAGAAGCACCCTAAGTGGTGCTCTGCAGGCTTTTCCCTGTTCCACCACCAGATCCAGCGGGGTCTTAAAATAATTCTCTGCCAGTTCACCCAACGTATTCTTTACGCCATTGCGAATAGTCTTTGCCAGTTCCCGTTTGGCAGGATCCACGCTGTCATCTTTTTTGGAAGGAAGACGTCCAAAGGTTACTGCAGGAACCTTTGCAGCCTGTTCCTGCAGATTCCTGCAGTCAGCCAGCCGCTCCATCTGTTCCATTTCTATCTCCGTCAGTTCTCCATACATATATGGACCGTCCGGCAGTTCGCACAGTTTTTTCACTTCCCGGAGTTTCTCCAGACAGCCCTGCAGGATGCGGCTCACACGGTCTCCCAGATATTTACCATAATTACTGTGTAACAGAGTTTCCAGATCTCCCGCAGCATAATCATTTTTGCGTTCCTCCAGCCATTCGGAGGGCCAGGGAAAGCTTCCTGCATAACGGGACAGATTCAGGATATGCTGCTCCAATACGCTCTCTCTGCCGCCAGGACAGAAATACTCCACACAGGCATGAAACTGTTCCAGGGCTTCCCCACTTCCCTGCGTTTCCTTTGCACAATAGTTCTCCGACATTTCCCGAGAATTCACTTCATTGCCATGATCCTCCCGGAATGCCATAACATCCTCCGGGACAAATTTTCCTGCATAAGCATCCTCCAGCAATTGCCCCAGTACTTCCTGCTGCAACAGTTTGATCTCACCTTCATCCGCCACACGGAAATCCGGATCCAGTCCGATCTCATTAAAATGATTCCGGATCAGGAACAGGCTGAAACTGTCAATGGTGGTGATCTGTGCATTATGCAGCAATGCAGACTGTCTCTGGATATGCTCATTACCCGGATCAGCCTCCAGTCTGGCTGCGATCCCGGCTGCAATACGTTCCCTCATCTCCGCTGCCGCCGCATTGGTGAAGGTCACGATCAGCAGACGGTCAATGTCTGCCGGATGCTCCCCTTCGCAGATCATGCGGATGATACGCTCTACCAGTACTGCTGTCTTACCGCTTCCTGCTGCAGCCGACACCAGAATGTTGCTATTATGCAGTTCGATTACCCTTTGCTGTTCCGGGGTGAATTTCATTCCCATACGCTACCTCTGTTCCTGTTTGTTTTATCCTGTCGCCGCCCTGCTCCTGAGCGTGACCGTTGCCGCTTTCCTTCGGACTTTCTGCCGATCATGTGCTTTCGCCCGGTTCTTTTCCGCTCATCCGCTGCATCAGTGTCTGCTTGTCCAGTTCCGCCAGCTGCCGCTTCTCGTAGCCCGGAATACTGCCGTCGAAACCGCAGACCTTTTTATAAGCACAATAGGTACAGGCCTCTTCGCTACCCTTTTCATAAGGCTTCGCCGCTATTTTACCGTCCAGGATCTCTCTGCCGATCTCGCAGATTTTCGCATCCACGTAGGAAGATACCACCTGCAGCTCCTCACTGCTTAACACACCGGATCTGGCGCTGAAGCTGCCGTCTTTTTTCTTTTCCACCGGAATGACTTTAGACTTATCCTGTAAAAAGCGGTCCAGGCGTTCCACCACGGCTGGATCACTGTTCACCACGCCGTTCATCCGAAGCTTCGCAAGGATCTCCTCATTGATCTGCTCCTGCGTCAGTTCCACCGGAGTCTCTATGGTGGGATCGTCGATATGATAATACAGAAGCGCCGCCGGTACGATCTCCTTGTCGGGATGCTTTCTGCTCTCCAGTTCCATTGCCGCATTCATATATACCACCAGCTGCAGCTGTAAGCCATAATATAATGCCGCCAGATCGAATTTCTTATTGCCGGACTTATAATCAATCACCTTCACGTAGACATGCTCCGCATCCTCAGACACATCGATACGGTCAATGCGTCCCTGCAGATGCATTTTCTCTTCCTCTGACAGATCCACGTGGATACTGTCCAGATTCTCCACGAACCGGAAAGACAGCTCATAATCATCCGGCTGAAAGCTGCCCTGTTTCAGATGTTGCTGCAGTGTCAATACCGTTCTGGTCAAAATCCTGCTCATCCGCGTAATCGCATATTCATTTCTTGCAGAACTGTATAACACTGTCTCTCCATAGGTGGCAGCATATCCTTCTACCGCTTCTCTGATGGTCTGACTTGCAAAATCATCCTCAAAATCCCACCATGTTCGACCGGATTCTGCAAGTTTTCCTGCAAAACTTTCCAATACCGCATGATACACATTTCCCATATCTGACACTTCAAAACCGAATTCTTCCCGTTCCTGCAGGGACAGACCATACTGTAAAAAATGTCGGCAGGCGCAGGCGGCATAGGTCTCCAGACGGCTCACACTGTTCTCCAGATGCTGTCCATACAGAGCTCTTGCCACAACCCTTGAAAGACCGCTCTCTTTATATCTTCGGAATGCTGCACGGGTCAGACGGTCTCTGCCGGCTGCATCCGTCTCATAAGCACAATACATCAGATAGAAATCCTGCTGTTCCTCTTCCTGCAGCGTTCCTTCTACATATTCCCTCAGTTCCTCTGCCAGATATCTGGCGCCTTCCTTCCTGCCCTCGATCTGTTCGATACGTCTGCGGTTCTGAGGGTATTCCACCACAAGTCCCGGAAAAAGCTTCCGTACTGTATCGATCAGATAGGAAGGGCGGATGCCCCTGCCTTCACTGTTTACCTTGGCATAGGACAGATACAGACGTTCCGAAGGCTTGGTCATATTCAGATACAGATACAGCCTCTGAATGTACATCTGTTGTCTGGGACTTGGTGCCATTTCTGTTCCGGATTCTATTAAAAATTCTCTGTCCATATCGGAGATAATGCCGCCCTTGGAAGCATTCTTTGGAATATTTCCGTCATTTACTCCCAGGAAAAACAGTACTTTCACCTGTTTTAACCGGGTTCTTTCCATATCACCCACCACAATACGATCTACATTCTGTGGGATCGTGCCGACGGTGATCTCGCCGAAACCTGCCTCCAGAATATCTGCAAATTCCTGCAGCGAGATTTCCTCCTCTCCTAAGAGTCCATAGATCTGATCCAACAGATCCATAACGAGCCGATAGATCTGTGCATATTCCCTGGCTCTGGACAAGTCTCCCTCCTGTTCAAACTGCTGTTGGTAATTCAGCAGCTTCTGCTGGATATGGTTCTGTTCCAGAAAATCATACAGATGATTTACATATTCTGCAGCTTTTTCCCGTCTTTCCGGATGCAGGATCTCCACAGTATCCATGAACTGCCCTCTGACACGGTTCAGACGCTCCATAGTCTCTTCCGCCCGCTCCGTATCGTTTTCTCCATCTCCACAATGCATTTCTTCGGTTCTGCGGGTAAACAGCCTGCTGTAAGTCCGATAGCCTCTCGCACCGGTGCGGATCACATAATTCTCCAGTTCATCGATTTCCTCTCTGGAGATATCCACCATACCGCTGCGTAGAAAATGGAACACCGTATCATAAGAAAAATCTTTCAGATACAGCTGCAGAGCACTTTTGATATATTCGATCATAGGATTCAGCACGATCCCTCTGGTCCGATCCAGGAAACAGGGAATCTCCAGCTGTCCGAATTCCGTCTCCACATAAGAAGCATATCCTTCCAGATCTCCGATGACTACCGCAATATCCCGGTAGGTAAGTCCTTCTTCCCGTATCAGCTGCCGGATATACAGTGCCGTCTGATGGACTTCCTCTCTGGGAGAAAGTGCCTCAAACATACGGATCTCCTGATGTTCTCCCACATACGGCTCATACTGATACCGGAACAGGTTCTGCTCCAGATAGCGCAGTGCCGGGGCTTTCTCAAAACGATCCGTTCCTCCGGATACGAAGACATCCTTCCCCCTCGCTACTTCTGCTTCCGCTGCCAGCTTCACCAGATCCGCCACCGTTTTTTTGCTGAGATGGAACAGCTTCTGCTCTCCGTCCTGCCGGTAAGGATCCTCTTCTGCTCCAATGGTTACGGTGACAATGGTCTCTCCACAGACCCGCATCATTTCCTGGATCAGACGGTTCTGGATCGGCGTAAATCCGGTAAATCCATCAAACACCACTACACTGCCCGGTAGAATCTTTGATCTGACCAGTGATCTGCGCAGTACATCCAGCGTCTCCTCCGTCGTAATAAAATGGTCACGGATATAGTCCTGAAATCCCTGATACAGAGTCTTCAGATCTTTCAGCTTCATGGCCAGTGCGCCCCGTTTATCCGCACTGGCGATCAGCTTATCCATGTCCTGTGTGCTGATGCCATACTGCATGAATTCAGAGATCGCACTTTTCACCTCATGAATATAGCCCTGCTTATGCAGGAGACTTCCCATGGCAGGCAGCTGCTCCTTAAGGTCAGCTGCGATCTTTTGCAGCACCAGGCTTTTGCCGGTATCATCCAGCACCGGCATCTCCTTTGTCCCTACTTCTTCCAGAATCCGGTGGCTGAGTCTGCCAAAGCTTAAGACATCGATATTCAGGATACCGTCCCGGTCACTGCGCATGACCAGTTCCTTCTGGGTCTGCATAGTGAACTGATCCGGCACGATGATCAGGAAATTCTTTCCCGGTTCCTCTGCCGCCCGCTGCATGATCTCTTCATATACTCTGTGGCTCTTTCCCGAGCCGGAAGGTCCGAAATAGAAACGTAAGCTCATAGATTTCCTCCTAAGGTTACAAGCTGTTTCCTATATAATCATAAAAAACCATTATTTCAAATCCAGTTCGATCGGACAATGATCCGATCCCAGTACTTCTGTATGGATCTTCGCATCTGCCAGTCTGCCCTTCAGGCACTCCGATACCACAAAATAATCAATTCTCCATCCGGCGTTTTTGGCTCTTGCCTGGAACCGGTAGGACCACCAGGAATATATCCCTGTCTGATCGGGATAAAAATAGCGGAACGTATCAATAAATCCGTTCTCCAACACCCTGGAAAAGCAGCCTCTCTCTTCATCCGTAAATCCCGCATTGCCACGATTGGTCTTCGGATTTTTCAGATCAATTTCCCGATGTGCCACATTCAGATCTCCGCCGTAGATCACGGGCTTTCGCTCTTCCAGTCTCTTCAGATATGCCAGAAAATCCGCCTCCCACTGCATGCGGTAGTCCAACCGCTTCAATTCCTGCTGTGCATTGGGCACGTACACCGTCACAAAGTAAAAATCCGGATATTCTGCCGTGATCACTCTGCCCTCATGGTCATGCCCTTCCACACCGATGCCGTAAGTCACCTGCAGGGGCTCTTCTTTGGTAAAGATTGCGGTACCGGAATATCCCTTTTTCTCTGCATAATTCCAGTACTGATGATATCCGGAAAGATCCAGTGCGATCTGTCCCTCCTGTAATTTGGTCTCCTGTAAGCAGAAAATATCTGCGTCTATTTCCTGAAAAAAATCTAAGAAGCCCTTCTGCATACAGGCTCTCAGTCCGTTTACATTCCATGAGATCAGTTTCATATTTTTCCTCTCCATTCAGTCCTACTTATTATTATCTCTATTTTCTGTCCTATTTTCAGGACTTGATCAATCTGTCCACAAATCCATTTGTATATAATTAAAATAATGATTTTTCTATGATTGCTTTTCACTTTCCTCTTCCACAAGCTTATGATACATGACATGGATATCTTCATAGACACCGTCCTTATTCAGGAAGCCGCCGGGAATGATGCCCAGATCCACAAAGCCCAGCCGCAGATACAAATGGAACGCATGGATATTGGAAGCTACCACCGCATTGAACTGCAATATGCGATAACCGTTTGCCTTCGCCTGTGCCAGGCAATCCTTCACCAACAGTTCACCGATATGTTCTCCTCTGCACTGTCTGTCCACGGCATAGCTGGCGTTGGCGATATGTCCCACTCTGCCGATATTGTTGGGATGCAGAATATATAAGCCCTTCACATTGCCCTGCTCATCCTCCGCCACGGCACTTACGGTCTGTGCGGCAAAAAAATCTGCGGCATCCGCCTCTGTGAGTCCTTCCTCCTGGGGAAATGCCACGCCATCCTCTACCACCTGATTCCAGATCTCCGCCATTCTTGCCACATCTTTTGTTTCAAATTTTCTAATCGTAATCATGTTTCCAACATCTTTCTGTTTCTTTTTCTGTTCTCTGTGCCATATCACATCTGCTGCATTTCACCGCTATGCTGCTGCAGCCATTCCCACTCCTTGTGGGCGGCTTCCAGAGATGCTTCGTATCCTTTCAGAATGTCTGACAGTCTCTTTACCTCCGTAATTCCACTTGCCTTGTTGTCCGGATGATCCATCCAGAGGTGCCGCTTTTCTGGTGGATAAATCGTTTCTATGGTATTCTCACCGATTTTCCACCATTTCTTCTGATAGTAAATAGAATTATCCACAATATCTAAAAAGGCTGCACGCTCCGCAATTTCCCGGATCTCCGGCTGCGCTGCAGCACTGCCGCCCCACCTGCTGACCTGACTGATTTTTACGGCAGTGCCTTCCGGTTCTACCCGAAGCCACAGGGGATCTGCCGGTTTCTTCCAGATCTTGTCCAGTAAAAAATTTATCGGCCCCAACAATAAAATCGTCATACAGATCGCCAGAGCCGCCGCAAGGTCTCCGACCCAGTTACTCTGCACAAGGAACTGGAACCACAGGTGGTCACTGTCCCGCACGCCCCAGACTCTCATGAGTACAAACACTGCTGCCGCAAGATAAATCACAATGGTGGCAGCTACAAGGGGAAGCAGCACTTTTTCTTTTTTCATGCCCCATGCTGCATAAGCCTTCCGCTCTTTCTCCGTGAACAGCACTGGTAGTTCATAGCTTTCTGTCATGCTTTTTCTCCCTCATTTGTCATTCTCCGAGAATAATATGAAGCAGATGCTTGTCCAGCATCAGCGTCCGGTTCCAGGGGTTCAGGATCACACCTTCAATGCCTTCCGCAGTCAATGCCACGCGGAACAGCTGCTCCATATCCGTAAGAAACGTAGACATTACGCTGCCGCTTCCTTTCAGTTCTTCTTCAAAGCCGGTGAATGCCGACCACCATTTTTTCCCGTCTAAGGTCTGTACCGCCTGTAAGCGCATGGCGGTTCCGGCTGCCTGTGTCACCGCTTCCTTCACATCTGCGGAAGGCGGTTCCACTGCCACGATGAGCTGCCCCTGCTCCCACATCCGCCTGCGCACCACTGTCAGAGCGTGTGCCAGAAGCTCTTCCGTGGGCTCCTGCTGTAATGCCAAAATTGCCTCTTCTATTTTCTCGTTTCCCTGTAATCCTTTGTCTTTTTTCTCATCCATAATCACTGATCGTATCCTTTTTATCTGTCATAATTTGGCAACTTTACTGCGTATTCCGGAAACATCCCGTAACTCCGGGATGTCAGAGTGCTGTCTCATGCTCCGTGTTCCATACGCAATTTAATCGGTCCTCACTGCGTGTTGCACACTGCACATCCATGCCTATCATACCATAAATACTTACGCAATTCCACTTACGTTTCCCTCCGCGCATTTTCTCTCCGCGCATTTTCCCTCTGCGTATTTTCCCTCCGCACATTTTTCCTCTGCGCATTTTCCCTCCGTGCGCTGTCTTTTCCTTGACAGTGACTACATTCATTGCTAACATGAACCTGAGCATTTCAAGCTCAGAAATGAGGACAATCATGAATACTTTTGACCCGAAGCATATTTACTGCGATGCCGCTAAACTGGCACGTCTGAAAAATAAAAAGCTTTTCCTGTTCGACATTGACGGAACGATTGCCGTGGGCGATACCCTGTACGAAGGCAGTGCGGATCTGATCCGGTATATCAATGACATCGGCGGCAAGGCTTATTACATTACCAACAACTCCACAAAGAGCGGTCTGGACTATGTGAAAAAATTCCATACCGCCTTTCATCTGGACAGCACCGAAGATCAGTTTATCACTTCCGGCTATATGACCCTGCGCTTTCTGAAGGAAAATTATGCTGAGAAAAAAATCTTTGTACTGGGAACTGCTTCCTTCGTAGCCGAACTGCGTAAAAATGGGCTTCATGTCACCGAGGTCTGCGAAGAGAATATCGACTGTGTGGTGGTTGCCTACGACAGTGAATTAAATTACGGCAAGCTTACGGAAGTCTGCAAGGTTTTATTCACCCAGGACGTTCCCTTTTACGGTACCAATCCGGATCTGCGCTGCCCCATCGACTTCGGGTTTATCCCCGATTGCGGTGCCATCTGTGATATGATCACTGCCACCACCGATAAGCAGCCCATCTATTTAGGCAAACCCAGCAAAGATGTCGTAAAGCTCTGCCTCGAGATCTCCGGCTTTACACCGGAAGAGACCCTGGTGGTGGGTGACCGTCTGTACACGGACATTGCCTGCGGCATCAACGGCGGTGTGAATACCTGCGTCCTCTTCACCGGCGAGGCGCAGAAAAAGGATATCCTGACCCCCGAAGGTGATCCGAATACCCCTTATCTGCCTGACTATGCCTTTGACACGGTGCAGGATCTGTTAGATGCCTGCCGTGGAAACTAACACTTTACAGTAATTCTTTCAGCATCTGATTGACGCTGGCAGGATCTGCCTTTCCTTTCATGGCTTTCATGGTCTGTCCCACGAGGAAGCCGATGGCTTTTTCCTTTCCGTTGTGATAATCTTCTACGGACTGGGGATTTGCCGCAATGACTTCCTCAACGACCTTCCGCAGAGCGCCTTCATCATTGACCGTCTTCAATCCCTTATCTTCCACATACTGCTCCGGATCAATGTCTTCCTCGAACATTACCTGGAATACTTCCTTTGCTACCGAAGAGTTGATCACTTTTCCGTCCACCAGAGTGATCAATCTACTCAGATGTTCTGGTGAAAACCGGATATCCTCCGGCTCCATATCCTTCTCCTTTAACAGCCGCATGGTCTCCACCATCAGCCAGTTGGATACTTTCTTGGGCTGGCTTCCCAACGCTACCGAGGCTTCAAAAATATCTGCCAGATGCTTAGATCCGGTGATGATTTCAATGTCATATTCCGGAATGTCGTACTCATCCTTGTAACGTTTCATTTTTTCAGTGCGGAATTCCGGCTGCTTTGCCCGGATGCTCTCAAGCCACTCATCACTGATATAGACAGGCACCAGATCGGGATCCGGGAAATAACGGTAGTCCTGTGCATCCTCCTTGGAACGCATTGCGTAGGAATATTCCTTGTTGTCATCCCAGCGTCTGGTCTCCTGAATGACCTCTTTCCCAGCCTCCAACAGGTCGATCTGCCGCTCCCGCTCGCCCTGGATCGCTCTGGCAATGGCCTTGAAGGAGTTCAGGTTCTTCATCTCCGTACGGGTTCCGAATTTTTCCGCACCCACTTCCCGTACAGACAGGTTTACATCCGCACGCATGGAGCCCTCCTGCAGCTTACAGTCTGAGGCACCCAGATACTGGATCAGCAGACGCAATTTTTCCAGATAGGCGATGACTTCCTCTGCGCTGCGCATATCCGGCTCCGATACGATCTCGATCAGGGGCACGCCGGAACGGTTGTAATCTACCAGGGTACAATCTTCCCAGTCGTCATGCACCAGTTTACCGGCATCCTCCTCCATATGGATCTCATGGATGCGCACCGGCTTCGTATAGGTACTGCCAGCTTCTCCCACCACCTCGATCTCTACGGAACCGTTGCGACAGATGGGCAGGTACAGCTGGGAGATCTGATAGTTCTGTGGGTTATCGGGATAGAAATAATTCTTTCTGTCAAATTTGCAGTATTGGGTAATGTTACAGTTGGTAGCCAGTCCCACAGCCACCGCATATTCCACCACCTGCTTATTCAGCACAGGAAGAGATCCCGGCATGCCGGTACACACCGGACAGGTATGGGTATTGGGTCTGCCGCCGAACGCAGTGGAACAGCCGCAGAATATTTTCGTCTTCGTGGCAAGTTCTACATGAACTTCCAGACCGATCACTGTTTCATATTGTTTTGCCATAATAAATACCTTTCCGTATCTGTATTGTTACTTTATATCGAAGTCAAAAGCTCCCGACATTGATGCCTACGGATTGCTTCGTGCTACGCACTCCCACAATCCCACCCAATATTCGCATATCGTGGGATTATCATCCCACTTTTATGCTCATATCGGGGCGGGTCCTAAGGTCTTTCACCCACTTATGAGCAAGCTCATATGGGCTTAGACCTTTTGACCCTGGCATCTTTGTATGTGTGCCTATTTTCGTTGTTCTACTTCACGCTCTGTTCATAGGTATACGCCGCACGGATCAGTGTCTTCTCTTTAAAGCAGTCACCGATGAGCTGCATGCCGATGGGCAGTCCCTTGGAATCCGTACCACAGGGAACGCTGATCCCCGGCAGTCCCACCAGGTTAATGGAGATCGTATAAATATCTCCCAGATACATCTTAATGGGATCCGACAGACTGCTGCCCAGCTTCGGTGCTGTGGTGGGTGCCACAGGTCCTAAGATCACATCATATTTTGCAAAAGCTTCGTCAAACGCCTTTTTGATCAGTGCCTTTACACGGAGTGCCTTCAGATAATACGCATCGTAATACCCGGAGCTTAAGACAAAAGAGCCCAGCATGATACGACGCTTTACCTCGGGTCCAAAGCCCTGGGAACGGCTTCTCTTATACATGGTGTGCAGGTCTTCCGCATCCTGTGCACGGTAACCGTATTTCACGCCATCAAAGCGCTCCAGGTTGGAGCTAGCCTCTGCTGCCGCAATGGTATAGTAAGTAGGGATTGCATAGTCTACCAGACTTAAGTCGAACTCCTCCACTTCTGCACCCTGTGCTTTCAGCACCTCTGCTGCCGCCAGCACCGCATCTCTGACCTCCGGATCCAGTCCTTCTCCAAAATAGTCTCTGGGAATACCGATCTTCATTCCTTTCACATCCGCTGCCAGTGCGGAGGTAAAATCCGTATCCTCCCGCTCCATGGAAGTGGAGTCTTTGGGATCGTGGGAAGTGATCGCCTCCAGCACCGTGGCACAGTCTGTCACATCCTTTGTCAGGGGGCCGATCTGATCCAGAGAGGAACCATAGGCGATCAGCCCGTAACGGGATACGGTTCCGTAGGTGGGCTTCATGCCGACTACCCCACAATAAGATGCGGGCTGCCGGATAGAACCGCCGGTATCGGAACCCAGTGCTGCAAAACATTCCTCTGCTGCCACTGCCGCAGCGGAACCACCGGAAGAACCTCCGGGAACATGCTCCGGGTTTCTCGGATTCTTCGTCACACCGTAATAGGAAGTCTCTGTGGTACTTCCCATGGCGAACTCATCCATGTTGGTCTTGCCCAGAATGACTGCCCCTGCTTTTTCCAGATTCAGTACTGCCTCCGCACTGAAAGTAGGGACAAAATTCTCTAAAATTTTAGAAGAGCAGGTGGTCAGTGTTCCCTCGGTACACATATTGTCTTTGATAGCGAAAGGGACACCGGCCAGGGGACCGGTCAATTCTCCCGCTTCAATCTTTTTCTGAACTTCCTCTGCCTGTTTCAAAGCCTTTTCCCGTTCTATAGTCACATAGCAGTGGTAAGTATCTTCACCGGCTGCGATCCTGTCCAGAACGGCCTGCGTCGCTTCCACCGCCGTAGTCCTGCCTTCCCGGATCGCCTTCGCCAGCTCTACAGCTGTCAGGGATAAAATATCCATATCCATTCTCCTTTATTAACCTCCTGGTCAAAACCATTACCGTCTGAAAAATTACATTTCTTACTCAGGCGGTAATAAACCAGTCTGTTTTCCAAATTTCAGCTATGATCTACCGCTTGGATATTATTTTCTAAACTTCAAGCGGTATTTTTCTTACTTTCATGCTGATTTGTACCATTTTTTACAGCCTAAATGCTGTAACCAGATTATAAAGCGGTAAATATTTGCTTCAACCTTGATTTTCCGGCATTTAATTACCGCTTTTATTCCGAAACATATTATTTAAGCAGTATTCTGCCTGATTTCTAATCGAAAGTTTGAAAACTTTTGACATAATCGAAAATCTGAAGACTTTTGACATTAGTCAAAAGTCCGAAGACATTTGATTTAATCAAATGTCTTTGGTACCACAAACATATTGTCCTTCTCGCCAGGGGCATTGGCCAGGGTCTGTTCACTCTCATCCCCGTTAGTCACCACATCCTCACGGAAGACATTCTGTACCGGGAACACATGGGACATGGGTTCCACGCCCGTGGTATCCAGTTCACTTAATTTATCGATGTAGTCCAGCATTCTTCCCATATCCTTTTTCGCCGCTTCCTTCTCTTCATCAGAAAGCTCGAGTTTCGCCAGAATGCCTACATATTCTATGGTCTCGTCACTGATTACATTTGCCATAACAATTCTCACGCCTTTCCATAACCTACAGGCTTTGGGACTTAAGGCACAAAGCCCGATGTGAAACTTATATTAATCTCCATTCTGCAGATGCTTCCTTCCGTCGGAGGAATTGCGAATCAAATTCTAAATAAGCTATCATGCTTATTTTTCACATTAATCCCTCACCTTGATATGGACCTCACGCAGCTGCTGTTCCGTTACCTCGCCGGGGGCACCGCACATCAGATCCTGTGCATTGCCGTTCATGGGGAAAGCAATGACTTCACGGATGTTCTCCTCATTCCGAAGCAGCATGATCATACGATCCACGCCGGGAGCCATTCCCGCATGAGGGGGTGCTCCGAACTGGAAGGCCTGATACAGGGCTCCGAACTTCGTCTCCAGTGTCTCTTCATCGTAGCCTGCGATGGCGAAAGCTTTTTTCATGATCTCGATGTCATGGTTACGTACTGCGCCGGAGGACAGTTCCACGCCGTTGCATACGATGTCGTACTGATAAGCCAGGACCTCCAGCGGATCCATGGTGTTCAATGCTTCCAGGCCGCCCTGGGGCATAGAGAACGGATTGTGGGTGAATCCGATCTGCTTCGTCTCGGGATCCAGCTCAAACATCGGGAAATCGTTCACATAGCAGAAACGGTAAGCATCCTTCTCGATCAGATCCAGCTTCTCGCCCAGCTCGGTACGGATATGACCTGCATAGTAGTTCGCCTTATCCTCTTTGTCCGCAATGAAGAAAATGGTATCTCCGGCAGACAGTCCTGCCAGTGTTGCCAGCTCTCCCTTCATCTCTTCCGGAATGAACTTATCGATGGGTCCCTTGTAGCTCATGTCCTCTGCCACTTCCAGATAGCCAAGTCCACCCATACCAAGAGAAGTCGCAAAGCTTAACAGTTTCTCATGGAAGCCCTTGGACATCTCCGCATGTACCTTGATGGCACGGACGGTTCTGCCGATAAACGGCTTAAACGTACATCTCTGGAAGAACTCTGTCACATCCATGATCCGTAAGGGATTGCGCAGATCCGGCTTATCACAGCCGAATTCCAGCATGGCCTGCTTGTAGCTGATGATGGGGAACGGTGTCTGTGTGATCCTGCTGCCTTCAGGAGCAAATTTCTCAAAAGTGTCATGCAGCACTTCCTCGCCTACCTTGAAGACATCCTCCTGGGTCACGAAGCTCATCTCGAAGTCCAGCTGATAGAACTCTCCGGGAGATCTGTCTGCTCTGGCATCCTCATCACGGAAGCAGGGAGCGATCTGGAAATACTTATCGAAGCCGGAAGCCATCAACAGCTGCTTATACTGCTGTGGTGCCTGAGGCAGCGCATAGAATTTTCCTTTAAATTTTCTACTGGGAACGATATAGTCTCTGGCGCCCTCGGGAGAAGAAGCACACAGGATCGGGGTCTGGATCTCCAGAAATCCCATGTCTGTCATCTTCTGACGCAGATAACTGATCACCTTGGAACGAAATACAATGTTGTCCTTTACTTTTGCATTTCTAAGGTCAAGATAACGATATTTTAATCTCACATCTTCCCGGATCTCTTTAGACGTCTGGATCTCGAAAGGAAGCTGTTTATATACTCTTCCCAACACATCGATCTTGTGTGCTTCCAGTTCGATGGTGCCGGAAGGAATCTTCGGGTTGTAGGTCTCTTCGTCTCTGTGTTCCATGAGACCGGTAATGGACAGGCACATTTCCTTGGTGATGCCCTTTAAAAGCTCCGGCTTACGGATGACCACCTGTAATACACCGTACATATCCCGCAGATCGATAAAGGATACACCGCCGTGGTCACGGATATTTTCCACCCAGCCTGCCACCTGCAAAGTCTGTCCGATCTGCTGTTCACTGATCTCTTTCATTGTTAAATCTCTGTACATATCGCACCTCCTGTTATATAGTGTCCCGAATGTGCGCTCCCTGTACAGCTTATTTTTGAATACAAAAAGCCCCGGGACATGTTAAAACATATCCCGGGACGAATCATCTAATCCGTGGTACCACCCGAATTGACAGGCGCCTTTGCCCATCCACTCTTGTCACTTAACGCGTGCAACGTGTCATCCTAGCTGCATGTGATATTCTGCAGTTCAGATCACCTGCTCCGGAGTGTTCCCTTCGCCAGCTTCCGCAAACAGCGCTCTCAGTCGGTGACGCTGTATTCCTGTCGTTTCCTCTGGCAAGAGTCTCTTTCATAGCATTTACAATCAATAATTACTTCTTCTGATCTTGCGATCATGGAATTATGATATGCGTCTTAGCGGCATCTGTCAAGTATTTTTTATTTATTCCAGTCTGTTTTTTTATCTGGCCGGATCAGAATTCGGATCTATTTTCTATCTACTCAGATCAAAATCCAGCTCAACCACCCGGTCATTCACCTGTGTAAAGCTGCCTCCGTCCATATTTTTACGTACAAAGGGAACACCCTCTCGCACATAGTATACATTATCCTGAAGCAGGGCATCCGGATTCTCTGACGGGCTGATCGTACCACCGAGATCATCATAGCTGATATTACCACGGAAGGTATTATGGATCGCCTCCTGCAGACAGAACATCACACAGCCGCCTTCATTCTGCCTGCTGTAATTATGTTCATACACCGTTCCGTCCCCGGAATCCGCATCATATGCCATACCATCCTGATTGAGTCTGGTGTCCGTGACTTCATTATAGCGAAACAGGGCATCCTTGCATTTCCAGGGCCAGATCCCGGCTGCCACTTTTCCCATCCGGTCGCCCGGCTCGCAATAGATCCGGTCATTGATCTCGCAGGCCACAGAGTCTGCCATATTATGCTCCACCAGAGGACGCAGGGCATACATCGGCGTGATCCCATCCCCACCGGCCTCTTTTACATAATTATTCCGTATCTGCATATTTTCATGCCCATAGTTCAGAAAAACCGCTTCCGTAAGCTCTGCTCCTCGGAACTTATCATGGGCATAGGTATAGCCTGCTGCAATTCCCCAGCGGCTGACCCGGTGCACGAAGCATCCTTCTATGACGACATCCCGATACCGTGCCACCCCCGTCAGCTCCTCACATTCCGGGCGGAGCGCTGTCATATAGATCCCACCGTTGTTCATGTGCTTATCGTAGACATTCCCATGGACATCATGGATCCACAGATTCCTAAGTGTGATGCCACTCCGCACCCCTTTGTCCTTAGCCACCACAGCTACACCGGTACGGTTCATTTTCTCACCCAGACTATAACGCTCTCCCGGGATCATGCTGCCTTCATTGGTGATCTCCAAATCCTCCACCACAATATGCTCTGCATCATACAAAAGCACTGCGGAAGATACATAGCCGTGATACACATGCGTCGGTGCATCCAGCGGATTCCCATAATCCTGATACCAGATCCCCTGTCCGCAGGCATCGATCCGCGGCGGTGCATCTGCTGTGCCGTACGCTCCGATCACGATCGGTGCCTCTTTCGTACCGCTGTCTGTCACATGCAGATATTGTCCGTAAAATACACTGCCCCGCTCCAACAGGACACGGTCGCCCGGCTGCAGGCTTCTTCGATTAATGGCAGACAGACTGGCAAACGCCGTACTGCACGTCCGTCCGTCATTTTCATCACTGCCCGTTCTCTGACTCACATAATATGTCGCGGATAAGCTTGTCATATGCATCCTCCCGTAACCGTTTCTCAATGATCTGTGACACCTCCTCATAGGTAAAATGATCCCCATGATAGCGTCCGAACAGATCTCTGTTCTGTTCGTAAAAATCCCGTTTCTCCTGCTCCGTGAAATCCGGGCAGAAGCCACTTTTCCGGACCTTCTCACACGGCTGCACAAAATCCAGCTTCAGGCGGGTCAGCTCATATTCCAGATACGCCGGTGCGGAAAAATAATGCGGTCCGTAGAACCGCTGTCCTTCCTGTTCCATTCTCCGCAGCTCTTCGTTGTGCTTCTGTCGTCTGGCCTTTAGTCCCTCCATGGAGGGATCCTCGATCAGGCCCATTCTATGCGCCAAAAGGAAGGCTCCCTGAGCCTTCCTGATATGCGCCTGTGTCATAGTTTCCTGTTTTGGCATTTTCTGTTGCATTATTTCACTGCCCCCGTAATTCCATTGGCAAAGCTCTTCTGTAAACACAGGAAGATGATCGCTGTAGGAAGTGTACAGATCAATACTCCCAGCATCAGCATACCATAATCCACACTGTATCCACTCTTCAGATTGGCTACTAACATCGGCATGGTGATCGCCTTGCTGTCCTGTAAAATGATCGTCGGCCACAGATAATTGTTCCACGCATTCATAAATGTAACCGTCATCGCCGCTCCATAGGTAGATTTCATCACCGGAATGAACATCCGGAAGAAAATCTGTATTTCGCTCAGACCTTCCAGTCTGGCAGCCTCGATAATATCATGAGGGAAAGAACGTGCCGCCTGTCTGAAAAGCATGATCATAAACGGAGTCGAGATGGATGGCAACGCCAATGCGATCCAGGTATTTACCAGCTTCCAGGCGGTAAACATCTTGAACAGGGGGATCATGATCGCTACGAACGGAAGCATCATTGCCAGCAGCAGAATACTCATCAGAATATCCTTGCCCTTATCATGATAGATCTCAAATCCATAACCGGCAATGGAACAGATCAGCAGTGTCACAACCGTGATCACGATCGCATTGCGGAATGAGTTAAACATTGCAAGTCCCAGATTCTGCATGTCGACCAGGGTCTTGAAATTCTCGATCAGATAGGTACCCGGGATCAGCCGTCCTCTTACCACATCAATGCTCTGGTTGGTCGCACCGCACAGCATATAATACAGCGGAAATGCCGACAGAAAACTTGCTATCACTAAGATCGTGTAGGAAATGATTTGTTTGAATTTAGTCACGTTTGTCACCCACCTTCATCTGAATTGCAGACAGAACCGCTACCATCACAAGTATGCATACAGACAACGCTGCCGCATAATTAAATTTCGGTGTCTCCACAAAGGAGATATTGTAGATGTAATGCGCCAATGTCATTGTAGATTTTCCGGGACCGCCTGATGTCAGGTTCATAGACTCATCGAACAGCTGCAGTGTTCCCGAAGTAGACATGATCGCCGTCATCAGAATAGTCGGCTTTAACAACGGTATCGTGATCTTCATAAACTGCTGGAACGGTGTCGCTCCGTCGATGTAGCTTGCCTCATATACAGAATAATCGATATTCTGTAATCCTGCCAGATAGAATACCATATTATATCCGGTCCATCTCCAGATCAGTGCGATCACGATGACCCACCGCGCCGGCCATGTACTCTGGAACCAGTCCACAGAAGACAGTCCGATGGCCATCAGCACTCTGTTGACCACTCCATCCGGAGCAAACAATGACTTAAATATCATGGAATAAGATACCAGTGACGTTGCACACGGAAGAAAGATCAAAGTGCGGAAAATACCTTTCCCTTTTATCTTAGGATTATTCAGCAGCTGCGCCAGCATCAGTGCCAGCACAAGCATGATCGGTACCTGAATCACAAAATAAAAGAAGGTATTGAACAAGCATTGCTGGAATGTTTTATCCTTGAAGATCCTGGCATAATTCGCTACACCATTAAAGACTCCTCCTGTCTTCCGGAAGGAAAGAAGGATGGCCTGTGACATCGGATAGAAACAAAATACAAATATTAAAATCGATGCCGGGAGCAGGAATGCCCATCCGGTCAGATTATGCTTTTTTTCCAAACTTAATTTTGCTTTCTTCTTTTCCATGTTTCTCTCCTACAACAGTACCGGGAACGCACTGCTGCACCCCCGGTACTATCCAGTTTCCATACTCTGGTGATTATTCGGCGATATTAAACTCTACGGTATCCTGAGCGTTTTTGATCTCTGTATCGATATCAGCGTTCTTCTGTACAACGTTGGTGATCGCATCTGTCAGTGCGCTTCTGATATCAGAGTAGTATGCACCGTAGTCAATTCCGGGAACATGTCCGGCGAACTCTACGATATCCTTGTACACTGCCTGACCGCCGTAGAACTCATTGCCCTCATTATAGGTCTCAGACTGTGCTGCGGGCAGGTAACTTGCGATTGCTCCTGCATTTACCAGCAGATCATCGTATAAATCTACATCCGCACCAAAGGTAGCGTTCAGGAAATCAAATGCCAGATCGGTATTTTTGCAGTTAGAAGATACTGCCCAGCTTGCACCACCGCAGTTAGCGTAGTTGGTTGCGCCTTCTACATCATCTAACTTAGGCATATTCACGATTGCCCATTTACCTGCCTGATCCTCTGCTGCCTGAATGGAGGACATGATCCAGCAGCCCTGGATAACGCCTGCTGCGGTACCCTTGTTCATGGAAGCGATATACTGATCCCAGTCAGTATAATCAGCCATGATTCCTTCATCGATCAGCTGCTTGTAGGTCTCGATCGCTTTCTTCAGCGCTTTGTTGTCTACCAGGGATACTTCGCCATCTACCATAGGAGAAGCACCTGCAGACTGTAACATTTCGATCACGATCTCAGAACCGCCGGAGCAGGTCAGCATGGGAACATTATTCACAGCCATTACCTTCTTAGACAGCTCCATGAACTCAGACCACGTAGTATCCTTGAAATCTTCTACCTTAAGGTCTGCTGCTTCTACCATATCGGAACGGATTGCCATGATGGTAGCACCATTATCAAAAGGAATACCATAATGTGTTCCATCTACAGTGGAGTCAGCCAGCTTACCCATAGAGAACTGGGAGAAATCAATTCCGCAATCATCCAGTGCTGTGAAGATTCCGGGATAATTGGTTGCATTTTTGTGGAAGGAATAATCCTGCATCAGGAAGATATCAGGTAACGTGCTGTAATCACCAGCTTCAGCCGCTGTGATCAGAGCAGTCTCGATATCACTATATACCTTCTCCTGAATGTCTAACTTGAAGTTAGGATGATCCACCTGGTATGCCTTCTCTGCCTGCTTCATTGCATAGACATTGAAGTTAGGATCCCAACACCATACAGTCAGTGTCTCGTCTTCTGCGGAAGCAGTCGTTTCTGCTGCTGCCTCTGTTTCCTTGGATGCCTCGCTGGGTGCTGCGCTCTGCGCATCATTACCGGCAGGCTTGCTGCCACAGCCGGTCAGCATGGACACGGTCATTGCCGCTGCTAAAAGCACGCTTAATACTTTCTTTTTCATCTTAAATAACCTCCTTATACTTGTAAAGTACTACCTTATAAAATATGAAACGCTTTTTGCTTTCCATAAGTTACCTGTCTTCCATATCGTCCACCCAACGCATTTCGCCGGGCTTCAGATCCAGCACATATGCACATTTTCCTTTGATATACAGCTCTGTGTGCTGTGCCTGTGCAGAGTTGTTGATCACTGCGATCTTGCCGGTCTTCTGGAATACCGTTACTTCGGTATCCACATTCGTTACATAGTAACGCTTCATCTCCTGCTCCATGCCGGCTGCATAATAGATTGCCCGAAGCAGAAGTCTGCAGTTCTGGGGAGAATACGGAAGACCTGCAAAATATACGCTGTGTCCTCTGCCATATTCATTGACCACCAGCTGGCTGTATTCCCCATCCATCGCAAGGATCTGATAATGTCCGCCCTGTGCATAGACACGACTGGTGCCCTCGCCGAAATCCAGGGCTCCATCAATATCCTCTAAGATAAAGTGATCGGCATTCTTCTCATTGTATTTGTCCGTGCTGAGAGAGAAACACATCTCGCGGTCTACGCCGAGCACATCGGACAATTGGAAATATCTTCCCTGATGCTGATAAGCGGTAGGCTCACCCACACCGATGAAGCCGCCTCCCTGATCCACAAAGCGTCTGATATTGGTCAGGACTTTTTCGTCGATCCAGTTCTCTGCGCCGCTGAATGCGGTGTACGCATCCCCGACATTAATGATGACCTTGATCCCCTCAGGGATGCCGTTTCTGACATCATCAAAGGAAATAAACTCAACTTCAAAAGGCATTCCGCTTAAGCATTCCAGCACTCCTTCTGCGGAATAGGTTTCCCTGTGCCAGATCGCATGATGTACCTGATTGGACATCCACCTTCTCTGACTGCCCCAGCAGTTCAGGATCGCCACCTTGAAGGGTGCCACATAGGAAGCTGTACCCTGCATATTTTCATGGATTTCCCTGAACTGTGTTACCACATTCTGGATTTCCTCAATGAAACCGGGCCAATTACTTGCCAGCTTCAGATAACCGCCATATCCGATCCTGTCCAGGGGAGACCTGAGTAATGCACGCCTTGCTTTACGCCAGTTATCCCTTGCCTCTCCGATCGGGTCACCACCCTCACAGAACACATCCGGGAAAAAGTAAGGCAGCAGCCGTCCTTCGGTATAATCCACTCCCTTGATATCAGAGATCATTCGAAGCGTCACACCACTTCCGACAGAACCTACCACTGCATCCAGTCCGATGCCTGCGAAATATTTGCCGTAGGGCTCTGTTCCGATCCAATGATCTCCGAGGAACATCATCGCTTCCTTGCCATAAGAATGTACAATGTCTACCAGCTCCTTCGCCAGCGCACATACCTCGATCTGCTGGAACTCTATGAAATCCAGGAACTGTTTGCTGGGAACGCGGAACATACTGTTGTGATATCCCTGATCCACAATGTACTCCGGGCGAAATTTGTAGCCTGCCCATTTCTCAAACTGTTCCAGGATATAGGGGCTCACACTTGCGCTGTATCCGAACCACTCTACAAATTTTTCCCGCTTCTTGTCATCGAAGGTCAGTGTGAACTGATGGAAAAAGGTAGTGAAGCGGACAACGTCGATATGAGGATTGTCCTCGCACCATTTTCTCAGCTTGTCTTTGACATACTGTTTGGTCTTGGGCTGTCTCACATCGTAAGTCAGCTGATGCGGTGTATCCTTCCAGTCATTCGTGATGAAATTGTACATGTGTACCGGATCCCAGATCAAAAATGCCAGGAAGCTTACCGTATACTCATGATAGGGGATCGTACGGATCTCCACCTCACCGGATGCCTCATCAAATTCCCATGCATCCGTCGGCACCACCTCACCGGTCGTTCTGTCGATCACTTCCCACCAACGCTTCGGATCGTCCAGCGTATTGACCTTAAGCTGCTCCGTATGGAAGCCTTCCATCAGGCGGATGCGGAGCGTTTCCCCTCTGGCGGTGATGCGGTTGCTGATCAGGTATTCCTGCTGGATCTCCTCCGGATGCTTCATTGCCCACTCATTATCCTTTCTCGTGGTATAATAAGTCGCATATTTCTTCACCGGCTCTGACAAAAGTGCTTCCGGCATTTCGGTTCCGTCACAGTCTCTTAACGCATCTGCGCCCAGAAGATTTTTTAACCGTATTGTTTCGTCAATGATGTCTGCATCTGTCGGCAGTGTCAGTCTTCCTGTCATCGCATGGTTTCCTCCCCATCGCTTTTGTACTATCTTGCAGCTGATGACTAAAGTATATCGGCTTCCTGACCTGATATCAATTTCTTTGTTGCTTGTTTTGTTATGTTTATTGCTATTTTATTACTAAAATAGTGGATTTTTTAAAATGATTATGTATAATATGCTTATCCAGGTTATACAGATTTTTATTTTTTCGTCTTTTTTACGAATGTTTTTGCGAAATATTGTTCTTTTTATATATTTAGTATAAAAAATACGGTAGATTTGAAAAAGTGCACAACAAAAATAAGATAAAGAAGGTATCTATTTATGAGTAATGAATTTATCAATATTGATTCTGCAAACGCAGGCAGTTCTCCGGAACATTTCCAGCTGCGTTACATCTCCATCTCCAAATACGAAGGTGACTGGCAGTCCCTTCCGCATACCCATCACTTTTCAGAACTGTTCTATGTCCTGCGGGGTGAGGGAGCCTTCTATATAGAGAATGAAAAGGTGCCTGTGAAGACGGACGATCTGGTCATCATCAACCCTTATGTAGAGCACACGGAGAAAACACTTCCCAACGATCCCATGGAATATATCGTATTCGGTGTGGAAGGACTCGCATTTTCCTTTTCCGGTGCAGGGCAGGACAACCCGAAGGGCTACAGCTTCTACAGCTACGGCTCTGACAAAAAACAGTTCATCAACTTCGCCCAGCTGATGATGCAGGAATTCCGTGACAAGCTTCCCGGCTTTGAACAGGTATGTCACGGACTGCTCCAGGTGCTTTTAGTATATATTTCCCGGAAGCAGAACCTGTCCGTCATCTCCGACTCCTCCTTCCAGCTGTCCAAGGAATGTGCTCTGGCGAAGCGGTATATCGACTCCAATTATTCCCAGAACATTACATTGGATTCCCTGGCGGAGATCACGCATATCAACAAATTCTATCTGGCACACTCCTTTACTGAATGTGTCGGGCAGTCTCCGATCAATTACCTGACAGACCGGAGGCTGGAAGCCTGTAAAGAGCTTCTGGTATCCTCCAATCTGTCGGTAGCGCAGGTAGCCACCAGTGTCGGATTTTCTTCGCAATCTTATTTCTCGCAGATCTTCCGCAAAAAGACCGGCATGACACCACGCCAGTACCGGAGCCGGTATGCCCGGAAATAATATGCCCGTTATAAAAGACCTCACCGTCGGCACAGCTGCCGCCTGTGAGGTCTTTCCCTGCACATTTATTCACTGATTTGATCCACTTATTTGATCCATCCCCAGCTCAGTCCTAAATATTCCACCAGAAAATACATTCCACGCAGCCATACCAGTGCACCGCATCCGTAAAGCATAACGCCGTATTCCTTTTGTCTGTCCACCATTTTCCCGGTCATGGCAAGGATCGCACAGATCAGCAGCACCATGGTTCCGAATGCCGCTCTGTCGGGATAGTGGGGGGAGAGGACCATGGCTCCCCAGGATAATAACGCTCCCAATAACAGCAGATCGATCTCTCTTCCCAGAGCTTCCTTCAGCATTCCCTTGCAGATCATCACCAGAAATACCGTCAGAAGCAGGGTCGGGAATAAATATTCCATGACACCTTTTGCTTCCGCATAAAAGCGCAGATAAAGCTTCCACAACAGACTATAAGATTCCGCCGCCGTTTCCTCTGTGCGGACAAAATTGCCCGGCGCTGCGATCATCAGAATACTTCCCGCCAGACAGCTGATATTGCCCAGATACATCCATAGTGGGATTTTCTTATGTTCTCTGTGACGTAACGCCATCACTAATAAGCTTAAGATCCAGACAGCCGGTCCCATGTTTTCATTGCTCCAGCCGGCGATCAGACCTAAAGGAAGTATCCAGACGATGATCCCCGGCAGATTCTTTTCCTCATATCTCAGATAACAGAACAGAAACATCAGAAGGAATCCGGACATATACAGATAATTGGCCGCTCCGGCCTCCCAGAACATACTCATTTTCCAGTTGGCATTCAGACCGGTCAGCATTCCCAGTGCCACAAAATAGTACGGGATCTTACGTCTGCCGGATACCATACAGACAAGCAGCGCCAGCAAAAACGTCATGACGGTATTCAGAATATCCGCCCAGTTCTCTCCGGCCAGCAGAATCAGCTGCAGCAGGCCGTGAGCCATACTTCTGCCACCCCAGTTAAAATAATGCCAGATCTGTGCATGGATAATGTCACTGAGATTCCGGATCGGTGTGTCCTCGTACAACACCGTGGAATACCAATCGTCGTCCATCATAAAATCGATCTCATAATTGACCCGCCAGACAATGATTCCTGTCAGTACGATCAGTGCCAGACTGATCCACCGGATGATTTTTTTCTGCTTTTCCTGCATAATCTGCTCCATTCCTTTTATGGCAAAGAACGGCTGCCTATAACTGAATCTTCTTCAGACGATCCACTGCCTCCACAGTATTCTCGTAGCTTCCGAAAGCCGTCAGACGGAAATAATGCTCTCCACTGGGTCCGAAACCGGAACCGGGGGTACCTACTACGTTGACGTTCTCCAACAGATAGTCGAAAAACTCCCAGCTGGTCATGCCGTTCGGCGCTTTTAACCAGATGTAAGGCGCATTTACACCACCGGATACCGTGAAGCCTGCTTCTTTTAAGCCCTTCAGGATATACTGTGCGTTATTCATGTAATAAGCAACCTGCTCCTTCAGCTGTGCCTTACCTGCTGCAGAATATACCGCCTCACCGGCCCGCTGTACGATATAGGGTGCTCCGTTGTATTTGGTACCATGTCTTCTTGCCCACAGTGCATGGAGGCTCACATCCCCACTCTTCAGATCCTTGGGGATCACGGTAAAGCCCAGACGCACTCCGGTAAAGCCGGCATTTTTAGAGAAGGAACGGAACTCGATGGCACAGGTTCTGGCTCCTTCACATTCATAGATGCTATGAGGCACATCCGGCTCGGAAATATATGCTTCGTAGGCTGCATCATAGAGAATGACAGCACCTGCCTTGTTGGCATAGTCCACCCACTCCTGCAACTGTGCCTTGGTAATCGTAGCTCCGGTAGGATTGTTGGGGAAGCATAAATAGATCAGATCCGGGGTCTCCTTCGGAAGTTCCGGGGCAAATCCATTCTCTGCCAGACAGGGCATATAGATCACGTCACTCCAGGTCTCGGACTTCGGATCGTAAGTGCCGGTTCTGCCCGCCATGACGTTAGAATCCACGTATACCGGGTAAACAGGATCACACACTGCAATCTTATTGTCCAGGCTGAAGATCTCCTGAATATTGCCACAGTCACATTTTGCTCCATCGGATACAAAGATCTCATCCGGTGCAATATCGCAGCCTCTCGCCTTATAATCATTCTCCGCAATGGCATTGCGCAGGAACTCATAGCCCAGGTCGGGAGCGTAGCCATGAAAAGTCTCCGCTTTTCCCATTTCATCCACTGCACCGTGCAGCGCATCAATGATGGCCGGTGCCAGGGGCTGTGTCACATCCCCGATGCCCAGACGGATGATCTTTTTATCCGGGTGGGCTGCGGAATAGGCACTTACCTTTTTGCCGATGGTGGAAAATAAATAGCTTCCGGGAAGTTTTAAATAGTTGTCGTTTACTTTAAACATAATACGTTCTCCTCTCTATTATCCCTGGTGCAGTGTTGCTGTCACCCTGCTGGCGTAAATAAGCAATTTTTCCGCACTACGTGCTCTCAAAATTGCAACGAACATTCGTAATCCGGGCTGATCGCCCTACTTACTTATGTTCGTTTACTCCTCTCATAGCAACACATCTTTGCCTGCAAGCAGTCAATCTGTGTTGCTATGGAGGAGTTTATTTTATCAGATGGAGTACGGGTCCACTTCACCTTCAAATACGATCTTCGCAGGACCGGTCATGTAGACCAGATTCTCCCTGCGGTCCCATTTGATGTGCAGTTCACCGCCTAATAGTTTAACAGTTATTTCCTCGTCCGTCAAACCATTTAGCACACATGCCACCGCCGTGGCACAGCATCCGGTACCGCAGGCAAGAGTCTCTCCGGTGCCTCTCTCCCAGACACGCATGAAGACATTTCTCCGGTCCAGGATCTCTACGAACTCAGTGTTCGTCCGGTTAGGGAAACAGGAATGATGCTCAAACTCCGGACCAATCTTTTCAATGTCCAGATCCCTGACATCTTCCATAAATACAATGGCATGAGGATTGCCCATGGAGACACAGGTCATGCGGTATTCCGTACCATCTACCGTGATCGGTGCATTTACCACAGCAGATCCGTCTGCTGTCTCTTGCGTAGCCTCTGCCGTCACCGGTACCTCTGCCGGTGTGAGAATGGGATTGCCCATGTTCACCTGTACCAAAGTCACCTGTCCTCTGTCTGTGGCAGTTTTACCCTCCACAGTGAGCTTCAGATATTTTATTTTGCCGGCACTGACGATGGTAATGTCTGTTTTATCCGTCAATCCCTTGTCGTAGACATATTTTGCCACGCAGCGGATACCGTTGCCGCACATCTCCGAGCGGCTGCCGTCCGCATTGTACATTTCCATCTCAAAATCGGCTGCTTTCGCCGGATTGATGAAGATCACACCGTCTCCGCCGATTCCGAAATGCCTGTCGCTAAGCTTTCTGACGATCTCCGGCTTCTCTTCCGCTGAAAGCTTCTCCGTAAAGCCGTTAACATATACATAATCATTGCCACATCCCTGCATTTTTGTGAATTTCATATCAGTTTTCTCCTACGACTTTCTTCTTATGACACAATAATTTCCAGATTCCATATCCTCCCAGACCCAAAAACGTGATTCCGCTTATGGCATCCGTTACATGCATCCACGGTAATCCTTCATACCACACACAGATGTCAGACTCTCCTTTCGGAACCACACAGGATACCAGGGTATCTCCATATAAGGCCTCCTGTTTCTCTCCGTTAATTTCTACATAATATCCGGGGATATAATAATCCGGCAGATACAGCTGCGTCTGTTCCTCCGCAGATACGTGTACCCGGATGTTATTTCCCTTTTTCTCATAACCGGAATAAGTTACCTGCACACCATCCTTATTGTAAACAACAGCTTCCCCCCGATAATAGTTCAGCTTTGCATCTTCTGTGTAAAACATGTACAGGGTATCCCCTCCATCGGTTCCGTCTGCCTGCACTTTGTCTGTCATCATACCCATTCCGTCTGTGATACTGTCGAAGAAATAGGTCGTGGACAGAAACAGGAGAACCCCCATGACTCCATAGATCCATTTTTTATCAGGATCCTCTGCCGTTCTCACAACTCCTATCGCCGTTGGAATGCATAGCAACAGACTGACCGGAGATAACATTCGCCAGGTATACTGCAAAGGTGCTGTCAACGTATGAAACAATGGCAGTTCATATAATTTTGTCCACGGAAATATGTAGGAGCAAAATACTATACATACTACCGAAAACAGCAGGCACTGTCTTCCGGCTCTCTCCACCGCATCCGCTTCCTTTTTCCGGGCGCTCTGGTAACAGAACAGGATTGCGCCCGCCAGCAGGACAGCACCTACTGTCAAAGGCATTTCTCCCTGGGTACTACCGGCTCCAATGTTATGTCCGTCCGCCTTCATATAGTTGGTAAACATCTGGGTAAAATACACCACGCTGTCCGGTACATTGGGATCCATCTGCATGACCACCAGATCCTGTCCGCTGAAATACAGGAACGGTACCAGAAAACTGATGTTTAACAAAAGTGTACAGACCGCCGCCTTGATGCAGGAAAACAACCGTTTCCACATATCTGTTTTCCGGCGGCTGACAATGAATACGATGGCTTCTGCTGCCAGCAGGACCACACAAATTTCGGTTGTCAGCACATGAGACTGCACAACTGCCGTCATCCCCAACATTAACAGATACCATTTCCTGTGATCTCCCCAGAATACTTCATAGCATCCCCACAGGATTAACGGCAGGAATGTCATAGCCAGAGCCTCTCCTACGGCGCATCTGTATAACACATCATTCAGACGGTACAGGGAAAACGTATACAGCAGGCTGCATACCCATCCGATCCGTTCGGAATGGCAGATTCTTCTGGCGCTGAAATATGCCAGCAGTGCTGCCCCAATATTTATGCAAAGCAGCAACAGTTTGAAACAGAGCATCAGAGAAACCCTGGCAAACCGCAATAGGGCAAAAGGATACAAAAACAGCTGCGGATACATCGTTGCCGACAGGCTCCCGTAACCGGCGGCCTGAATGGGATTCACCTTTACCGGAAATTCTCCTACTCTCAATGCCTGGTATATTCCCTCTATTCTTGCAAGATGGAACGCTATATCATGTCCTGACATAAGTGCATTGCAGAAAAGAGGAAAACTTGCAGTAACGCCTATCCCTACCAGTATTGCTATCGTCCGGTATTTTTCCAACGGGACATAGCTTCCTAAACAGAAGGTAAGCAGTGCCAACAGTAGAAACAGTACCGCCAGAAAATACGAATCGCTATTAGGCAATTGAACACTTTGAATCTCTATTCTCTGAATTTCTACAGCATCTCCAGACGTAATCTTTGTTTCTATTCCATAGGTCCCTTTTTCAAGGTGTAACTGCAATCTGACAATTCCTGTATAATCCTTTAATACTTCCTCTGCCAGCGGTTCTCCCGTCAGATTATTCCCGGATACCGCCTGATCAGAATACAGAATGCAGCTGCTTCCACTGCCTGCACCTGTATAGGTAACCTCTACCACATAATCTCCCTCCTGTAAAAAGGGAATTGTTTCCTGTCCTACATATGTCAGATGATAAGCATTCACATTTATTATCAGACATATTGCCATGATCACAAAAAATAACATCAGTAGTTTATGAACAAACTGCAGATGATATTTGCTATGTATATTCAGCCGTTTCATTGTATCTCGATCTCCCTATTCCGCCATCATTGACAGCACCATCTGCGCTGTTTCTACCAGATTGGTTCCGCTGTCCATACTTGTCTTCTGAAGATACCGGTGGGCTTCTTCTTCCGTCATATGATTTCTTGCCATCAAAAGTTCCTTGGCATCCTTAATTGCCTTTTCATCCGCTGCATTTCGTACCTTCGGCTGCATGCGGCGCTTTCTTCTGCGGCGTTCCACACCCTCTGCCATCAGATTCACCGTGTTGATCAGATCCTGTACCTTTAACGGCATGGAGAGACATACGATCCCGTTCCCATAACATTCACTGATCAGATTCTGCGATGCCATCAACAGCATCTCAAAGCCCTCCGGCAGATCATCATGCAATTCTGTATATACCATATCTGCCAGCTTATAGCTGCAGATCACAATACCATCATTCAGACCGTCTGCCTGACTGATGGCCTGGGTGCCCGTGGTACAGATACCCGTGACCTGAAAGCCACTGCGTACCAGGATATTCTTGACGCCCTTGGCTTCCTCCAGCTTCGGCAGTACGACAATAATGTTCGTCATCGGCCCACCTCCTTTCTTCTGTCTTTTTTACTTTGCCATGCAACTATTCCGGACCCTCCCTCACATTTACCTTAGCAAAACTGCATACTGCCCGTGCTTTCCACTTACGCAGCTGATTTTCCTCATGTATGGGTCAGCGAGGTTCTGAATAGTTACTCTATTTTTACAAAAGAAAGGAAATTTCTAGTATTTGTACAGATACTCCTGGATCTCCCACTCGGAGACCTGGGAACGATACTCATGCCACTCCTTGCGCTTGGCATCAATGTATTTCCCGGCAATATGGTCTCCCAGCACTTCCTGAATGAACGTATCCTTCTCCAATTCCTCCACTGCTTCCAGCAGGGTGCCGGGCAGCTGATCGATCTTCAACGCTTTACGTTCTTCCTCAGACAGGGCAAAAATATTGGCATTGATGCTCTCGGGCGGATCAATTTTCTCACGGATACCCTGCAAACCAGCACTCAGGCAGACTGCCAGCGTCAGATACGGATTGGCAGCAGAATCGGGGCTGCGCAGTTCGATACGGGTAGCCTCTCCGTCTGCGGCAGCCGGAATACGGATCAGGGGGCTACGGTTCGTCGTACTCCACGCAATGTAGACCGGTGCTTCGAAACCGGGCACCAGACGCTTGTAGGAATTCACCAGCGGATTCGTGATGGCCGCCATTCCTTTCACATGCTTCATGATCCCCCCTATGAAATAATATGCCTCTTTGCTCAGACCGTTGGGATCGGAGGCATCCCGGAAAATATTTTTCCCATCCTTCTGTAAGGACATATTGATGTGCATGCCGGAGCCGTTGACACCGAACTTCGGCTTCGGCATAAAGGTAGCGTGCAGACCGTGGCGTCTGGCAATGGTGCGCACTGCCATCTTGAAGGTCATGATATTATCTGCAGTATGTAATGCCTCGTCATACCTGAAATCAATCTCATGCTGTGCCGGAGCCATCTCGTGGTGGGATGCCTCGATGACAAAGCCCATATCCTCCAGATTCATGACAATGTCACGACGGGCATTCTCACCGAAGTCCAGAGGTCCGATGTCAAAATACCCTGCCTGCTCGTGGGTATTGGTGGTCGGCATAGTATTTTCATCTGTATTGAACAGGAAAAATTCACATTCAGGACCTACCTCAAACGTATATCCCATGTCCTCCGCCTGCTGTACCGCACGCTTTAACACATAACGGGGATCTCCCTCGAAAGGCTGCCCGTTGGGACGATAGACATCACAGATCATCCGGGCTACCTTGCCCTGCTGGGGTCTCCAGGGGAAAATCTCCAGCGTGGACAGATCCGGATACAGATACATGTCGGATTCCTCGATCCTGGCGAAACCGTCAATGGCGGAGCCGTCAAACATACACTTATTGCTCAATACCCGGTTCAGCTGACTGGCTGTCACGGCAATATTTTTCAGATTGCCGAACAGATCCGTGAACTGCAGACGGATAAATTCCACATCCTCCTCTTCCACAAGACGGATGATATCTTCCTTGGTATAATTGTTCATCGTTACCCTCATTTCTGCGCCGCCTGTCTGCTCCTTTTCCACGGGGCTGGCGCATCCGTGGAAATTGTAACTGTTCAGATAAAAAACGACATCACAGATGCCCTTTGAAAATGTGATTCTGAATAATTATAGTCAATATAACTATAGCAATGCCACTTTTGTCTTGTCAATGCGAAGTTCTCCTTATTTGCTGTACTATGAATACCAGCCGCCGCATACTATTTATAAAGATCATCCCATCATTCCAAGGAGACTTAAGAATGAGTGCAAATACAAAGATCGTCGTCCTTCGCAGAAAAGAACTGCTCTATACCGGGATCTTCGCCGCATTGGGTGTGCTGTTCCTCATATTACTGTTGATGCTGCTGTTGCCGGAAAAAGATGCGGATACCTCCTCCGGAACACCGGATTCCCCTGGCAGTACTGCTGCTACCGAAATGCCGGATAATGTGGCGGATCTCGGACGTATCCCACAATCCGCCCAGACGGAGGATGTCTCCACCGGGGCCGTTACCGATACCGATGCTGTTCTGGATAATGCTTCCGGGCCTGCCGGTACTGATAATACATACATCCCGGGAATCTATACCACAGAGCTGATCCTCGGCAGTGAGACCGTGAATGTAGAGGTCATCGTAAACGACCACGCCATCACATCCTTAAG
This sequence comes from uncultured Acetatifactor sp., assembly GCA_934436245.1. GTDB lineage: Bacteria > Bacillota > Clostridia > Lachnospirales > Lachnospiraceae > Acetatifactor. Next base: position 57,085 of record CAKSAM010000009.1, read on the forward strand.
CCTGGCAGATACTGATGAGACCCTGACCACCATGTATCCACTGCTACAGCCCACCATAGATTCCCTGAGTGAGCAGATCTGCGAGACACAGGATCTAAGTCAGGTGACATATTCTGCGGAGACCAGATATACTTCCCTGGTGCTGCTGGAGGCTGTTAAGGCTTCACTGGAAAAGGCAAAGCCTAAGGCTACACCGGAAGCCACGGGTGCGCCGAAAGCTTCCACTGACAATTCCTCAGCCACCTCGTCAGAAACCGGCGAAAAAGCCGCAGAACCTACGAAGGTGCCGACAGCGGATATCAATCCTGCGGCGTAGAGAGTCAGGTGCCCTGTTTACAAGCTAGCGTAACAATCGCAGCTATTGCGCAGGCACAAATCTGTACCTGGCTCATCGTGTAACGCAAAAAAGGGCGCATGCCTCCCGGCATGCACCCCGTTGTGCGTTTTATTGTAATATTTTGTTTGCAACACTGGGTTTATTTTATACTATTTGTGGGGGAGATGCAAGGGAAAATTATTTCTTGCGCTTCTTTGCTCTTGCTGCTTTCAGGACATCCGCAAGATTATCACCATTAAGCACCCCTGGATAATCTTCTTGAAATTCCACTAAGATATCCTTATTTTCCTGCTCAATCTCTCTGCACTGCCTATAGAAATCATGCAAGTCCTCTTTGTTATAAACAGCTTCGATAAAGACTCTGTAGTGTGAAAACTGATACTCTCCACTCCCGGCATAAGCAGATCAACTACCTGCTTTGAAAACAGTTCCAGATTTCTATTTTTTGATCTTTTGTAAGTAGTATTTTTCAAATTTTCATTGACTTTTCTGTTATCACATAATATTATAAATATAAGAAATGGGTTTTTTGTCGTGTACAGCTTTATGGCTCAAGCGGGTAGCTCGTTTCTTTTTTTATGTCTATAATATCGTACAAATACTTTTTACCATCCTCATCATGGCGAATCAGCAAAGATGCATGAAACACATTATAGCATTTTACTTTTCCCTCATTATCATACACCGGAATTCCAAAATAAGAATCGTATCGATACCAGCCATATTTTGCATTACGCCTATGCTTGTCTTCATTATTTTCTCTGTAATTTCCACCACTTGCAATCTCTATCATTTGAGGAATTACCTGTGCTGCGTTTGCCTTGGCTTTTACATTTGCCCCTTTCAGTGAATATGTATAGATTGAACCTGTAAATTCGTTAGGAAAATCCGAACCAATATATACCTTCTCGTCTACCGATAAGATGGTGTAATATTCTCCTACATATTTCTTTAAATATTCCTTTACTTCCTTCCATCCAATATATTTCTTTTTCTTGAAGATAGTATCGTTAATAATTACAATTTTTCTTCCAGAATCCCTTTCGATTATTTCGTATTTCCGACCCATAAAATCCCTTTCCGATATAATATTTTGCTCTGTTGAAAACTATGGTGATCTACCAAAATATATAAGAATTGAAATCTCGCAGAACGAAAATCTGCTTATGGATAAAGAATAGCAAAACGATATCTAATTGTCAACGCAGCAAAATAGCAAAATCTGCACTATATGAATTTAGGCAGTATGCTGTAAATATCCTTCTTATTTCATATTTTCATTGACTTTTCCATCTTACTAAATTATTATGATTGTAAGAAATGGGTTTTGTTACTGAGTAAGGTCTTAGGATTGGAAAAGGGTGCTCGTTTCTTTTTTTATTTTAATGATATCATGCAAATAAAGTTTCCCATCTTCTGCGTGTCTCACCAGCATGATCGCTTGAAAAACATTATATCTTTCAATATTTTCATTTTCCTCATACACCGGTAATGCAAATCTTGTCACATTATGTCCAAGCCAATCGCAAAAGAGTCAGTTCACACACTAACTCTTTTGCGATCAATGTAAATATTCTTTTATCTGGCGTTCCATTACTTCCCGTATATCTTCCTGTCTGCTGTAAGCAGCAATCCAGTCCACTGTCGCCCGGATCATCTGCTCCGTATTCCATTGCGGTCTCCAGTTGAATGTTTTCCGCATTTTGGAACAATCCAGTTTCAGGAAATTAGCCTCGTGAGGACCTCCCTGTGCAGCCACCCTGTAGACGAGTTCGACTCCCGTGCCCTGTTTCCACTGTCTGCAAAACTCCGCTACCAGCTTCTCCGTTGTAAGACAGGATTCTTCGTCGGGGCCGATATTATAACTTCCGGCATACCGAATATCCCCATATTGCTTTTGGGCGATCATCAGATAAGCCATCACCGGCTCCAATGCATGCTGATACGGTCTGGTAGACTGCGGATTCCGCAGTACGATTTCCTGCCTCGCAAGCACAGCCCGCATACAATCCGGAATGATACGATCCGCAGCGAAGTCTCCTCCACCGATCACGTTCCCTGCGCGTACCGTGGAGATTGCCACATGCCCATCTTTGAAAAAAGAGTTGCGATAACTCTCCGTCACCAGTTCGGAACAGGATTTACTGTTAGAATAGGGATCAAAACCATTCAATTCCTCATTCTCCCGATATCCCCACTCCCATTCACGATTCTTATACACTTTATCCGTCGTTACATTCACAAAGGATCGTACAGAAGCTGTCCTGCGGACACACTCCAGAATATTCACCGTCCCCATGACATTCACATCATAGGTATATACCGGATTTGCATAGCTCTCCCGTACGATTGGCTGTGCCGCCATATGAATCACGATCTCCGGCTGCACCTCCTCAAACACCCGAAGAAGATGCTCCAGGTCCCGCACGTCTCCCTCGATCGATTGCATTCGCTCCGCCATTCCGATAAGGGAATACAGGCTGGGATCTGTCGGCGGCTGTAATGCATACCCGGTTACCTCTGCTCCAAACTCCAACAATACCTGGCACATCCAGGTACCCTTAAACCCGGTATGACCCGTGATAAGAACTTTCCTGTTTTTATAAAAATCTCTGTCTATTCTCATACTTCTCTTCCACTTGCGTTAATCACCATGGCATGGAAACTATCTCCGTTATTTTTTTCACCATATAATTTAACATCTCTGTTGTCATACCCGGATATACACCAATCCAAAACGTATTCTCCATAATATGATCCGTATTCTTAAGTTCACCGACTATGCGATATCCAACACCGGTTTTACGCATTTCATCAAAACAGGGCTGTTTGGTCAGGTTTCCGGCAAACAGCATACGGGTCTGGATGCCATTCTCTTCCAGATACCGTACTACCTTATTTTTATCCACACCTTCTCTACAGGTGATCATGAATCCAAACCAACTGGGGTCCGAATTTTCACAGACCTCCGGCAATATAAAATACTCTCTCACACACTGTAATCGTTCTGATAAATATGCAAAATTTCTACGTCTTGCCTCTACAAATCCCGGCAGCTTCTGTAGTTGTGCACATCCTATAGCAGCCTGCATATCCGTCACTTTGAGATTATAACCAAAATGGGAGTAGACATATTTATGATCGTAGCCCATGGGCAGTTCTCCATACTGCCCATCAAACCGGTGTCCACACATATTATCCCGTCCGGAGGAGCATACACAGTCCCGTCCCCAGTCACGAAGAGAACGAATAATCTTATGCAATAAAGCATTATTGGTATAAACAGCACCGCCTTCTCCCATCGTCATATGATGCGGAGGATAAAAGCTGGAAGTTCCAATGTCACCGATAGTTCCGGTAAATCTCCATTCACCATTCATACAATACCGGCTGCCTAACGCATCACAATTATCCTCTACCAGCCACAGATCATGTCGGTCGCAAAATTCCTTTACCGTCTTCAAGTTAAATGGATTGCCTAAGGTATGTGCAATCATAACTGCTTTAGTCTTCGCAGAGACTGCTTCCTCCAGCCTGTCTGTGTCTATGTTGTACTGTGGAATCGTCACATCCACGAATACCGGTACTGCACCATACTGTAACATCGGAGTCACCGTCGTCGGAAATCCGGCAGCCACCGTAATCACTTCATCCCCCGGCAATACTCTGCGTTCTCCCAAAAGAGGAGAAGTCAGTGCCATGAATGCAAGAAGATTCGCTGAGGATCCGGAATTGACTGCTGAACAATATTTCACCTGCAGATATTTTGCCAGTCCACGTTCAAACTGTTCCGTGTATCTGCCGGAGGTCAGCCAAAATTCCAGAGAAGAGTCCACCAGATTCACCATTTCCTCTGCATCATAAACTCGTCCTGCATAAGAGATTCGATCTCCTGCTTCATACGTTTTTTTCTTATGAAATTTATCACAATACTCCCGTACCTGCGACAGAATCTGTTCCCTTGCCTGCTCTTCTGTTTTGCCCTCAAAAATTCCTATCCCGTTCATTCTGCTCTATTCCCATACTTTCCATGGAGCCTTTCCGCTGCTCCACAAATCTTCCAATATCCGCTTCTCGCACTGATTGTCCATGCACTGCCAGAAACCGGTATGCTGATAAGACATCAATTCTCCTTTATCAGCCAGCTTTTCCAACACATCCCTCTCGAAAGCAGTATCGTCCCCTTCAATATAATCCAGTACTTCCGGCTCCAGAACCATATATCCGGCATTGATTGGAGAATCATCATGTGCATTTTTTTCACGGAAGGCTCTCACGGAACTATCCATTCCTATATCCAGCACACCTTTCTCCTGTACCATTTTCACCGAAGTAAGCGTCGCCATTTTCCCATGCTGCTTATGGAATTTCACAATTTCCGCAATATTTACATCACAGACACCATCACCATAAGTCATCATAAAGGGCTCATTACCTATGTATTTCTGCACACGCTTCAGACGGCCGCCCGTCAATGTATTCAATCCGGTATCCACCACCGTAACTTTCCAGGGTTCCGTATGTCTGTCGTGAATAATAATGTCATTCCCCTTGGTCAGATCAAAGGTGATATCCGATGTATGCAGAAAATAATCCGCGAACCACTCTTTGATAATGTGTTGCTTATATCCGGCACATATAATAAATTCATTAAAGCCATAATAGGAATATTCTTTCATGATATGCCACAGAATGGGCATTCCACCGATCTCGATCATCGGCTTGGGACGATACCCCGTCTCCTCAGAAATACGGGTTCCCATACCACCCGCTAACAATACCACCTTCATATGTGCCTCCTTGCAACTCTTTCGTTCTCCCAGAACGTTATTTTTTCTAAATATCTGACTGTAATGCCCCTACTAATTCTATGCCCTCCGATATTATTCTATCTGAATGTCTATTAGCCCAGTCAAGTAACGCCGTTTCAAAATTCTCAGAAATACCATTATCTGTCTCAGTTCCGTATATTCTCTTCAGATCCCTCTCGAATTCTATGCAGATTTTCTGCAACTTTTCTTTTCCTATATCTAATCTTCTTGTAAAGATTATAGGACACAAGAAACAATATGCAAAGATATTTTCATCCTCTATATATACCGCTCCCTTATGTTCATGAAGAGAGAATGGATTGGTAAATAATTTTGTCATTATCATTCCCAAGACAACTCTATCCTGTAAGGTTCTTACCCTGTTCAATAATTCCTTCATATCAGACAGCATCAGAAGTTCATATGCACTCATTATCTGTACTGCATTTAGTCCTTGTCTATATGCCATCCTGATATCATCATAACGATTGTCCCCAACATGAATAATCTGGTCTGTTTTCGCCAGTTTCTTCAGTTTCTCAAATAATTCACCGTTCTTTTTACTCTTTTGTTCCTCGCAGGATATGAGTATCTGCTGATAATCGTTCACTCCAATGCCATGAAGTATTTCAATAATTTGCTTCGACGGCCAATACATGTCTGAGACAAGATACACCTTTTTCCCACTTGCTATTGCCCATTGCAACAGCCGGATCATTTCTCTTCGAGGCTGTAATACTCGTTTTTCCATTTTCAACTCAGCTCTACAATATTCTTCCAGTGCATCTTCTTTCCAGCCGGTAATCTGTCCTATTTTATCATAAATATCACTGATATTACAGATACCGGTACATTCTCTTTCCGCCTTTCTCCGGTATACTGCAAACTGCCTGGGAACTGCTCCATCCATTTCCATAAGCTGGTACATATCCTCTAAAGTCAATGTAGTCCTCTGTACTAGTGTATCAAAAATATCAAAAGACACGACTGGATATGGCTCAAGTATTTCCCGTATTCTTTCTTCGTTCACATTCCAATATTCCATATCATGCTCTGCTGCCATCTTATGTGGAAGCCTGTTCCCGTGAAAATCATATATTTTTATACCATTTTCTTCACAAAATAAATGAATGCGATCATAAATGATAGGAATAATATGATCCCTTGCCACAATTATAATGATGCAGTTTCTGTCCGCTGCCGCCTGCAAAGGAAACACTTCTGCCCCATATAAATGCTCACCCTCTAATTGGGGATCCAATATGCCTTGAAAATCAAAATCCTTGACGTTTTTCAAAAGAAATTCTGTTTTTTCTCCAGCCCCGTAAAGCATTATCTTTTCCGGGCGAAGTGATTTACATTCTTTTTCAAACTGATTGCAAAAAGCCTGTTCTTCTGTCATATCCTGCTTTTATTAAGTCTCCCAGCCTCAAATCAAAATATCATCTGCAAAATTAAGTGTTTCTTTTTGGAAAGAATCCTGCAAAACAAATGCCTCTTTCACCTCTTCCGCAAAGATGATCTGTGGTTTCCTAAGTAGTTCCATGCATGCGTCAAGACACTGTACGGACACTAATGGTGCCTTTTCTTCTCCCCAATGGCTTCTATATTCTCTATAATAATCCATAACCGCAGTAAAGATAACTTTTTTGGTGTTTTCATTCCCATAGTACTCTTCTAATATAGGTATCCCTTCATGGTTAAATCCCTTTAACGAACCATGTGGTGCTTCAAAGAGTGCCTCCATCAACGGATAAAACACTTGCGCAAATGACCTCATTTCATAAAAATTCATCTCGTGCTGACAATAGGAAGTAACGTCTATCGTTCCTAAATCCAGCGGCAATTTCATATAATACAGCCCTAACAGTTCCCTCTGCATTATTTGCTGTAAATGATACTGCACCGTTCCCCTTGCGCCAAAATCATAAAGACAGATTTTTTCATAGTTATCCAGTGAAAAAGCCTTCAGATATTGGCAATAGTTTGTCCCCACCTCTGGATCCCTTGTTGCAGCTATCACCGCCTGTCTTGAAGCGTAAAAATAGTGTGCCTCTGGAAGTTCTCCTATTTTATTATGCGATAACTCTTCCAAATATAGTTGATAAAAAATATATCCGTCCCTTGCCTGGAATAGTAACAATTCGCACCCATGCTTTATTGCTTCCTGTATTACCCAGAAAAATAAATTTACCATAAAGGGGGCCATAAAGGTATTTATCAAAGCATACATATCCGTTATCACAAGTTTCTTATCTTCCTGCCTGAGAAATTCCTTACACTTGTGCAAAAGGCGATTATATATGTATCGATCCTGCTCGGACACTGCCAGGCTGTTTATTTTTTCGAAACATTCATCCAGATTCTGTCTGCCAAAAACCTGATCTAAATCGTCCCCCTCTATCGTATAAACTGGAATATTTGTTATGTTTTGGCGGATTTTGGTATACAATTTTTTTAAAAGCATGGGTCTTGCAATAATCACAATGAAATCTGCTTTTGCCGCATCAGCAACGTTGAGTACACTATGCTGACTTCCCACATATGAGAAGTCAGCCACACCGATGATATTGTACTCTTTCAAATCATTCAGCAATTCCCAGGTATGTCTGCCCGTTCCATACAAACATATCTTCTCGCTTTTTCTGCTCTGAAAACTTCTCTGAAATGCGTGGATAATATATCCTTTTTCATCTGCCATTTCTCTTCCTCTGAACAGCCACCCCTATCTTAGTCTCACTACAACAGCCCTTACATCTCATACAGATAGATGGATATCCTCTTTTACTGTACCCTAAATTAAATTCCAGCAACTCTATTCTCTTATTGGCATCATAAGGTTCCAACAGGAATGTATCCCCTTCCTGTTCTTCCCATTCTCCTAATTCGATTGCACTTGCCTCCAGATGACAAAAATAAAATTTCCTGTCCCTTAATCCCCTGAAAGGTGCTCCACACCGATGGAAAAATGCTATTTTCTGCTCTTCTGATTCTCCGGAATGATCAGCCGTATCAAAACCAAAATCTAACCAAAAGTCCATTTTTTTACGAACATAACGGATCTGATTTTGTGATAATGTTTCCTGAAATTTTTCCAGTCTCGGTTCTAGCTGTGGCAAACCATAAGTATAGTCACTGACATCATAGATGACATCCATTTTCTGAGAAATGTCCAATAATTCTTCCGAAAGATTGCACATTCCATTGGTAAACATATAAATATCAACTATTTTATCTCTGTAGTTGTCCTGAATATATCGCAATACCTCCACCAGTTCCGGATACAGTAAGGGTTCTCCGCCCAAAAGATTCATATCCTCCACAGTGTCAACCCATTCGAAGAATGCATCCAGGTCACGCTTGATCTCATCTAATTTACGATCCTGCGGATTACAATAGTAGGACATAAGCATATTGCACCCTTCACAGTTAAGGGTACACCGATTCGTAACAGAAATGTCTACACGATTGATATACACTTTTCCCTCTACATACCAATCATATATGGTTGCAAATCTCTTGTAATCTATGTAATCTATATTTTCCCGAAGTCCTAATTCCTTCAGATATTTTGAAACTTCCTGAAATGCTTCTGTGCAGATAATAATTTTTCCATCAGACTCATTAAGTTCTTCTGGAGATATGATGGGTACTCCCAATAATTGCTGCCCCTGTTTATTGCTATCAATATCCACTACGGCTTTAATAGAAATCTTGTTATGATATCTACGAATGAAAGTAGTTCCTTTGCCGGCTGCTCCCCATAAGTAAAAATGGTTTTCGAAAGCAATCCATAGTTCTTTTTCTTGCCGGAGCTCATTACCTATATCTCTGTATACCATATTTTTTTCCTTTTTACTTAGTCTTTTTTGTTATTGCATATAAAACCGTTTCTGTTGCCCCCCAATTATGATGTCTTAAATAAAATTTATATTGCGGCTGTGTTTTTTTTAAAAATTTCCATATTTCAATAATATCATTAATTCTATGGTATACACATATTGCCAATCGGGGAGCATCTTCACTCAATATCCTTTTACATCCTTTCAATGCGTCAAGTTCAAGTCCTTCTATATCCATTTTAATCATTGAAACATGCTGTTTAATCTCCTCATCAATAGTTGTTACATCAATTTTGTAGTCATACCTTCCACTATATACAATCTTGCTCCCTCCATGTACTGAATCTGTTTTAAATTTCATTTCTCCGCTTGCAGCTCCGACACCTTTTTTTATCAAAGTAATCGGTTTATTTGTTTCATTTATTATCTTTTCTAGTGAAGAAATGCAAAGCAAATCAGGTTCAAAACAATATATTCTTTTAAATTTTCCTTCTGTCTTTCGTAGCATATCTTTTAATGTACTTCCATCATTCGAACCAGCCTCTACAATCACTTCTTTATCATTTAATACTACTATATCATGTGGAAAATATTGATCATCTACCATCACCTCAGCAAAATAGTCTTGATTTGCCGATATACGCCCTTTAATAAAAGCAATTAATGTTGCTTTCGACTTTTCATCATTCAAATCATTGTAAAGTAATGAAAAATCATCAATATTACTTAGCAAATACCTTCTATATTGTTGAATGTCATTCAAAAATGTGTAGTATATCTCTGCTTCGAATGAATATATTTTTACTTTGCCTATTAATTGTTGGATTTCCTGTATTACCTCTTTTTTATATTTGGGTGTTGTTATAACAATTTTCACTTTTTCTAAATTTAGTACAGTTAAAATATCCTCTGCTGAAATCACTGGACATCCATATAAAGTTTTTCCATGTTGAATCTTATCAACTATAAAAGATGCATGTATTCCTTTAATTTCAAAATATTTCTCATACCAATAAAGAGCTTTTCCAGCTCCCCAAAGCACTATAATATCGTCTTTTCCCACCGTTAAAACGAATTCCTCTGCAAGATTTTTTTCAGATGAAATAAACTTATTTAATTCTATAAGATCAAAATCCTTTTCTGCCAGATTATTTTTATCCACTTCATGTTCCTCCCATATTAATGTTCAGTACTTTTTCAGTTGTGTAATATACTATATACTTCCATAATTTTTTCTACACCGCTATAATAATTTATCGTCAATATCCAAAATAATGCTATTATAGTATAATAGCATTTCTTCGATAGTCTCTTGATAGGATCTAAAAGTATAATCCCCCATTTCTTCCAAAAGTCTTTCATTATTACCAGAATATTCTAATTTATACCCCTCTTTCATTACGTCAATGGGATTATCGACTTGCATGACTTTCCTGATTATATTACCTAATGAAAGTAAATCAATATGGCTTCCTCTACATACATTATAATGTTTATGTTTCGGTTCATGTTCTATAAACCATTTCATAATCCGAGCCAAATCATCTATATATATATAATCAAAATTAACATTTTGAGATAGAGTCATTGCTTTTCCTTTTAATACTCGACAAATATTATTAGATATAAATCTTCTCGACCAGTCTTCATATTTTCCATATACACCAAACAACCTTAAATCAAAAATATTATCTTTTTGGGTGCATTGTTTAGAAATCAGATATTTATAAAACCCATATCCATCTTTAGGAATATGGTGACCAAAGTATTCTTCTTTCATAAACGGTTTATAATATCTGTTATCATATTCTGCGCCCGAACCGAAATAATACATTTTCCCATAAAGATGACTGCAACGTTCCAAATTTGCATACATACGTAAGCCATTTTCTAAGACTTTGTATTCATTGTACGGTTCTTTCTTTTTTCCTCTATAGTTTGCCGCATGTATAACAATATCAATCTTATTTTTTTTCAAATATTCTTCAACTTGTAACTGATTACACAGATTCAATACCTTTGATGTTGGTGATACTACCTGATATTCTTGTGAAAGAAACTCTGATAAGTTTTTTCCTATAAATCCGCTTCCACCCGTAATCAATATTTTTTTTTGTGACTTACTCATTGACTCCATCCTCGTCAAAAACATATATTGTTCGCATAACTCCACATACACTTATATAACAAAAAAAAGGGGAATTATTCCGTATTTTTGTTGATATACTAGCATTTTTTTCATCACAATCATATATTAATATTTTTCCCTTTTTCACAAATTTGTCAAAGTCTTTAACCGGAATCGTTTGATCCGTACACCAGATAATATCATAATCATCATCTATTATCTTAATTGTTAAACTGCTGATTATTTCTATATTCTCTGCACGAAAAAGTGACATAGCTTTTTTTAAATCATTCTCTTTTTTGCTTTTGTAACATGTAATTTTTTTTATACCATAGTATTTAAATGCCAATGCCCAGTATCCATCTCTATCTTCTAAATCTAGAAAACTATGATATCTTTCTTTTCTTTCCCAAAAAAATTGTGTTATGCTAACCCAAAGAAATGATCTTTCCTTATTATCTAACATATTGTGATACATTTTGGGATGTGGTAAAGACATTTCTGACCAATTTATTTCTAAATTTTTTAACGCATTTTCATTATAATACTTTTTATAGTCATTCTCCGATATAATCATCGGAATCATATTAAATCCCCGATATAACAGATAAAAACATCTATGAGTACCATCTAAAACATTAAAATAGCCTGCATTATTCCATATTCCCTTTACTGCTGCATCATAAAAATAACCCATTCCTCTCGCCAGTTCTTGATCCCATATCTGCAATATTTTCCTTCTTTCTATCAATTTAGACTTGACATCAATATTGTATAATTTCAAATACGAATCAACATATTCATTACATGTATTTGAATGGTTCATAATACATTCAAAAAATTGGACTTCTCTATTAATTGCCACCAACGGAATATCTACATCATTAGGCGCAATTTTCCATATTTGCGGATCCCCTTTATCCTTTTCCTTAGGAATTGAATATAATAATTCAACTGGAATCCATGCAATAATATCTTTTCCCCTTTTCTTAATTACATCAGATTCTATATAATCTGTTCTATATTTAGGCAATTTAATCATATGAGGAATCTGTTCAAAATCATACATTTCCCATGCTTTTCGTACAATAGTAGCATATTTATCTGAGAAACTATTACCTGCCGCCATAAAAATCAAATTATTATATCCACGCCTACTTAACATCTCCGCTATCTTATGCTGTGTATCTATTGAATAACAGGATATATAAATAATGCTTTTTTTATCTATTTCATTGTTATCAATAGTGCGAACTTCTATTTGAAACTCTTTTTTCAGGCGTTCTGCATCCTTGTCAATATATCCACAAAAATTATATTTCTCCCTTTGCAGAAGTTCAGCCACTAATACAGCGCGCTTAGTATATCCGTATATATAATATTTCTTCCTTTTAGACAAATAAAACGATTTCTTTCCTTTCAAAATCCCTTTTTCCTTCCCATAAAATACTATAAATATGCCGCTTACTACTTAAGTCATTTTTTATAAAAAACACCCATTTCTCTTAGTAATCCGGTCCCATATGTCTCTCCGATTTTTTCGTATCGGATAAAATCACTATTTTCTAATATAAATTGAATTTCCTCTTGTGCATTACCACCTGATTCCCATATAAGCATATAGTTAGTAAAATCTGAGACTTTCTTAATAAAATTCTTCCCACGTCCCTCCTGGAAATACGGATAAAATACAGTTAGCAGATTGGTAACATCAAATTTATCTTTTATCTCTGTTGTCATTATGTCTCCTTGCAAGGCATTTATTTGGGAACATCTTAATAAATCATTTATCTTTTTACCTGCTTCATAGGAGCTTTCAAAAACTTCAATTGTAGTGACATCCGCTCCTTGTCTTTGAAAAGCCTGTGCAAAAAAAGAATAATACGCACCAATATCAATTATCTTTTTACCCTTTAATTCATATCCTTTCCTATATAAGTATTTCATTATACGTGACAATCGAGTGTTCCCTATTGTATCACGTTTTGTAGGATACCCCATAAAATTAGGATGTAAAATTGGTGCATATGCTGGTAAACAATTCATTTCAACAATACATTTTTCACATGCTTTCAACTTTTCCTGATTTTTCCATTTCATGTAATCTTCCTTTTCCATTTTTGCCGGGATATATCTTAAACCTTTTGCAATAATAAAATTTACTTTTGAAATATCATCAATATTAAAGTACCCCTTGTCGTTCCAATAAACAGATATAGGATTATCTATGAAAAAAGACATTCCCATATTAGCCAAATAACTCATTTTTGAATAAAATTCATAGTTACTGACCACAAAGTCATGAAAACCTTGCTCTGTTCTATTAAAGGAACAATATTTATCAGTATTCTCATAAAAATACTTTTTCAAAAAATTAATTGTTCCTTCACTGCTATCTAAATGCCCGTCAAAAAATTTATATAAATCAATCATATCTATTTGACTATATAATATTAAGGTATCAGCATCCTTTCCTTTATCATCCTTTCCAGTGTAACATAGTTCTACAGGTATATATGCTACTATGTAATTGCAGTCCTCTGTAATTAGTGCATAATCTTTGAAATAGTAAAGTTCATCACTCGCCATCCATTCCCTGAGTTCAACATTTTCATCTATATCGCTCTCTAATATTTTGTCATATGCGTATGCTATTTTTTTTAAATTGTCTGCTACTAAACCAGCATTCTCATCCATCTTACAAATAATTTTATGATAACCTAATGTTCGAAGATAAGTTGCAATTTTAGGATGTTCAAACGTAGTTGTAACGGCAACAATAACAACAACATTTTCTTTGTTATCACTTTTATATGATTGAGGCTCATAAACTTTTACGCCCTCTACTTCTTTTAATTCGCTAGCTCTTTTGTCAAGAAAGGCATTTACATTATAACCTGAATTCCTTAATCCTGTTAAAATCTGCACTCCCATAAATGCAGCTCCATATATTACATAGTTATATTCTTTTGATAACTTATATGTTTTCATAAATTTCCTCCTGTTTTTCATTATGTTAATTGATTCCGTATGCTATTTTTTTTAATACTACTAGCGGAATATCCGATACCTGTTCCCAAAATATTTTAATCTCTTCATAATACTCAGGTGTTAATATTCCTTTACGATGCAATTCAATTAGTCCATCTTTATCTCCTAATATCCATGGTAATGATGCTGTCCTTTTAATCACTTCTTCTTTATTTTTGTAACATACTGGCAATTTTTCATTTGCTCCAATCCAATTTTTCCCCCATATCCATATTCTTCTATCTCCCCAACTGGAATGTCCAAGTACAGAATGATATATTGTGACCTGGTTTCCCGCTAATAAACAGATAGTTGGTAGAATCTTTTTACTTAATTGTTCAAGTATTACCAAAAAGAATAAGAATCCTCTTCTCTGATTTAAACAATACTTTCCATGAAATTCGGCCAAATCAAGTTGGTTGCCAAGCATTGTATCGACATTATAAATTGCTGTATCCATAGACGTTGCATAATCTCCACAGCGATGATAGAACTCATTAGCATTATTACATATGGAAATTTCCTCTTTGCTCTCCGGATGTCCTACATCCATAAAAACAAGATCGTAGTCTTCACACACTGCCTGATACATTAGCTTTAATGTCTTTTCCTCGCACCAACAGCGTTCCCTAAGATACCACATATATTTATATTTCTTCTGAATGCCTTTAAGTAAATAAATATTTTCAAATTTATCTATTACTGGCATTTCCGGATCCACTGCAATATAGTATAAATTATCATAGCCCTTAGCTTGATAGTTTTCAATTACCTTCTTTGTCTCTTCGTCCTTGCTACTATCATAAAAATAAACATCTAATGCGTATCTCTTATACACCTCCGCACAATGTTGTAATACATCCTCAATTACATTCGGATGTCCACAAGTCGGCATGCAGACAACCATTTTATCCCCAAACTTTATATCATCTCTCTGTCTTTCCGTAATACAGGTCCACTGCATTGCCACGAAATCATCTTGTCTCAGCATCGGATTTTGCGCTGCAACCTTCTGAATTCTTTTTTGTTCCTGTTCCGGAATCTCCAGCGGTTGAATTCCCATCCAATCATCCACTGTCATTTTTACATTAGCAAGTAATTTCTGCATGCTATTTCTATCGAACAATACATCTTGTCCAATATTCTCATCAATGCGTTCATAAAATGCTCTATTAAAGAAACCGATCAATAATTTGCCATCCTGTTTTAGCATTTTAACCAGTTCCCTCAATACTGCTTCCGGATTCTTTGTAAATTCCAGTGTTTCATTCACAAGAATCATGTCAAAAGTGTCTGCCAGATCATCTCCTTTCCACTCATCTAAGTTTACGCAAACCGTATCTACGATTTGATTTGATATCTGTGCCAGATACGGTTGCTGCTCTATTGCAAAAATTTGATCATGGGGAAATCTGGATTGCAGATAACTCAATGTTGTGCCGCATCCCATACCTATTGTCATGATATTTGCACTACCCTGAACGTGATATTTAGTCATAATATCCAGCAAATCCATTCTGATCTCCAGATAATTTTCTGAAGTCAGATCTAGCAATTTCCACTTATCAAAAAACTTTTTCTGATTTGTTTCCAAGAGCGTATTATATTTTTGAGGCACTTTTCCAAACGATTTACTTCCCCAATGAATAATAAAACTGTTTTTACAGAGCACATTGCGATATCCGCCTAATATGATTCTTAAGCAGATATCATTATCTTCAAAATTTCCCGGAGAAAACCTTTCATCCAGATATCCCGTCTTCTCGAGCACACAGCGTTTTAACAAAAGAGCAAATCCAACCAGACTTGCTTTATTCACATATGGTGTTTCCATTGGTACATTATTCTTTGCGGCAAAGACAGAGTACTCCTCTTCTGTTTTTCCGTTTTCTATCACAGCCTGTCCATTGGCCACATAATTAGATACACTGCCTGTACTTCCTACCTGATCATTTTCATATAATCCCATGCGAAGCCAGAATAAAGCATTCGGAGTCATAATGGTATCATTATTCAGTAACAGAATATCAGATTCTTTTTCTGCCATCCGGATTCCCTGATTACATCCCATTGGAAATCCACAGTTTTCCTCATTGCAGAGCAATTTAATATCTTTCTGCTGTTTCAGCCATGCAACACTTTTATCCTTTGAAGCGTTGTCAACCACGATAATCTCTCTGGCACTGTCCGGAGTTGTCTTTCGGATACTCTCAATGCAATCTCTGGTCATATCCAGTAAATTGTAAGACAGGATGACAACTCCAGCCTTGGGCACAGAGATTCCCTGCTCTGTAAGATTGTCTATAACTGCCTGAATCTGCGTTCTGTCCTCTTCCACATTACAATAGAATAAAGCATTCTCATAGCATAGATATGCCTGCTGAAGATTATATCCTGCATAATAATCTCCCAACATCATATACAGTTCATAATTGCTTCCATCTATCTGAAGTCCTTCTGCAATGTTTCTCCATACCTGCTCAGCATCACCTGCTGCAAATGCAAGAGATGCCTTAAAAATGGACTGATAGATAGGTCTGATGCTACTTTCATTCTTCTCCAGCAGCATCTGCACCTGTTCATATTCCTGATTGATCAATGCTTCTTGCAGCTGTTTTTCTACAGCGTTTAATTCTATTGTTGCCATTTAAAACTCCTTCATTGTAATCTCTCTACTATTTCCATATAGGAATATCTACCCCCGACAAAATTCTTTTGGAGTAATTATATGCAAATTCAACTGCTTTCAAATTTTCTGAGCACCTATTTGTAATATAAAAATCTGTATTACCTATAACATCTTCGATTGAAACAGCTGCGTCATCTATAATCTGAATAGAACAGTTCACATCCTGATAATCTGACAGACATTGTAATATTCCTTGCAAATTGCATTCCTTGCTATCATCATTTCTAATGTAGATGACCAGTTGACCATTCATATTACTATATCTATAGCAAAACTCACCTAATATTTTGGGAAATACAGGAAATTTACTATCTATATCAGCTATGCACGCATATACCGGACCATCCACATTTTTATTTATAGGATTTTGAGCTATTCCAGTTTCATCCTCTCCAAAAGCGGATACAAACTTCTCTGCCGAAAACAGCATCTCCTTTTGTCTACTCTTAATCAATTCCGGAGTCCAGTCCCACCATCGAATTTTCAAAAAGCTTTTTATCGTTTCTTCATCAAATCTATACTTTATAATACGTGCAGGATTTCCCACAACAATAGCATAGGGTGGAACATCTTTTGTAACTACAGCATTGGCACCTATTACCGCACCATTATGAATAATTACTCCTCCCATAATAGTTGCACCATGACCAATCCATACATCATTTTCTATCAGAATCTGGCCTTTTCTTTGCACTCTGTAACGTTCATAACTTATATTAGGGTTTTCAACACCTCTTAATTCTTCTATAGCGCCCATAGCAATATATTTGTAGTCATGCATTAAGTCCATCATAAATAAAATATTTTCTGCCATAGCACAATATTTTCCAATTTGCAAATTATAACATCCGTCAGATACATGAAAGTTCAAAGATGTTTCAATCGTTGCCCCTGATATGTAACTTCCACGGTCAATTTGCATAACCGGAAATTCTCCATATTCCGGAAAATCCATGGTATACTTAACTTGCTTTTTTATTTCATAAGGCTCTACATGAATATCAAAAATCATCTGCTCTTCCTATTCTACACAAGGCCACATTTTTTCTAATGGATAAGACTCCAGTGTTCCGTCCTCATGTACGATTGTCTTGGTTCTGGGGGAAACTGTCTCATCCGGCGAGATCATCAGTTCACACAGTACCGGTCCTTCTGCATTCAGTACTTCATCCATCTGCTGCTCAAGTTGCCTATTATCCATGATCCGGAATGTTTTCAGTCCATATGCCGCTGCTACCTTTACGGTATCCGGCATACTTAATCCACTGGACTCTCCACTTGCCACCTGGAATCCGCCGAAATTATTGTTCTGCATGGAACGGATACTTGCATATCCCTGGTTATTCCAGATAAAGATCTTCACGGGAAGCTGTAAGCGTACTAATGTCTCAAGTTCCTGAATATTCATCTGGAAAGCGCCGTCTCCGTTGATCAGGATTGTTCTGCGTCTCTCATTGGCCAGACAGGCTCCTATGGAATAGGGTAATCCGAAGCCCATAGAGCCAAGTCCCGCAGCATTTTTCATTTTCTGACCACGTTTTGGAGAAAACGCCTGATATGTGATTTCTCCTGCTGCCCCGGAACTCTCCGGTACGATAACATCCTCTTTTGTTGTATGCTTGCATAACAGTTCTGTGAAATAATAAGCACTGACTACTCCCTGTTTTGCTCTGTGTTCTGCCGTCACAGACGGATATTTTGCACGCAGTTCATGACCGTAAGCATTCCAGGTTTTCCACTCAGCACTCTGCTCTCTTATCTTGTCATCTGCCACTACAGCATGATATAAGCTTCGAATGTAATCTCCTGCATCACAGGCCTGCATTGCCGCTACCTGTTCTAACTTCATTCTATCCAACTCATGCTGGTCAATATCGACTACAATCTTTTTCGCAGACATTCCAAAATGTGGTTCATTAAATGCTGTCAGACTGGTATCCAGACGACTTCCGATAGACAGCAGAACATCTGCCGACTGTAAGATCAGATTGGCTCCTCGGTCACCCATTCCTCCGGGATGCCCCACATAGAGTTCATCTTCTTCTCCCAACATGTCGATTGTTTTCCAGGTAGTAAGTACAGGAATGGGTAACACTTCCAATAATTTGTAAAAATCTTCTGTCGCATCAGCCAGCTTGATTCCATTTCCTGCCAGAATGACCGGTTTTTTCGCCTGTTGCAATAACCGGACAGTCTTGGCGATAGTCTCTGTCAGATCCGGCTTTGCCGGTGTTTCAGGAACATATCCTTCTAATTTCTCCGGCTCTACCATTGCGGCCTGCACATCCAACGGAATAGACAGCCATACCGGCCCGGGTCTGCCAGTCGTTGCTTCATAATAAGCCCGTTCCATATGGTAACGGATTTCGGAAGGATCCATGATCTGCACTGCATATTTGGTAATGGGTCTGACCATATCGATGATCTGTACTTCCTGGGAACCGATCTGTCTGACTCCCGTCTCCCCGATGAGGTCGGAACGTTTTGCCTGACCGGAGATCACAAACATAGGGGTCGAATCGATCCATCCCGCCGTAACTCCCGTAATGGCATTGGTAGCTCCGGGACCGGACGTCGTAAGGCATACACCGATTCTGTTCGTATGCTGTGCATAAGCCTCAGCCGCTACCGCCGCTGCCTGCTCATGTAAAGTGCAGATATACTGTATTCCAGATCTTCCAATAGAATCGTCCAAATGCATGGCGCCCCCACCGGGAAGCATAAATGCATACTGCACTCCTTTCTCCTGTAAAAACTGAAATACATAATCCGATAATTTTATCATAACTTTTCTCCAAATAATTTATGTTCTACATACTCTGCAATGGTATGGCCTATGAAAATATGTGCTTCCTGAATGCGTGGTGTGATCTTGGACGGAACCTTTACCACATGATCACAGATTTCCTGCAGTTCCGGTACTTCGTGATCTCCCATCAGCATGACTGTCCGAATCCCCTGTTTTTTCGCATAGCGTAAAGCTTCCAACACATTCTTGGATGTACCACTGGTAGAAATAGCAATCAGCATATCACCTTTTCCAGCCTTTGCCTCCAGCTGCCTGACAAATACACGTTCATAGCTGTAATCGTTGCCAATAGCAGTCAATGTAGAGGTATTAACGGTAAGTGCTTCTGCATTCATAGCTGGGCGCTCCTTGTAAAAACGACTGACAAATTCTGTTGCAATATGCTGGGCATCCGCAGCACTTCCACCGTTTCCACACAGGAACAGCTGTCCGTTTCGCCCAAAAATCTCGCAGATATCTTCTGCCACTGCCATAACGGTATCTGTTACCTTACGGTCCGTTGCCATCTTTTTGAAAATGTTTTCATGCTCTTCTAATCTCTGATAGAAGTAATTCACCGGAAGTTCCTGCGAATTATAATCTTTCAGAATCTGCACCAGTTCCCAAAGGCAGCCCTGACCACCTTCTTTTTGTAGAATCATATTGGCTGCCTGTTTTGCCCGGTCAATGGCATCTGCCGGACAGATGCCTAAGCCTGCATGCTCCAGCGGCTCCACATCATACTTTCCATCGCCAATATAACAGATTTCCTCCGGTTTCAGCTGTTCTTTCTGCTCTATTTCCCACAAAATTTCCGTTTTTTTCTTGGCACCGCAATAGAAATAATCCCAGGGGAATCTTTTTTCGAAATAGTGAACAATTTCTGTATTCTCTCCGGTGATTGCTGCCAGTTTGAACTGCTCTCTGTGCAGTTCAAATATGGCATCAATATCTTTCAGATTGATCTTCTTTTGCTCTGTGCCATTCATATCAACGATTACTGTACCGTCCGTTATGACACCATCGATATCAAATACTACAAGTCTGATCATAATGCGTGTGTCCTATCCTCTGAGCTTTTTCTTAACTTCTTCCTCGGCGGGAGTCAGTACTTTTTTGCCTGTACCCATGATCTTCTCAGTATCACGAATATCCTTTACCAGCCTGCACAGCTCATAAGGCTCAATGGATGCCTTCTGATCAGAGCCATACATCGTCTTGTCCATGGTGATATGTCTCTCTATAGAGGTTGCACCCGCTGCCACAGCACAAGTGCTGACAAGTGTGCCTGCCTCATGTCCGCTGTAGCCAACTTTACATTTGTAGATATCTGCCAGTACACGAATCAGTTTCAGGTTTGCATCTTCCACTGGCATCGGATAGGTACTGTTGCAATGCATCAGCTCGTAAGGGCATCCTGCCTGTTCAAAAATGTCTACCGCATGATCAATTTCATCCAAAGTACTCATTCCGGTTGCAATAAACGTATATTTTCCCTCAGAAGCAATTTCCTGTAACAACTCATCATTAGTTAACATAGCGGATGCCACTTTATTGTATTTCAGATCATATTGTCTCAGGAAAATCTGGGAGTCCACATCCCATGCGGAAGCGAACCACGCAATCCCTTTCTCCTTACAATATCTGTCGATCTCATCATATTCTTCCTTGCCGAATTCCAGTCCCTCTTTCTGTGCACGCTGGGTCTCCCCCCAGGGGCTCTTTCTGGGGCTTGCCAGGTATTCCTGTGTATATACCTTATCTACAGTTCTTTTCTGGAACTTTACGGCATCGCAGCCTGCAATTACCGCTGTATCAATCAGCTTCTTTGCAAGCTGTAAGTCTCCGTTATGATTAATTCCGATCTCTGCTGTAATAAATACACTCATGTTTTTGCTCCTCTCTACTTCATCTGCTCTAAAAGAGTTTTTATTTCCTCGTCTTCCGGAACATATTGGCTGGTCTGTAACAGAATCTGCTTTGCAGCCTCCATATTTCCTTGAGATATCTGTGCTTTAGCCATTGTTTTCAGTGATTCTGCCATTTGCTGTAATTCCTGCTTTGCAGCATCCGCCTCCGCATTCTGACGTTGTAATTCATCCCGTAACATCTCGGCATAAACAAGCATTGTTTTATCCAACTTTGGATAAATTCCGAGACACGTTTTCATACACTCCAACGCATTGCGCTCCTGTCCGGATTCACGATAAACGTGTAATTTTCTTAATCCCAATGCTAACTGCAATTCATCCGGCAGTCCGACAGGAATTTCTTCCAACGTTTCTTCCTTATAATAGGGATGATAAAAATCAAATACCTGATCCGCATATCTCCAAAGTCGTTCTTCTAACTCCGGTAAATTATCTGTTTTCTTTTTTATATTTGCAAGACTGCTTCCTGCATATTTTATTTCAAAGAGTTCAAACCGGATATCTTCACTTCGTTTCCATCCTTGAACCCTGTGATTCCATTTTTCCCATTCTTCCGGTGATGCCCAATGTTCCATGCTTTCCAAAGCTCTGCGCCAGGTACGGTAATCCATTCGCAATAATAATGATGCAACATCTATCTGCATCTCTCTGGCGATTTCCCAAACTTTATCTTCAACCTCTAAGATGTGATCCGGACATTTCATAAATAACTTACGGAAGCATTCCTGAATTTTCCCTGTATCCTTCTGTCCTTCTTCCCATTCCCAGATGATTTTGGATGCCTGAACATAAAAATGATCATTATCCAGTGTTGCCACAAGACGACGTAGTTTTCCTAATTTATCGTCCTCTCTGTACTGCGTATATTCCATCTGCAAGTCTCTAAACACCGGATACATTTCATGAATTCCTTCTTCTCCTTCAGTAAACTTTTGAAAAATTTCTTCATAAAATGTTTGCATTTCCGTATTACAACAGGTGTCTATAATCTTTTTTGCACATTTTCTTTGAAAGAAAACATTTTTTTCCTTCCATTCTATCCGTTTCAATGACTCTTGTGCCAATTTATATTCTTTTTTATGTAGTAATGCCGGCAGACAGATTAACACTGCTTCAGAATAGTACACATTATGAAATACATTGGATACAATTCCTTCCGTCTCCGTTTCCATAGCATCTCTATTGTTCTTAAATTTTATTAATCCCTCTATATATCGTTTAAAATAACTCACACATTGCTCTACATCTTCCAAGATTCCGTACAATCTTGCTCCTGCAAGGTTGTAAAATACTATACTAACTTCCATTACTTTTTGATCATTCAAGGGTAAATTAAGAGCTTTATTTAACCATTCTTTTTCTTCTTCATATTTTCCCAGATATTCTAATGAAAATAAAATATATCCATAAAGTGTTCCTATATGAGTAGGATAGTATTCCACTTTATTCTTATATTGTTCCCAATCTGCCAAACTTTCCTGACAGGATTTCACCGTTTTGTCATAATTCTTAATTGCAAAATACTCTTGTCCCAGTTGATACATCCACCTGGTATTTCCCGGATTTTCTTTCCGCATTTCAAGTAGCGGATTTATATTTCTCCATGCATGAGCTACCTCCTCCTGCATACTTTTATACGCATACCCATAGTGATGTACGAAATCCGTAAACTCCTTTACCGGTTTATTATATGGAAAAAGATATTCGTGAACTTTGCCAATAAAATGAGTCTCTTTCTCCCGTCTTACCATTCTGGACGGATATGAAGTCACATAACTTACTCCTTCAAAATCCAAATAATTTCTGATAACATAGGACGCACTATTATATTTTTCATATTCTCCGGACTTGAAAAAAGTAATGATTTCTTTGGGGTCATCAAACCATTCATCATCATCCAGGAACATGAACCACTCTCCATGTGCTTCTTTCAATCCGGCATTTCTAGCCGCCGCGAAATCACCGCACCAGGTAAAATCAATGATTTTATCGGCATACTTTGCTGCCAGTGCACGCTGCTCTGCATTACATCCGGTATCTACCAATATAATTTCCGTGGGAAATGCATTTTTGAAATAAAGAAGTGATTTCAAGCTTTTCTCCATCTCATCTCGTCCTGAGATCAACATGGAGACAGATAATAGGATATACTCATTGTTCATGTCTGGAATCCTTTCCGCTTTACAAAGAGAAAAGGACCCGGCCGCAAAGCCGAGCCCTCCTCTTATTGCTATGTTAGATGCTCTAACTGATCAATTACTGTAACAAAGACAGTACGCCCTGGTTAGACTGGTTAGCCTGAGCCAGCATAGCCTGACCTGCCTGAGACAGGATGTTGTTGTTAGAGTACTTAACCATCTCAGTAGCCATATCTGTATCACGGATAGCAGATTCAGCACTTGTGGTGTTCTCTACAACGTTATCCAGGTTGCTGATGGTATGCTCAAGTCTGTTCTGAACTGCACCAAGTGCGGATCTCTGAGTAGATACCTTCTGGATAGCTTCCTTAATGGTCTCAATTGCGTTATCTGCATTAGTAGAAGTGGTTCCGTCTACTCTCAGACCGTTCACTCCAAGTCCCTTAGCAGACATTGCATCCAGACTTAACTCAATCTTGTTGTTGGTAGTCGCATCAGCACCTACATGTAAGGACAGCTTCAGGTTTCCTACCTGATCCTGTGCAGCCTGAACATTCTTTGTATCGAAAGTTGCCACATTACCAAACTGGTCATACAGAGTCTTGTCTTTCAATTGAGTTGCAGAAGCTTTACCATCAGCTGCAGTAGTACCAGTGAAGTAATTACTTAACGCATTTTCAGAAATTCTATTGCCATCCTTATCATAAAATGCTGCATGTTTGCCTTCTGCCGCTGCTGTAACTGCCTTAGAATTAAGTGTTACAGTATCAGACAGTGCGGTGGTTCCCTTTGTATTGTCATTACCATTCGAAGCTGATAATGTAATACCTGTATCAACGCCGTCCTTACTTACTTTTCCATTGCTGGCTACATCATAACCATCTACAGAAATTGCTACCTTAGCAGCCTCTCCAGTGACACCAGCTGCAATAGTAATTCTTGCGCCGCTCTTCTGTAAAACTTTCAGCAATTCATTCTGTGCTGCTGCTGTCTTATCATCGGTCGGAGCTGCAGCAGCAAATGTAACTTTGGAACCAGTGTTGGAGCCTGTAACTGAGGTGTTCAATTTAGCACAAATAGTTGCTGCTGCAGGACCATTTGTGGTCGCACCATAAGAATAGCTGTAACCCTTAACTGCATCCTTGTCGCCCTTTAACAGGTAGGTCTCGTTGAACTTGGTTGTCTCAGCAACACGATCGATTTCAGTGGTCAGCTGATCAATTTCGTTCTGGATGTAGCTTCTGTCGTTCTCGGAATTGGTTCCGTTGGAAGCCTTAACAGCCAGCTCGTTCATTCTCTGCAGCATGTCCTGAACTTCGTTCAGTGCACCTTCAGCAGTCTGTACAGTGGAGATACCGTCTTCTGCGTTAGCGGAAGCCTGTGTCAGTCCTCTGATCTGTTTTCTCATTTTTTCACTGATGGATAATCCTGCTGCATCATCTGCTGCACGGTTGATCTTGTAACCGGAAGACAGCTTCTCAGTTGACTTTGCCTGAGAGCTCTGAGTCAAACCTAACATTCTGTTAGAGTTCATAGCGGTAAGATTGTGTTGTACTACCATAATATATTCCTCCTTGAATTGACGAGCGCTTCCCTGCGCTCCGTTATTTGCTTT